>NZ_DASVOK010000078.1:0-9000 GCF_036383415.1 Rudaea sp. | reverse complement strand
ACTAACTTTTGCGAAGCCAAAGTTACGTCGGAGCTAAAGTTCATCCCAATGACCCGCGAGCTCGAGGCAGTCATTCGACATCCCCGTAATGTTCCTCACGCACGACGCGTGGCACGGTTTCGCGCGGCTCGATGCTGACGGGCTGGTAAATCACGCGCTTCTGTTCCGGGTCATAGCGCATTTCCACGAATCCGGAGAGCGGGAAATCCTTGCGAAACGGATGGCCGATGAAGCCGTAGTCGGTCAGGATGCGGCGCAAATCCGGATGGCCGGGGAACATGATGCCGAACAGATCGAACGCCTCGCGCTCGAACCAGTTCACGCCGGGCCAGATTCCGGTCAACGACGGCACCACCGGCAGCGCATCGTCCTGCGCATGGCAACGGATACGCACGCGCTGGTTGTTCTTGATCGAGAGCAGATGCGCAACCGCGGCGAAGCGATGCTGCAGTTCGGCCACCGGTATGATGCCTCGGGCGCTGCCGCCCTCGGCACTCATCGTCTCGCCCCACTTGAAACGGCCGACGTTGCGACCTTCGACACCGCGACTGAAGCCGGTGGAGGACACGTCGCGCGTATCCCACTCGTCGTCGCCGTAGCTCAGATAGTCGACGCCGCAGACATCGATGCACTGCTCGAAATGGAAATCGGCCTCGTCGCGCAGCGCCTGCGCTACGGCGAGCCAGTTTTCCGGCAGCACCTCGACGCTGGTTTCGCCGAATGATTCGCCGGTCGAAATGATCTTGTCGCCGAGCCGCGCAGCAATGCGCTGCGCGAGCGTGGTCGGCGCCGCGGGCGCCTCGGCAGAGGTGGCGGGCGTGTCGCTCATGTGCGCGCGATGATGTTGCTGTTGATGACCTGCTTCTGCGGCGAGTTGGCCGAAGCGATCTGTTTCTCGCCGATCGGGCTCGAGCGGCGGATCTTTTTCTGCAGCTGCAGGATGCCGTAGACCAGCGCTTCCGCGGTCGGCGGGCAGCCCGGCACGTAGACGTCGACCGGCACGATGCGATCGCAGCCGCGCACGACGGCGTAGGAATAGTGGTAGTAGCCGCCGCCGTTCGCGCAGGAACCCATCGAGATGACCCACTTCGGATCGGGCATCTGGTCGTAGACGCGGCGCAGCGCCGGCGCCATCTTGTTGACCAGCGTACCGGCGACGATCATCACGTCGGACTGGCGCGGGCTCGGGCGGAACACGACGCCGTAGCGGTCGAGGTCAAGGCGCGCCGCACCGGCGTGCATCATCTCGACCGCGCAGCAGGCCAAGCCGAACGTCATCGGCCACATCGAGCCGGTGCGCGCCCAGTTGATCAGCGAGTCGAGCGAAGCGGTGACGAAACCGCGCTCGAGCAACGGATTGCCCTCGCCCGGCCGCAGGATGTCTTCCACCGGCCCGGTCGCAACCGGATTGGTGAACAGATGCTTCTCGATTGTGGTTTCGGTATTGCTCATATTTATTTCCGCTCACATCCCTGTTTGCCAAGATCAAGAACCGACCATCCATGGCCGGACTTTTCAATAGAAGCCGCGACTTCGACAAATCGCGCTCCGAGGCAGGCGGTCATTCCCATTCCAGGGCGCCTTTCTTCCAGCAATAGACGAAACCGAGCAGCAGCAGCGCGAGGAACATCGCCATCTCGACCAGCGCGACGAGGCCGATCTGCTTGAACACCACTGCCCACGGGAACAGGAACGCGATTTCGAGATCGAACAGGATGAACAGGATCGCGATCAGGTAGTAGCGCACGTCGAACTGCATGCGCGCGTCTTCGAAGGCCTCGAAGCCGCATTCGTAGGCTTCGGACTTTTCCTTGTTCTTGCTGCGCGGGCCGAGCACGGCACCGATCAACAGCAGGGCGATACCGATACCGCCGGCGACGAGAAGAAACAGCAAAATCGGAAAATATTCAGCCAGCACGCAAAGCCTCCGCCCATCCTTCAATTGTCTGAAAAAATCCGTCCGGGATTTTTTCAGACGCGCCGAGTCCGGTACATGCCCGGACTCGGCTACGCGAGCGCAGTGCGCTCGCATCAGACCATCCCTGGTCAGGAAACTCCAAAAGCTTGTGGAGTTTTCTGCCGCATCAGCGACCGCACAGCGCGGTCAATCCAGAAAAACAGTCGAACCCGACTACACGGCGCAGGCCGCATCGCAACGGAAAGACGACGGATTCACATCCGGAGCCGCGCAAACGGCAGCGGCTCAACGTGAATATGATAGTCCGCGCGTTCAGTCTTGCCAACGCTTGCGCGATGCAACAACTTGTGTGCACCTCGAAAAACCTACTGCGCTCGACAATTTGCGCGCCGGCGGTGCTCGGAATCCTCATGTACTCGTATGTACACTCCGGTTCCTGCGCTCCGGCGACGCGCAAATTCTCTTCGCTCGCTACGGTCTTTCGAGGTGCCCATGCGATGCTCGCGGCGCGCGACAAGCCGCCGCGGGCCGCCGGTCGCAGCTTGCATGTATTCTTTTGTACATCACCCTGCTGCCGAGAACAGCCCATGTCACGTCGCAAGCTCGTCGCCGGAAACTGGAAGATGCACGGCTCCCGCGCCTCCGCGCACGAACTGGTCGATGCGATCGCCAACGCCTGCACATCGAACGCACTCGACGCGGTCGACATCGCCATCCTGCCGCCGCACGTCTACCTGGCCGAACTGGTCGCGCGTCATGCCAAGACGCGCCTGATCTTCGGCGCCCAGGATGTGAGCGAACACAAGCAGGGTGCCTACACGGGCGAGACGGCCGCCGCGATGGTCCGCGACATCGACGCCACGCACACCCTCGTCGGCCACTCCGAGCGGCGTACGCTGCATCACGAAAACGCGTTCTGCGTTGCCGAAAAATTCGCCCGCGCGCAGGAGGCCGGGCTGGTCCCGATCCTGTGCATCGGCGAAACGCTGGAACAGCGCGACCGCGGCCAGGCCTTTGTCGTCGTCGCCGAGCAACTCGGCGCGACCATGGCCGCTTCCGGCATCGGCGCGCTCGAAAACGCCATTGTCGCCTACGAACCGGTCTGGGCGATCGGCACCGGCCGTACCGCCTCCCCCGCCCAGGCGCAGGAAATGCACGCCTTCATCCGTAGCAAAGTCGCTGAATTGGATGCTAGAATTGCCGGCTCGCTCCGCATCCTTTACGGCGGCAGCGTCAAGCCGGGCAATGCGGCCGAGCTGTTCGCGCAGGCGGACATCGACGGCGGACTGATCGGCGGCGCTTCGCTCGTTGCTGCGGATTTCCTCGCGATCTGCGCTGCGGCGCAATCCTGATTCCCTGGATTCAAAATGGTTCTCACTCTGTTCAACATAGTCTACGTGCTCATCGCGATCGCGATGACCATCCTGATCCTGCTCCAGCGCGGAGCCGGCGCCCAGGCCGGCTCGGGCTTCGGCGGCGGCGCCTCGGGCACCGTGTTCGGTTCGCGTGGCGCGAGCAACTTCCTCTCGCGCAGCACGGCAATCCTCGCCACGATCTTCTTCCTGCTCAGCCTCGCGATGGCCTGGTACCTGAAGAACGCCGGCACGCTCACGCCCACCGGCAATGACCTCGGCGTCATGGGCGCGCTCGAAACCCCGAAGGTTCCCGCGCAGCCTGCAGCTCCGACCGCCAACGGCGACGTGCCTGTCGCCCCCGCGACCGGCTCCGCCGCTCCGGCGGCCCAGTCCGATGTGCCCGCCGCACCGGCTCCGGCTGCGACGACGGCACCGGTCAAGCAAGGCGACGCTCCGGCGAAGCCCGCGGAAGCCAAGACCGAAACGCAGAAAGAAGCGCCGAAAAAGCACTGATCCCTTTACCGGCGCGAGCCGGGGCGGGTATCATATGCGGCTCGCAATGCACCGTATTGGCTGGCGCATCAAGCCGAAACAAATTGCCCAGGTGGCGGAATTGGTAGACGCACTACCTTGAGGTGGTAGCGCCGTAAGGTGTGGGGGTTCGAGTCCCCCCTTGGGCACCAATACAGAGTCCGACGCAGTCCAACGCGATCCGGAAAGCACCCGAAAAACCCGCTCCCATGCGGGTTTTTTGTTTTCTGCCGTCCAGAGCCGTCGATTCCCTGGCCATGGGAATCACGGCTGGCGACCTCGACAGAAAGCATTTTCGACTCGACGTGATAGGCGAGCGATCTGTTTTGCGCTTGTACTAGCAATACGGCCAAGACTTGAGGCCTCGTCTTGTCTCACGATTCCAACGAAGCAAGCGCTCGGATCTTCGCGTTCTATCTGCACGACCAGCCCGACAATCGCGGTCGGCGGCTGGCCGATATTCTCGCGCGCGGCGACGACTGGCTCGAACGCACGCAGGGGTATGTGCAATGGCTGTTCCCACTGCCCGAGCCGAGCGGATCAAATCCGCATGCGCCGTGGCTCGACAGCGAAACGATCGCCGCGTTCAGAGCGAATGAGGTGATGCGTGATCGACTGCGCAGCGCGTATTTGCGCATGCTGCGCTTCTATGGCTTGCGCGAGCGTACATGGCATGTCGAGAAGGGCGAGAACTGGGACGACCGCAAAACCAAATGGGCGACAGCACCGACGCACAACAACCTGCGCATCACGCGCATCCTGCGAAGCATGTGCCTGCTCGGCCTGCGCACCGACGCGGAGGCGTTCAAAGGCTGCCTGATGCGACTCGCCCAGTTGGATGCGGACTGCGACTTTGACGAGCAAGCGCTCGCCTGCTGGTGCGGGGCGACGGCAGAGGTGTAACGATGCCGCTTCTGCGCAGGAAGAGTCCGCACGCCGGCGGCTTTGTTCCTGCGATTTTCAGTCGAGCTGCAGTTCGCCGCGCATTACTTCGACCACGCGACCACCGACGTGGATGCGCCTCTGTCCATCCACGGTCAAATGCAGCCGACACGGCCGTCCGGTTGCCGCACCCTGATGCACGTCGAACGCGAACGGCACCACTGAGTTGTTGGCAAGCAAATAGCCGCCAAGATTCGCGCAGGCCGAGCCGGTGCCTGGGTCCTCGGAGATCATGCCGCCCTGTCCCCAGAAATAGCGGCTGATCACGCGCTTCGTGCCGTCGAATGCGTAGACATAGGCCTGGGCTTCGCGCGCGTTGCTGCAATGGGCGGTGAAGGCGTCGGGTTGCGGGCGTGCTCGTGCCACCGCGTCGGCGTTCGCGAGCGGCACGATCAGTTGCTCCACTCCTGCATTCATCCACAGCGGCTCGCCGGCGATGTCGCTCTCCTGCAGACCAAGCGCCTGCGCAAGTTGAGCACGCGTGAATTCGTAGGCGCGCTGGGTCGGCACGTTCGCAGTCAGCGTCCACACGTCGCCTTGCGCGACGACCGGGATGACGCCGGCATTGAGGTGAAGGCGCAGCGCATCACCTGCCCGTCCCAGCGAACGCAGCACATGCGCCGTGCCCAGCGTCGGATGGCCAGCGAACGGCATTTCGAAGGTCGTGGTGAAGATGCGCACGCGCGCGTCGGCGTCGGCCGATGGCAACACGAACGTCGTTTCCGAGAGGTTGAACTGCAGCGCGATCTGCTGCATTTCTTCGTCGCTCAGTCCACTGGCGTCCTCAATGACGGCGAGTGGATTGCCGCTCAGGCGCGATTCGGCAAAGACGTTGACGATGCGAAAACGATAGTTGTGGCTCATGAGCGAAAACCGACCGATAGAGAGAAAAGATTCCCATCATATCGACCGCAATCCTCCGCAGCTACGTCGCCCAGCGCTTGCCGTTGCCGGCCTGATTCACCGGCAGGCACCCGTGATAGGCACCGGGGATCGCCACGTATTACAGCACCTGCGTTGCACCCGGCTGCGAGGTGAAGAAGCCGAGCAAGGTCAGTTCCTTGACCGTCAGGATGAAGGCACGCTGATGCGTTTCCGGCGCAGTCTCGGTGCGTTGCGGCAGCATTGTGACGTCGCGGATTTCCTGCACGAGCGCTTTCTGCTTGCGCTCGCTCAAGGCACGCTCGTCGGCGATCGCGGCATCCTGGGATTTCTGCACGAACGCCTTCTGTTGCTGCGCCGACAGTTTCACGAAAGGCTTATGCTGCGCTTCACGCGCAGCCGCATCGAAATCGCGAGCACCCTGCAGGAAGCGATCGCGCGCGTCCTGCGAGTACACGTCTTTCAGGATGCCGTCGATGAACGCGGGAACGCCGACGTCGAGCGCACCGGGCGTGTCGGTGCGCGGGATCATTATGTCGACGATCCGCGAAACGACTGCCAGTTCCGGCTCGCCGAGCACGGCGGGTTTCCAGTCCGGCCCGGGCTCCTTTCCATAGCCATTTAGCACGGCGAAGGCCGCCGGTGCGGAAACTGCACCGCCCATCAACAAGGCGACGCGCTGCAATACTTCGCGACGATTCATGGTTTCGTCCTCAAATATTTCCGCGCCTGAGCTCGCGCACGGCGTGGTCGGCCGCGCGCGCGGTCAGCGCCATGTAAGTCAACGACGGGTTCTGACACGCGGCCGAAGTCATGCACGAACCATCGGTGACATAGACGTTCTTGCACGCATGCACCTGGTTGAACGCGTTGAGTACCGACGTCTTGGCATCCCGCCCCATGCGTGCCGTACCCATTTCGTGGATGCCGAGGCCGATGCCGTAGGTCTCGTCGACGATGCGCACGTCGCGGTATCCCGCCGCCTCGAGCATCTCGGCGGAGTCGTTGATCATGTCCTTGCGCATGCGCAGCTCGTTTTCGCGCAGGCGCGCGTCGAATGAAAGGATCGGCAGGCCGTACTTGTCCTTGCGATCGCGATCGAGCGTCACGCGGTTGTCGTGATACGGCAGGATCTCGCCGAAGCCACCCATGCCGATGCTCCACGGTCCCGGCGCCTGCGCTTTCTTCTTCAACTCCTCGCCGAGTTCGCTCGCCATTTGCAGGCTGCCCCAACCCGCGCGCGAAGCACCGCCCTGATAGCCGAAGCCGCGCAGGTACTCGCGCTTCTCCTTGCCGAGATTGCGGTAGCGCGGGATATAGAAACCGTTCGGGCGGCGCCCGGAATAGTAGCGATCATCGAAACCTTCGACCATGGCGCTCGCACCGGCGCCGAGGTGATGGTCCATGATGTTGCAGCCGAGTTCGCCGCTGTCGTTGCCGAAGCCGTTCGGGAAACGGTCGGAGATCGAGTTGAGCATGATCTGGGTCGAACCGAACGTCGACGCACAGAGGAAAATCACTTTCGCGAAGTAGTCGGTCTGCGCGCCGGTTTCCGCGTCGAGCACGCGCACGCCGGTGGCCCTGCCCTTCTTCGCGTCGTAGATCAGCTCGTAGACGATCGCATTCGGCACGAGGGTCATGTTGCCGGTCTTCTGCGCCGACGGCAGCGTGCTTGCGTTGCTGCTGAAATAGCCGCCGAACGGGCAGCCGCGGATGCACATGTTGCGATTGCGGCAGCTGCTGCGCTGCGGGCTCTCATTGTGCGTGAGCGGTCCGGTCAGGTGCGCGGCGCGGCCGATCGTCAGCGCGCGGCCGAACTTGTCCTTGAGCTTGCTCTGGAACTCGCGCTCGACGCAGTTGAGTTCCATGGGCGGCAGGAACTTGCCGTCGGGCAACTGCGCCAATCCCTCGTTTTGACCGCTGACGCCGATGAACGTCTCGACGTAGTCGTACCACGGCGCGACATCGGCGTAGCGGATCGGCCAATCCACGGCGACGCCGTCCTTCGCGTTGCCTTCGAAATCCATCTCGCTCCAGCGATAGCTCTGCCGACCCCACATGATCGAGCGGCCGCCGACGTGGTAGCCGCGCATCCAGTCGAAGCGATATTTCTCGACATACGGATTGTCCACGTCGTCGACGAACCAGTGCTTGGATGCCGGGCTGATCGTGTAGCCCGTGCGCGCCTGCACGGACTGGCGTTCCAGATCGTGCAAGGTCGGCTTGTTGCCGTGCTCAAGCTGCCACGGATCCTCGGTCGTGGTCGGATATTCGCCATGGCGCACCATGCGTCCGCGATCGAGCACGAGCGTCTTGAGTCCCTTTTCGGTCAGTTCCTTCGCGGCCCAGCCACCGGAAATGCCCGTGCCGACTACGATTGCATCGAAAGTATTCTTTTCCATCACCAGGCCCGTCGCAAAATCAGCTGATCGAATGCAGGTAGTCGTAGGCGACCTGCGCCGCCTCGAGCTGGCTCATGCGCGAGAATGGCCCTTCCTGCTCGGCGAAATAGTGCTTGAGCCCGGCTGCCTTTGCCGCGGCGAAAATCGGCTTGTAGTCGACCGTGCCGCGGCCGAGTTCGGAGCCGAGCATTTCTTCCGCCATCGGCTTGCCGTCCTTGTTTTTCTTCGGCTGGAAATCCTTGACGTGGATCAGCGGGATGCGGCCCGGATACTTCTTGAAGTAATCGACCGGATCGCGCCCGGCGAACACCATCCAGCCGCAGTCGATCTCGAATTGCACGAGCTTCGGATCGGTCTCGCGCCAGACGATGTCGTAGCCGACCTCGCCGTTGCCGAGGTCGACGAATTCGCGATCGTGGTTGTGCAGGGCGAACTGCAGTCCCGCCTTCTTCGCCGCTTCGCCGATGCGGTTGGCGATGTCGACCGTGCGTTTGGCTTCTTCGCGGCTCATCGCCGATTTCCATTCGAGCTTGGTCGACATCGCCTTGCCGACTGGCTCGATCAGCGACGAAGCCGCCGCGTACGTCGCGCCGAGCGCATGCGCCTCGTCGAACGCCTTGCCGAGATTGTCCATGTCGAACTGCAGATGCGCGCTCGGGCAGCGCAGGCCCGCATCGTCGAGCAAGCGACGGAATTCCTTCGGCGCGAGACCGACAAAGCCCGCCGCCTCGACCTCCTTGAAACCGATCTTGCCGAGCTTGTTCAAGGTGCCGGCGGGATCGTGCTTGAGCGTGTCGTTGACGGTCCAGAGCTGGATGCCGACGGGCTTGTCCAGCGGATTGGCCGGCAGCCGCCGCGACAATGACGCCACGACCAGCGCCGCTCCGGCTCCGAGAAACTGTCTGCGCGAAAACGTTTGCATGTACTACCTCTGCGAAAACCAGGGACTGCCTTGAAACGAAAAATTCCG
>NZ_DASVOK010000077.1:0-4210 GCF_036383415.1 Rudaea sp. | reverse complement strand
CGCTGCGGGCGTCGTCGCCGCCGGCGTCGCAGGATTCTTGGCGGCGTTCGCTGCGAGCGCCTTTTCCTGATCGCGCTTCTCCTGCTCGCGATCCATCTGCTTCTTCTTCAGATCGAGCTTGTTGCGCAGGATTGTCAGCGTGTAGTTGTTCGAGTCGAACTTGCCGAGCAAATCGATCGCGCGACGTCCCTCGTCGAGCTGACCCGCATTGATCTTCTGCTCGATTTCGCCGGTGGCGAGCGGGAACAATTCGCGCAGGCCCTCCTGCGCCGCCGCGTTGTTCGCGTCGCGACCGAGCACCAGAAGATAGAAGTCGACCGCGCTGTTGTCAGGCGGATCGATATAGCGTTTCTCGCTCAATGCCGTGCCGGCGTTGCGCAGCAGATCCGCGATCGTCAGATCGGTGCGCTTGGATGCCTCGCCACCGACCACCTCGGCCGGCTTGCTTGGCACTGGTGCCGTCGCCGTACCTGGCGCCTTGGCTCCGGGCACGGTTTGTCCCGTACCGGTGTCACGCCCCAGAAGGAAATAAGCCGAAATTGCCGCAACTGCTACAACCACTACCAGAGCGGCCCAAAGACCGGGCCCCTTGCGTCCGCTCGCCATGCCACTTCGCCCCCTATTTTTTGCGAAGTGCGATGGATACCACGTTATGCGATTGCAATTCAATGACCGAAGTCTGGTTCCGTGCACAAACCAGCGCATGCCGGCGTTGCAGCGGCATGACGGAAGCACGGGAAATGGTGCAGCGGCACGATCGCGGGAGCGCGAGGCGCAGACAGGTTCGTAAGGAGTCGGGAGCGGACGCTCCGCGAAGACGGGTCTCGTTTAAGGCCTCTTCCCGCGCTGGGCAGTCACGGGAAGAGGTAAACGGGGTGTCGCTTTTCTTGTTCTGGAAAAACCGGATGCCAACTCCGCATCCGTGAATCCATCGAACCCGAAGGTTCGCGATCAGTACTGCGTGTGAAAAGATGAAACGGGTGAAGCTTACTTCTTCTTGGCGGCCTTCTTGGCAACCTTCTTCGCGGCCTTCTTCACAACCTTGGCCTTCGCAACCTTCTTCACAGCTTTCTTGGCAGGTGCCTTCTTTGCAGCTTTCTTCGTAGCCATATCGCGTCTTAGCTCCTCGTCAGTTGGTAGTTGTTGCCCAGTAAAAGCATGCAGAAATGCTTCGACCAGCAAATCGCTGTTCGTCGCATGTCTTAAATTGTTCACCTGTCGGCGAGTACGTTCATCAGAGAGAAGTTTGAGTACGTGAAGCGGGATGGATACCGTCACTTTCTTCACGGCGTCGGACTTGCTGCCGTGTTCGATGTAAGGCTTTACAAACTTCGCCGCCGTCATGGATTCCATGTGCAGGTGTAACGACGGCGCAAAAATTATTCCCGAAGTGTTTAGCTGTCAACAGATTTGTGTTAACGCATGTGCGTCCGGACCTGCCGCTTGCCGCATGCGCACCGCCTCCACGGCGACTGACGCACCCGGCACATGCAAACGCGCATGTGCGTTTGGACGTCCGTTTGAGCTCGGCCGAATTTGCGGAAACACGCGTGATTCGCGCGACCGAGAGACGATCGAATCGGCAAAAGCTAGATTTGATGCGGGCTCCAGCGATCGCGACGCATCCGAGTCAAGTATACTTTTTATCTAAGTTTATTTTTATAAAAATTATTTCGCGCGTCTCTCGTCCGCGGCACGCGCATGTCGGCGGATGACATTCACTCGGCAACGGCATCTGAACGGTGGTGGCGGCGGACGAAAAATTTTTTTTCGCTGCCGGTGAAAAACGGCGATTTTCGATCCGATTTGCGCGAATTTGCGCGAAGTATACTTTCTCGACGCTCACCAGAAACGCGATGGAAGCAGCGCGACTTCACCCAGCGCGCGCGAAAAATTTCGCGCGCATGGGGCGAAGATCAGCTCAACGCGCGCCGCAGTGCCTGCGCAAAACGATCAAGGTCGGCGGCGGTCTTCGTCTCGGTCGCACAGACGAGCAGCGCGTTGCCGAGTTGCGCGTACTCGTCGCCGAGCGCGAAGCCGGCGACGATGTCGTCGTCCTTCGCCAGCCGTTCGATGACTTCATGCGCTGGCCGCGGCAGTTCGAGCGCGACCTCGTGGAAGAACGGCCGCGAGTACAGCTGACGCACGCCGGGAATGGCGACGAGAAGATCGCGCAGCGCGCGCGTGTTGTGCATGCTCGCGTTGGCGACGCGCGATGCGCCCTCCGGACCGAGCATCGCCATCGTGATCGTCGCCGCGGTGACGAGCAGGCCCTGGTTGGTGCAGATGTTCGAGGTCGCCTTGGCGCGGCGGATGTGCTGCTCGCGCGCCTGCAGGGTCAGGGCGAAACCTTCCTTGCCGTCGAGGTCGGTGGTGCGGCCGACGATGCGGCCCGGCATCTGGCGCACGAACTCCTGCTTGCAGGCGAGGATGCCGAAGTACGGACCGCCTGAAGACAGCGGCACGCCGAACGGCTGGCCATCGCCGCAGACTATGTCGGCGCCCCGCTTCGAATCTGAGCTGCCACCCCACTCGCGCGGCGGCTTCAACACCGCGAGCGACAACGGATTGACCACGCCGATGACGAGCGCGCCCTTGGCATGCGCCCAGTCGGTCAGCGCATCGACGTCTTCGAGTGCACCGAAGAAGTTCGGCTGCGGCACGACGAGTGCGGTGAACGGGCCGACGTCCTGCTTTGCCAATGCCGCGGCATCGATGCCGCCGTCGGCGCCGACATCGAGTTCGACGATTTCGATGTTCTGCAGCGGCAGGATCGTGTGCAGGGTCTTGCGGTAGGCCGGATGCACCGACTTCGGCACGAGCACGCGACGCGGACCCTTCTTCGCACAGCGTTCGGCCATCAGCGCGGCTTCGGCAAGCGAGGTCGCGCCGTCGTACATCGACGCGTTCGACACGTCCATGCCGGTCAGTCGCGTCATCATCGTCTGGTATTCGTAGATCAGCTGCAGCGTGCCCTGGCTCGCCTCGGCCTGGTACGGCGTGTAGGCCGAATAGAACTCGCCGCGCGAGACGATCGCCCAGACCGCGGCCGGGATGTGGTGCTCGTAGGCGCCGGCACCGCAAAAGTTCAGCGGCGTGCCATCCTGCGCCGCGCGCTCCTTCATCAGGCGCGTGATCTCCATTTCGTTGAGGCCCGGCGGCACCGCCTTGAGCTCGTCGATCTTGAGCGCAGCGGGGATTTCGTCGAACAGGTCTTCGATCTGGCTTGCGCCGATCGCCTTCAGCATCGCGGCAACGTCGGCTTCGGAATGGGGAATGAAAGGCATGGCGTGGGACTCGCTATAAATCAAAGGGCGCGTCGGAGACGCGCCCTGCATTGGGAAACGGGTTACCGCGGCAAATCAATGCTCGTCGTCTTCGATCGACTCGGCGTAGGCATCCGGATCAAGCAGCTCTTCGGATTCTTCGGCGAGATTGGACGGTTTGACGACGAAGATCCAGCCTTCGCCGTAGGCGTCCTCGTTGATCGTTTCGGGTTTGTCGCCGAGCGCCGAGTTCACCGCGATCACTTCGCCGGATACCGGCGAATAGACGTCCGAGGCGGCCTTGACCGACTCGACCACCGCACAGGCATTGCCGGCCTTGACCTCGTCACCGACGCTAGGCAGTTCGACATAGACCAGATCGCCAAGCAGGCCCTGGGCATGATCGGAAATGCCGACGGTCACGTTGCCGTTGTCCTCGACGCGCGCCCATTCGTGGGACTTCATGAATTTCAGATCGCCGGGAATTTCGTTCATGGCTTCAATCCTGAGGGGTAGCCGAGGGATGGGGGAGAAAACGGATGACGAATTTTACACCGCCAGCGGCGGCAAACATCAAATGGCCGCGCCGGGCGCGGGTCAAATGCCCTCGCAGGCCTTGCCGTCGCGCACGAACGGATACTTGACCAGGCGCACCGGCACGAGCTTGCCGCGGATGTCGACCTCGACACCGGCCGCCGCATCCGCGGGCACGCGCGCGAACGCGATTGCCTTGCCCAGGGTCGGCGAGAATGTGCCGGACAGGATTTCACCATCGCCCTGCGCCGTGGCGACGCGCTGGCCGTGGCGCAGCACGCCCTTCTCGTCCATGACCAGGCCGACCAGCGCGCGCGGCACGCCGTCCGCCTTCTGTTTTTCGAGCGCGGCGCGGCCGATGAAATCGCGGCCCGGCTCGAGCGACACAGTCCAGGCGAGCCCGGCTTCCC
>NZ_DASVOK010000076.1:0-10840 GCF_036383415.1 Rudaea sp. | reverse complement strand
CTATCCGATCGAATTTTCCAAAGGGCATGCGCAGCTTTCCGGAGGCCATCGGCTGCGCGCAACGGACGTCGTCGTACCGGCGGATTTTTCCTCGGCAGCGTTCTTCCTCGTCGCGGCAAGCATTGTGCCGGGTTCGGAATTGACCTTGCGCGACGTCGGCATGAACCCGCGCCGCACGGGCCTGCTGCAGGTGTTGCGCTTGATGGGCGCCGACATCCGCGAAACGAATGCGCGCGAGGCCGGCGGCGAGGCGATCGCCGATCTCGTCGTGCGTCAAGCACCGTTGCACGGCATCGACGTGCCGGTCGAACTCGTGCCGGACATGATCGACGAATTCCCGGCATTGTTCGTTGCCGCAGCAGTGGCGAATGGCATCACGCGCGTGACCGGCGCAGCGGAGTTGCGCGTCAAGGAATCCGATCGCATCGCGGTGATGGCGCAGGGCTTGCGTGCGCTCGGCGCACGCATCGAGGAGACACCGGACGGGGCGGTCATCGAAGGCGGCGCGCTGCGCGCAGGCGAAGCCGACAGCACTGGCGACCACCGTTGCGCGATGAGCTTCTGCGTCGCCGGCCTTGTCGCCGGCGGCCCGGTGCGCGTGTTCGATTGCGCAAACATCGCGACATCATTTCCGGGCTTCTTCGACCTTGCCAATGTCTGCGGATTTGCGCTGATTTGAACGGGTAGGTCGACGACCGGGATTTACGACTGTAGGCACGAGCATGCGCATCTGCCTCAACATGATCGTCAAGGACGAAGCGGCCGTCATCGAGCGCTGCCTGCGCTCGGTGAAATCTCATGTCGACAGTTGGGCGATCGTCGACACTGGTTCCAGTGACGGTACGCAGGAGATCGTGCGTGCATTCTTGAAAGATATCCCCGGTGAGCTGATCGAGCGCCCTTGGGTCGATTTTTCGACCAACCGCAACGAGGCGTTGCAACTGGCGCGCGGGCGTGGTGATTACGCTTTTTTTATCGACGCCGACGATGCCTTGCAGACCGATCCCGGTTTCAGCTTCGGCAGCCTCGGGGCGCCTGGCTACGTGATCGAATCGGTCGTCGCCGGCATCAGCTCGTGGATCGTGGCGCTCGCCAGGCTTGATATCGACTGGGTCTGGCGCGGCGTTTTGCACGAGATCTTGAGCGCGCAGGGTAAGGTGCCGAACACGCCGCTGCATGGCGCGCGCATCGCCAAATTCGCGGACGGTGCGCGCAGCCGGCTTCCCGCGCGCGCGAAGTACGCCCGCGACGCCGAATTGCTGCGTGCAGCGTTGGCGCGCGAGCCGGGAAATACTCGCTATCAATTCTATCTGGCACAAAGCCTGCGTGAAGCGGGGCAGTGGGCGGAGGCGATCGAGGCTTACCGCCGGCGTAGCCTCGCTGGCGGTTCCGAGGAAGAAATCTACTTCTGCAAGCTAATGATCGCGGTGCTTGGCGAGCAGACTGGATGGGCCGCCGAGGCGATTGTCGCTACTTGCCTCGACGCGTGGCGCTATCGCCCGCAGCGCGCGGAAGCTCCGATGCGGCTCGCGCATTTCTTCCTCAAGCAACGGTTGTTTGTCCAGGCGCGAGATTGCGCGTTGGCGGCCATCGCGCTGCCGCCGACTTCGGATCGATTGCTCGTCGATCGCACTGCTTGGGGTTGGCGCCCGCGCGACGATCTGGCGCTCGCGCTGTTTCATCTCGGCGACGAGGCCGGCTGCATTGGAATCTACCGGCAGATGCTCGATGATCCGGAATTGCCGCCAGGCGAGCGCGAGCGCGTCGAGCGCAATCTGGCGAAACTTGCCGCCGAGTAGACGCACATGCCGGTGCCTTGACCATGCGGGCGGGGCGGGATCACGCTTGTAAAGCCCTTCTGGTCGCAGTAACGTGGTTCAGGGGTGTCCTCTGGGGGAAGCAGATGATTCGCATCGTGATGGTGGACGATCACGCCTTGGTGCGCGCCGGTTTGCGCATGATCATCGAGAAACAGCCCGACATCGAAGTCGTCGGCGAAGCGGACGATGGCGAAGCCGGCTTGCAGCTGATCCGCAATCTCAAGCCCGACCTTGCCCTTGTCGACCTGCACATGCCGAACGTCAACGGCATCGAGGTGACCGAGCGTGTGCGCCGCAGCAAGCTGGCCACGCGCATCGTGATCCTGACGATGGCCTCCGATGCGCCGTTTCCGCGCCGCCTGCTCGAAGCTGGGGCGAGCGGCTATCTGACCAAGGGCTGCCCTGCCGACGAACTGGTCAGGGCGATCCGCCAGATCGCCGACGGGCGGCGTTATCTCAGCACTGATGTCGCGCAGCAGCTCGCGCTGGGCAACGCGCTCGGCAACGGCGAATCGCCTTTCGAAGAGTTGTCCACGCGCGAACTCGAAGTTGCGATGATGCTGGCCCAGGGTATGGCCGCGAAGCAGATCGGCGATCGCCTGAAGCTCAGCGAAAAGACCGTGGCGACTTACAAGTACCGTCTGTTCGAAAAGCTCGCGATCGACAACGTCGTGACCTTGACCCACCTCGCCACCGCGCATGGTCTGATGGACAAGCCGCGGCGTGAAGCTGCGCCATAGATCGGGATCGCGAAAGCGGATGAAAAAACGCCCCGCGATGCGGGGCGTTTTCATTGCAGCATGTTTCAAGGAGCTGCGGGCGGTTGGGCAGGCGTGCTTTCGGCGGCCGGCTCCTCCGCTTTCGCCGCCGCGGCAGCGGGCTTCGGTGGCGTGTCGCGCAGTTCCGCCAAGGCGCGTTCGATGTGCACGTGCAGCGGCACGACTTCCTTCACTGCGACGAGGTCGTTGAAGTTCGCCGGCACCGCTGCCTGCTGAACCTTGGGTGCGGCGGGCGGTTGTACAGGCACCGCTGCCGAGTCCGCAGGCTTGTCCGCAACGGGCGCGAACGGCAGCTCGTTGTTTGTCGGAGGCGAGGCAACCGCAGGCGCAGGCGCCGCTACCGCTGCCGCCGGTTTGTCGACGGCGGGCATTTCCATCGGTGCCGGAGCAGGCGCAGGGGCGATGGGCAGCATCTGCTGGGCAGGTTCGGCAGCTGCGGCGGGCGGTGGTACGACGATGGCCGCAGGACGTTGCTGCGGAGCTTCGGCTTCGGTCGGGCTCGATACAACGACTTGTTGCGCGGCGCCTGCCGGCGACGAGTCAGCATCCGCTGCGCGAGCGGCGACGGGAATCGCGGGCGTGGCCGCGGCCGGCTTGGCCTGGGGCACGACGGCCGGAGCATCGTCTTCGTCGTCGAAGTCGAGCACGATGTCGTTGCCGGCCAGGGCGGCAGCGCCGGCAACCACACTGGCCTCGACTTCACCCTCGCCGCGACGACGACGGCGGCCGCCGCGACGCCCGCGGCGACGCGAGCGCGGGGCTTCACCGTCGGCGGAATTCTGCTGGGCAGCATTTGCGTCGACGGGCTTCTGCGCGGTTGTCGTCGTTGCTTCGGCAGCAAGCGCGGCGATCGGTTTTTCGCTCAGTGCCTCGTTCGGAACAACGGCGGAAACCGGGCGCGCTTCGCGTTCGCTTGGCGCGGTCGTCGCTGCGGCCGGGGCAGCGTTGCGTGATGGCGGCGGCGGAGTGGGGCGATCGGGTCGGCGATTCTGCTGCGGGTTCTGGTTCTGTTGTTGCGGACGCGCTTCATTGCGCTGCGGACGATTCTCCTGGCGCTGCTGGTCGCGACGCCCCTCGTTGCGGCCACGCTGCTGCCCCTGTTGGCCGCGCTGGGCATCGCCACGACCGCGCTGCTGCGGGCGCGCGTCATTGCCACGCTGATCACGCTGGCGCGAATTGTTCGCGGACTTGCGTTCCTCGGCGGCTGGCGTGGGAGCCGGAGCCGGGCTGCCGGCGAACAGCGCGGCGATGCGCGCAAAGAAACCCTGCGGCTTCTTCGCGGGCTGAGCCGGTGCGGCAGCCGGAGCTGGCGGCGCTTCGACTTCGGCGCGCACCGGCGCCGGATTGGCCGGCACGATGCCGGACACGGCAGGCTTCTCGGGTTCGTCGCCCGGCTTGGCGACCTGCGGCGGCGGCGCGGACACGACCGGTGTCAGACGCTCGTAGCTCGGCTTGGTCTCGTTGCCAAGTTCATTGCCCTTGATGCGCTGGATCTCGAAATGCGGCGTTTCCAGCTTGTCGTCGGCGACGACGATGATCGGCACGTCATGGCGCAGCTCGATCTCGACGAGGTTCTTGCGTTTCTCGTTGAGCAGGAAGTTGGCAATCGCGGGCGGCGCCTGCACGAGCACCTGACCGGTCTTTTCCTTCATCGCCTGCTCTTCGACCAGGCGTAGCACCGACAGCGACAGCGACTCGACGCCGCGGATACGGCCGTGGCCTTCGCAGCGCGGGCAGACGATCTGCGTCGATTCGCCGAGCGAGGGACGCAGGCGCTGGCGCGACATTTCGAGCAGGCCGAAGCGCGAGATGCGGCCCACCTGTACGCGCGCGCGGTCGTAGCGCAGTGCGTCTTTCAGTTTTTCCTCGACATCGCGCTGGTGGCGCGGGTTTTCCATGTCGATGAAGTCGATGACGATGAGGCCGCCGGCGTCGCGCAAGCGCAGCTGGCGCGCGACTTCGACCGCGGCTTCGAGATTGGTGTTGAACGCGGTGTCCTCGATATCCGAGCCCTTGGTCGCCTTCGACGAGTTGACGTCGATCGCGGTCAGCGCTTCGGTCTGGTCCACGACGATCGAGCCACCGGACGGCAGGCGCACATTGCGCTCGAATGCGTTCTCGATCTGGGTCTCGATCTGGTAGCGCGAGAACAGCGGCACCGTTTCCTGGTACAGCTTGAGCTTGCGCAGGTTGTTTGGCATCACCTGCTGGACGAACTCGCGTGCATCGTTGTATAGCTCGGGGCTGTCGATCAGGATTTCGCCGATGTCGTTGCGCAGGTAGTCGCGCAGCGCGCGGATGATGAGCTTGGATTCCTGGTAGATCAGGAACGGGGCGGGGCGGCTGACGCCCGCGTCGGAAATCGCCTTCCACACCTGCAAGAGGTAATCCAGGTCCCACTGCAGCTCTTCCGCGTCGCGGCCGACGCCGGCGGTGCGGATGATCAGGCCCATTTCGTCGGGCAGGTTGAGCTTGTCGAGTTCTTCCTTGAGGTTGGCGCGGTCGTCGCCCTCGATGCGGCGCGAGACGCCGCCGGCGCGCGGGTTGTTCGGCATCAGTACGAGGTAGCGGCCGGCCAGCGAGATGAACGTGGTCAGGGCGGCGCCCTTGTTGCCGCGTTCTTCCTTCTCGACCTGAACCAGCAGTTCCTGGCCTTCCTTGAGCAGTTCGCGGATGCCGGCGCGGTTGTGGTCGACGCCCGGCTGGAAATATTCGCGCGCGATTTCCTTCATCGGCAGGAAGCCGTGGCGCTCCGCACCGTATTCGATGAAGCAGGCTTCGAGCGAGGGTTCGACGCGGGTGATGCGGCCTTTGTAGATATTGGCCTTTTTCTGCTCTTTGGAGGGGATCTCGATGTCGAGATCGTAGAGCGACTGGCCATCGACGATAGCCACGCGCAACTCTTCACGCTGAGTTGCGTTGATCAACATACGCTTCATTTTTTACATCCTTAACGCGCTCTACCGCTTACGCGTCGCGATGCCTGCGCGCCAGCTCGTGAAAACGATGGCAGCGACGGCGTCGCGTCGACCGTGGGCTTGGGTACGCGTCCACGGGAGCGCTTCGTGCCGGCGCGTTTTCAAATCGCGCCTGGCGTTCAACATAGCCCTTGCTGTATTGCCGCAAACCCCCGAAGGTCTTGCCGACTTTCGGGCAATTCTCGACTCGAACGGTTACGATTCCGGTGTGCGGCGAGATGGGCTCCACTGGAGGCCCGCATCTGCGCACGAAGGGCGTAGCTGAACGAGTGCGTCATTGCGGCCGGCATAGCCGACCCAGGACGCGCAATACCCTTCGATTGTATCGAACGAGCGGCAAAAAATCCAATTCGGACGCGAACTTCAATGAATCTTGCAAGGCCCGATCGAGCAAAACCCGCACAGGAAAACGAGGCGGAAGAAGGCGTTGGAACGAGCCCGGGCGTGCGTTTCGTTCAGGTTCCGGACGACCGTGACGGCCAGCGCATCGACAATTTCCTGATCGGCCAGCTCAAGGGTGTACCGAAGAGCCTGATCTACCGCATCATGCGCACCGGCCAGGTGCGGATCAACGGCAAACGCGCCAAGCAGGGCGTGCGCCTTGCCGCGGGCGATCAGGTCCGCATCCCGCCCGTGCGCACGGCCGAGCCGGGGGGCGGGGCCATGCCGGCGGCGGCGCAGGTCGAGCAGGTCGAGCGGGCGATCATTTTCGAGGATCGCGATTTCCTCGTCATCGACAAGCCCTCCGGCGTCGCCAGCCACGGCGGCAGCGGCGTGACCTTCGGTGCAATCGAGCTGTTGCGCGCGGCGCGACCGGACGAGACGCTCGAACTCGCGCATAGGCTCGATCGCGACACCAGTGGCGTCCTCGTCTTCGCCAAGAAGCGCTCGGCTTTGACGGGTCTGCAGGAACTGATCCGCGAGAACCAGACGACCAAGCAGTACCTTGCCCTGCTCAAGGGGCATACGCACAAGGCCAAATTTGACGTCAACGCAGCGCTGCGCAAGTCGCTGCTTCAGGGCGGCGAGCGCATGGTCCGCGTCGCCGACGACGGCAAGCCGTCCCTGACGCGCTTCCACATCGTCGACATCTACGCCGACGCCAGCCTGGCCGAGGTGACCTTGTTCACTGGACGCACCCACCAGATCCGCGTTCACGCCCAGCACATCGAGCACCCGCTTGCGGGCGACGAAAAGTACGGCGAGAAGGGTTTCAACCAGAACATGCGCGGGTTCGGGCTCAAGCGCCTGTTCCTGCACGCGGCGCGGTTCGAGTTCGATCTCGATCGCAAGAGCTACAGCTTTTCCGCGCCGCTGGCGCCCGATCTTGCGGCGGTGCTTGATGCGTTGCCGCGCGGGGTGTCGAGGAAGGGGCGGGTGCGTTCGTAGGGGTTCGATTCATCGAACCCGCACCAAGCACAGAACTCAAAGCGGGCGCGGCCGAGTTAAATCGCTTCCGTGCGCGGCGCACGGAAGCCGCACCGCTACGGTGAAACGAGTACTTCCGTTTTTGCCGCGCAAACAAAATCGTTGCGCGACAAGCCGCCGACATCGTGTGTCGAGAAGCGCACGAGCACGCGGCCCCAGCCGAGTTCGAGATCGGGGTGATGGTTTTCGCGTTCGGCGACGTAGCCGAGCGCGTTGACGAAGGCGAGTGCGCGGACGAAGTCGGTGAAGCGGAATTCCTTGCGCAGATCCGCTTGATCCGGTCCGAAGCTCCAGCCGGGCAGGGCGGCAAGCCATGCCTGTGCCTGTTCGCTCGATGCGGCATGCTCGCGACCTTTGAGCGGCAGGCATTTTTCCGCGGCGAGTTCGGCGAGAGTCGTAGGCAAGTTGGGCATGGAGATCACAATTGTTGATTCGATTGTGTCATTGCATCACCAATGCCACGGATTTGCCACCGTCAGGCAGCCTGCCTTAGCCTTTGCGGCAAATGAGGACTACAATGGTACTGGTTCATTTCTGCGTTCGTCCGTGAACGCGGGAATCAAGAAGCGGCCGTCCTTGGTCGCGCTTTTCAAACAAGGTAGTGGTAGCAGACGTGATTCGTATTTCCGACAGCGCGAAGAACTATTTCCGCCACCTGCTCGCGCAGCAGGACATCGACAACCTCGGCATCCGCATCAAGGCCGTCAACGCCGGCACGCCGAAGGCGGACTGCGTGCTCGAATATGCGGAAGGCGCGGACCTGGCCGGCGACGAGGTGTGTATCGACTGCGACGGGTTCAACGTCTATATCGAGGCAGCCAGCGTGGACTGGCTGGCCGAGGCCGAGGTCGACTATCAGGTCAGTGCGACCGGCGGCCAACTGACGATACGTGCGCCGCATATCAAGGGCAGCGTTCCCGGTGAAGACGCACCGCTCGGTGATCGCGTGCAGTACGTGCTCGACAGCGAAATCAATCCGCAGATCGCCGCGCACGGTGGCCGTGTGCGTCTCGTCGAGGCCGATGCAGACGGTGTCGTGTTGTTGCAGTTTGGCGGCGGCTGCCACGGTTGCGGCATGGCCGACGTGACCTTGAAGCAGGGCATCGAGAAGACCCTGCGCAGCCATTTCCCCGAGATCACCGCGGTGCGCGACGCAACAGATCACGCCAGCGGCAGCAATCCGTATTTCCGCGGACAGGGCGGGGCGAGCGCCGTCGGTTGATGCGCTTTTCGTCATTCCCGCGCGAGCGGGAATGACGTGCCAAGCGAAATCAGTTGCCCTGTTCGTGCTTCGAAAGGTCGTCGAGCTTGCCCGGCATCGCGGCGAAGTAGCGTGCGAGCGCGTCGATCTCGGCCTCGCTCAGTGGCGCGGCCATGCCGGCCATGATCGGGTTCTTGCGTTCGCCGGACTTGTATTCGTGCAGGGCGCGCGCGATGTAATCGTGGTACTGGCCGGCCAGGCGCGGATACGCGCTCTGCGCAGGCGTGTCGGAGTTGCCGTCGGCGCCATGGCAGGCGGCGCAGGTCGCGGCTTTTTCCTTCACCTTTTCGAGAGGAATCGTCTCCGCGTGGGCGACGCCGCAGGCAAGACCGCAAACGGAAAGCAGGGCAATGGCGAATTTCATGGCGTGTCGGTTTCCGTATCGGATCACTTGGCGGTCAGGCTGGAAAGAAAGGTCGCGATGTCCTTGATGTCCTGTTCGGACAGGCTCTCGCCCTGGGCGCGCATGGTCGGATGATTGCGCTGGCCGGTCTTGTATTCGGTCAGGGCGGCGACGAGGTAATCGTAGTTCTGCCCGCCGATGCGCGGCACGTGATAGTTCGGATAGGCGTTCATGTAGCCGGTGACGCCGTGGCAACCGCCGCAGGTATAGACGAGCGCCTTGCCCGCTTTTGCATCGCCCTTCGGCGCGGCAGCCGCGTCGGCGGCAAATGCAGGTGCAGCGAAGGCTGCGGTCAGTGCGATCAGGGCGCAGGCAAGCTTCGTTCTCGTCATGTTCTCGGGGCCGGCAACGGTGGAAGAATGGGCGCGAGAGTATATCAATCCCGGCGCGCTCACTTCTAGCGACCCGGACGTGGAACACTTGGATCCGGGCATATCGTTGTGTTTGATCGGGATGGCCATTGCCGGTGCGGAGCGGAACCTGTCCGCGCCGGCGGTATACATGTGGAATTTGTCGCATCGGCGGAAGCCTTGAGCAGCCATGGCCGAGATTGCCAACCCGCGCTGAACAGGCTCGAAATCGGGCCTGTCGGCATGACTATTGGCGCTTACGTCTGCAACGTTTCGTGAGGAAACTGCATCCATTGAGTCGCAACTTGGGGAGAGGTGTAAACGATTCCGGATCGATTGCACTCGAACTCCCGAACTCGGACACATGCCGTCCCCACAATCGTGACTTCTGGGGGATGTTCAGTGCATGGTGATGTAGTTTAGTATAACACCATAGCGACAACATTCCCGATCCCCAACGCTCCTGGCGTCTTCCAACTCTATGAAAATCAATAAAAATATCGCGAAATCGAGCGTGATCCTCGCCTGTGCCGCCCTAGTCTCCTTGTCGCTAACCGCCTGCAGTGGCGGCAGCCCGGCCCAGGCCAAGGGCACCAAGGATGCCAAGGCCGAGGTTATCAATGCGGTGCCGGTCGAGGTCGCCAGGGCCGCGCGTGCCGAAATCGCGGCCAACTACAACGGCACGGCGACGCTGACCGCCGACCACGAAGCCCAGGTCGCGGCGAAGACCTCTGGCGTGCTGGTCAAGCTGTTCGTCGAGGAAGGGCAGAGCGTGAAGGCAGGGCAGGTGCTCGCCCAGCTCGAACAGGACACGGCGCGCGCCAAGCTTGCCCAGGCCGAGGCGCAGATGCGCAAGGCCGACGCGAGCTTCAACTACAGCGAGAAGGCGATCCAGAAGCAGCTCATCCCGCAGCGCGATTTCGACCAGGCCAAGTACGACATGCAGAACCTGCGTGCGGCGCGCGAGGAAGCTGCGCTGAATCTGCGTTTCACCACGATCGTGGCGCCGGTCGACGGCGTGATCGCCGAACGCTCGGTCAAACTCGGCAATCTGATCCAGACCAACCAGAACCTGTTCCGCATCGTCGGCATGGATCCGCTGCAGGCCGTGCTCAACGTGCCCGAGCGCCAGCTCGGCATCCTCAAGTCCGGCCAGCCGGTCGTGCTCGAGGCCGATGCGCTGCCGGGACGCAAGTTCGCTGGCAACATCCTGCGCATCGCGCCGGTGGTCGACTCGAACAGCGGCACGTTCCGTGTGACCTGCGAATTCCACGACCAGAGTGGCACGCTCAAGCCCGGCATGTTCGGCCGCATCGGCATCGTCTACGACCAGCGCGCCGACGCGCTGACCGTGCCGCGCTCCGCGCTCGTCGAGGAGGATGGCGAGACCGCCGTGTTTGTCGTCGAGAAGGCGCCGGACAAGCCCGCCGACGACAAGAAGGACGGTGCGAAGAAGGACGAAGCGAAGAAACCTGAAACCAAGGTCGCCGACGCCGGCAAGGGCGACACGAAGCCTGTCGCGCCGGGCCTCGTCGCGCACCGCAAGCTGGTCAAGGTCGGCTACAGCGAAGGCGACAAGGTCGAGATCCGTTCCGGCATCGAAGAAGGCACGCAGGTGATCACGGTCGGCCGCAACGCCGTGCGCGACGGCACCGCCGTGCAGGTGCTCAACGCCGACACCAAGGACAAGGAAAAGCAGCTCGCGCAGAAATCGGTCGAAGAGAAGAAGGCCTGAGCATGAACATCGTCGAACTCGCGACCCGACGGCGCGTTACCGTCGGCATGGTGACGCTCACCTTCGTTTTGTTCGGCTTCATCGCG
>NZ_DASVOK010000075.1:0-1908 GCF_036383415.1 Rudaea sp. | reverse complement strand
AGAGATTCGCCGCTGGCGCCTGCAACTGCTCGGCGAGTCTCACGCCCTGCTCGCGCTCGGCTTCGCCACGATCGCCGTGCCGCTCGCGCTGTCGGCGCAGGCGACCACGTGCACGTTCGCGCTCGAGGGCGCGGCGCTGGTCTGGCTCGGCCTGCGCCAGGCGCGACGCATTCCGCGCTGGATCGGCTATGCGCTGCAGGGCATCGCAGGCGCGATTGCCGGCGACCGCTTTGCCGCCGCGGCGGACGCGGCACCGATCCTCAACGGCACCTTCCTCGGCGCTGCACTGCTCGCCCTCGCCGGTCTCGTCAGCGCACGCCTGCTGCAGCGGCGCGATGCGCGCGCGCCATTGACCCTGCTGTTCCTCGTCTGGGGCGGATTCTGGTGGTACCTCGGCGGCGGCAACGAGATCGAACGCTTCGCCGCGCATGCGCGGCATTGGGACGCATGGCTCGCCTTCCTCGCCGCGACCGCGCTGATCGCCATCGAAGCCGCGCGCCGATTGAACTGGCGCGAATTGCTCATGCCGGCGGCGGTCACGATCGCGCTCGGCCTGCCATTCGTCGTCCTGACCATGCTCGACGATCATGGCCCGCTCGAAGGCTGGCATCTCGCCGCCTGGGCGCTGTGGTTTGTTGCTGCATGGCGCACGCTGCCGGCAGTCGCCGCCGAGCAGCTGCGCGCCGCGTGCATCTTGCACTTTGTTTATTTGTGGATTTGTATACTCCTGCTATCGCTCGAACTCGGTCACCTCAGTCACGATCACCTGCGCCTGCGAGGTATCTGGTTCGCGCTGTCCCTGCTCGTCCCGTTCGCGGCCGTATACCTGCTCGTGCTGCGCCGCTCAAAGCTCGTGTGCTGGCCGCTTGGTACAGATGCCGACTCGCTGCGCACGCCGCTGCTCGGCAGCTTCGCCGCGGCCATGGGCATCGCCTGGCTCGCCGGCCTTGTGCAGGAAGGCGGGCCGACGCCGCTGCCGTATCTGCCGCTGCTCAACCCGCTCGAACTCGCGCAGATTGGCTGGCTCGTCCTGCTCGCGCTGTGGTATCGCCAGGCGCAGGGCGAAGGCAAGGTCTGGTTCGACGCAGAACTGCGCGCGCGCGTGCTCGCGGCCGCCGGCCTCGTCCTGCTGACTTCGATCACGCTGCGCTGCGTGCACTTCTTCGGCGGCGTGCCGTGGGATGCAAACATGATCTCTTCGCCGCTCGCGCAATCGGCGCTGTCGATCGTGTGGACGCTTGCCGGCATCGCCGCGATGCTCGCCGGCAAGCAGCGCGGCTCGCGCGCGGTCTGGTTCGGCGGCGCGGCGCTGATGGCGCTCGTGCTGGTCAAGCTGATGCTGATCGATCGCAATTATCTCAACGACCTGTCCTCGATCGTCGGCGTACTCGTGGTCGGCGTGCTGCTCGTCGCGGTCGGCTACTTCGCGCCGGTGCCGCCGAAGACAGTCGCAGCGGGGGAGAAGACATGAAGCGCATCACCGCGTTGTCCGCTGCCCTGCTCGTCATCGCCACCGCTACGCATGGCGACGAATCGAAACGCTACGCGTATTCCTGGCCGCTGACACTTGCAGGCGACGGCGCCGCCTGGCAGGTCGAACTGCCGCTCGAGGTTTACCAGACGCTGACCGATGCGCAACTGCGCGATCTCGTCGTCGTCGACGAGCAGGGCAATGCCGTGCCGACTGCGGCGCGCACGGCCGATCCGGCGACTGCCGTCTCCGCACGCAGCGAACTGCCCTTGTTCGCGCTGCCCGCCGGCTTGCCGTCGAATCCGGCCGACGGCCCGCTCAACCTGCGTATCGAGCGCGACGCCGACGGGCGCCTGCGCAGCATCGGCGCCGATCTCGGAACCGCGAATGCGCAGGCGGCACCCGCCTCGCAGGACTATCTGCTCGACGCGAGCAAG
>NZ_DASVOK010000074.1:0-1828 GCF_036383415.1 Rudaea sp. | reverse complement strand
CGCCGTAGCACTTGGCGAGCACGTTCTTGCGCAGCGCCCTCACGGTCGAACGCGCGATGATCTGCGCGCCGATCGCCGCCTGGATCGCCACGTCGAACTGCTGGCGCGGGATCAGCTCCTTCATCTTCTCGACCAGCTCGCGCCCGCGCCGATCCGCGCTGGAACGGTGCAGGATCAGGCTCAGCGCATCGACGCGGTCGCCGTTGATGAGGACGTCGACGCGCACGAGCGGGCCGGCCTGGAAGCGCTCGAAGTGGTATTCCATCGAGGCGTAGCCGCGCGAGACCGACTTCAGCTTGTCGAAGAAGTCGAGCACGACCTCGGCCAGCGGTAGCTCGTAGCTGATCTGCACCTGGCTGGCCATGTAGTTGATCGAGCGCTGCACGCCGCGCTTTTCCTCGCACAGCTTGATCACGTTGCCGATGTGCTCGGGCGGCGTGAGGATGTTGGCGACGATGATCGGCTCGCGGATTTCCTCGATGTAGTTCACTGCCGGCATCTTGGCCGGGTTGTCGAGCGGCTCGACCTTGCCGTCGGTGCGCAGGATCTCGTAGATCACGGTCGGCGCGGTGGTGATCAGGTTGAGATCGTATTCGCGCTCGAGCCGCTCCTGGATGATCTCCATGTGCAGCAAGCCAAGGAAGCCGCAGCGGAAGCCGAAGCCCATCGCCTCGGACGACTCCGGTTCGAACACGAGCGCGGCATCGTTGAGCTTCAATTTCTCCAGCGCCTCGCGCAGCGCCGGATAGTCGTCGGCCGACACCGGAAACAGACCGGCGAATACGCGCGGCTGCATCTGCTGGAAACCCGGCAGCGGCTTGTCCGCAGGCTTGCTGGCCAAGGTCAACGTATCGCCAACCGGTGCGCCGTGCACGTCCTTGATCGACGCCGTGACCCAGCCGACCTCGCCCGCGCGCAGCGCGTCTTTCACGAGCCGCTTCGGTGTGAACACGCCGACCGAATCGACTTCGTGCGTGCGCCCGGTCGACATCACGAGCAGCTTGTCACGCGGCTTGATCTCGCCCTGCATCACGCGCACGAGCGAGACGACGCCGAGGTAATTGTCGAACCAGGAATCGATGATCAACGCCTGCAAGCGATCGGTGTCGCGCGGCTTCGGCGGCGGAATGCGTGCGACGATCGCCTCGAGCACGTCGACGACGTTGAGGCCGGTCTTGGCGCTGATCGCGACCGCATCGGTCGCATCGATGCCGATCACGGCCTCGATTTCTTCCTTGACCTTGTCGATGTCGGCGGTCGGCAGGTCGATCTTGTTGAGCACGGGCACGACTTCGAGGCCGAGTTCGACCGCGGTATAGCAATTGGCAACCGACTGCGCTTCGACACCCTGCGCCGCGTCGACGACGAGCAGCGCGCCTTCGCAGGCCGAGAGCGAGCGGCTGACTTCGTAGCTGAAATCGACGTGACCCGGCGTGTCGATGAAGTTGAACTGGTAGGTCTTGCCATCCTTCGCCGTATACGGCAAGGAGACGGACTGTGCCTTGATCGTGATGCCGCGCTCGCGCTCGATCGGGTTCGAATCGAGCACCTGCGCTTCCATCTCGCGCGCTTCGAGCCCGCCGCAAAGCTGGATGATGCGGTCGGCCAGCGTCGACTTGCCGTGGTCGACGTGGGCGATGATGGAGAAATTGCGAATGAGTTCCATGGGATGCCGATAAACGAACCGGCGCAGACGCGCGCCGGTGAATTTCACATTATCGCATGAATCGCAAGGAAATTCGGGAGCAGAAAAGCGAAGGGCCCGACGAGCGGGCCCTTGCGCCGGCGTTGAGCTGCCAACAGCAGCTCGAACGCCGGCAGTTAATCC
>NZ_DASVOK010000073.1:0-1780 GCF_036383415.1 Rudaea sp. | reverse complement strand
TGCGCATCGACCGCGCGCTGCCGGCCGGGCGCGTGCGCCTGCTGCAGAATTCCGGCGACGGCGCGCCCGAGTTCATCGGCGAGGACCAGATCGGGCACACGCCGAAGAACGAACCCGTCGTGCTCCAGCTCGGCGACGCCTTCGACCTGCGCGGCGAGCGCCGCCAGACCGATTTCCAGATAGATAAGAACCAGCACAGCCTGAGCGAATCGTTCGCCTTGCGCGTGCGCAATGCGGCCAACACGGCGCGCAGCGTTGTCGTTCGCGAGCACCTGTATCGCTGGACGCAGTGGAACATCACTCAGGCCTCGGCAAAGTACGAGAAGAAGAATTCCGACACGATCGAGTTCAAGCTCGATGTGCCCGCGAACAGCGAGGCGACGGTTACGTACACGGTGCAGTATCAGTGGACGGAGTCGTTCAAGTGATGCGCATGGGCACCTTGGCAAAACGAAATTCAACCCGGGAATCGCATGCTCGAACAACTCCTCCACGACGACATCCTCGAACTGCGCCTCGCGCGTCCGCCGGTCAACGCATTCGACCTTGATCTAAGCCGCACTCTGCGCGAAGCGATCACCGCCGCGCCGGACAGCGGTGCGCGCGGCATCGTATTGTCCGGTCGCCCCGGCATGTTCAGCGCCGGCCTCGACGTCGCCGCCGTGCTTGAACTCGACGCCGCCGGGCGCATGGGCGAATTGTGGCGCGAATACTCCACGCTGTGCCGCGCGATTGCCGCATCGAGCGTACCTATCGTGGTCGCGATCGCCGGCCACGCGCCGGCCGGCGGCGCGGTGTTGGCGACGTTCTGCGACTACCGCGTCATGGCGCGCGGCGCGTATCGCATCGGCCTCAACGAAGTACAGGTCGGTCTGTCTGTGCCACCAGAGATCCAGACCGGCTTGCGTCGCCTGGTCGGCGCCTATCGCGCCGAGCGCTTGATGGTCACAGGCGCCATGGTCGATCCCGACGAAGCGTTGCGCATCGGCTTCGTCGACGAACTGGCGGAGCCGGATAAGGTCGCCCCACGCGCGTTCGCGTGGCTGCGCACCCTGCTCGCGCTGCCGCCGCTGGCAATGGCGAAGACCCGCGCGATCGCGCGCGCGGACCTGGTTAGCGCATTTGACGCGGCGTACCGCAGCGATGTCGACGCCTTCGTACGCGACTGGTTCGGCGACGAGGCGCGCACCACGCTCAAGGCCGTACTGGCGAAGCTGAAATCGAAATAATCGCGACGACGGCCGGATCAGCTGCCCGTTGCAATCTCGTTCGCCGGATCGCTGATCCAGCCGCTCCACGACGGCGCATAGACGCGCGAGCCGTGCAGTCCGGCGATTTCGAACGCGAGCAGGTTCTGGCAGGCGCTGACACCGGAGCCGCAGCTGTGAACCACCGTCGCAGGCGCATGCGTGCCGATCACGGCGAGCAATTCCTCGCGCAATTGCGCGGCTGACTTGAAGCGGCCATCCGCGCCGAGGTTTTCGGTGAGAGGACGATTGCGTGCGCCGGGAATATGCCCCGCGACCGGATCGATCGGCTCGACCTCGCCGCGAAAACGCGGCGCTCCGCGCGCGTCGAGAATCACGGCCGCGCCACGTTCGCGCAGCGCGCGCAACTCGTCCGTGTATACAATTTCATTTTTCGCGAACTCGACCGTAACCGCGGTCGCTACGCGCGGAGGAGTTTCCGCTTCGACCGGCAATCCGGCCCGCTGCCACGCACCCCAGCCGCCATCGAGCACGGCGACGTTGGCCGCGCCGACGAGGCGCAGCATCCACCA
>NZ_DASVOK010000072.1:0-7024 GCF_036383415.1 Rudaea sp. | reverse complement strand
ACCCACATGTGGTTGTTCGACGTCAGCTGCCAGTCGAGCCAGCGCAGACGCAGGCGCTCGCGCCACGACATCTTTTCCTTGGCACGCAGGGCTTCGACGAGCTGCTGGTATTTGCGTCGCATGCGCACATTCATCCGATCGAAGAACCAGATGATTGGAAAGGTCGACAGCACGAGCACCAGCGCGACTGGATGCTGGATGCCGGCGGTCAAAAAGTCGCTGATCTGCGACAAGCCCAGCACTGGGATGTCGAACTTCGCGTAAAAACGGTAGTTGTAGAAAATCCCGGCCATCGCGACGAGCAGATACGCGAGCGTGATGCCGAGCGCCGGCTCGCGCCGCAGCAGGCGGAGTAGATGCGGCAGCATGCTGTGCAGCGCGGATTCGTGCGTGCGTTCGTCATGACGAACCGCCGGCACGACGTCCGTGCGCGTCTCCGTTTCCATCACTATGCCCCTACCCCGTTGATAGTCGCGCAGTATCCGTATGGCGAGCGGTTTCGTCTACTTCGCCGCTGCGCGCCGCGGCGGGGCGATGCTGAAATTGATCAGGCGCAGGGAACCGGCTTCGTCGACGAAACCCATCTTGAATCCGATGCGTGCGTCGGGCGCACCGTAATAGCCGGTGAATTCGGTGATCCCGCGGGCGTTCTTCCCGGGCGCATCGATGATGACCGGCTCGAGTGGATCGAGCATCGTGAAGTCGCCGCGCGTCGCGATCGTGGTGCGATAGTCGGCGGCGACCTGGGCCGCGGTCTGATGCTCGCGCCAGTACTGCGAGACGATGTCGGACTTGAGGAACTCGTCCATGTTGCGATGGTTCACAGCGACGCCGAACGCATGCATCGCGGCACGCACCGCGCGCATTTCCGCCGGTGCGATCGCAACGCCTTTCGCCGGATGCGGATCGGCCAGGATCGCGCGCAGGCCCGCCGCATCCGATTTCGGCGCCACGGCCAGATGCACGTCGACGAAGCTCAAGCCGAGCTTGTCGCCCTCGCGCACGAAACGCATCTCGAACAAGGTCGGCGGATCGCTCGCGTAGCCGCCCTTGACGATCAGCTGGTTGTCGGTGTCGACCTGGGCGATGCCGTCGAACTGCGGATGCGCCTTGTCGAGCGTGGTCAGGTCGACGCCGCCGTCGATCAACGGCTTGAACGCCGCCGCCATCTGCGCCGCCGACACCTGCTGCGCGAACGCGGCCGACATGACCGGACTGTCGTGGAAACCCGCGAGGTTCTTCGCCTTGATCGCGACACCGAGGCGATGGATCACGTCCTTGACGCGCCTTTCGACCGAGGCCGGCGCGCGGTCGTCCGCTTGCAGTGGATCAAAAGCGAGTACCGGTGAAACCAGCGCAATGCACAGCAATGCGATGGCGGCACTCGCGCTCCGCATCAGCCGACGGTGAAGCTCTCGCCGCAACCGCATTCGCCGGTCACGTTCGGATTGCGGAACACGAAGGCCGAGTTCAGGCCCTGGCGCGCGAAGTCGATCTCGGTGCCGTCGACGAAGGCGAGGCTCGATTCATCGATGACGAGCTTGACCCCGTCCTGCTCGATCACCTGGTCGTTCGCGGCGACGCGATCGGCGATGTCGACGACATAGGCGTAGCCCGAACAACCCGTCTTGCGCACGCCGAAGCGCACGCCCGCCGCCTCGGGATGCGTGCCGAGAAACTGTTGCATACGCGTGCGCGCAGCGGGGGTGAGCTGGATGTTCATGCGTTTTCCATTGTACAGGGCAAACCCGGAAGCGTGCGCCGGAGCGTCGCGGAAGACAGCTTCCGTTATGATTCGCACCTTTCCTGTCCCATATCTGGGCCAAAATCCGTGGAGTTTCAAGGCATGTCCATCGCCAGCGTTCAACAAGCATTGTCGGGTTCCATCGCGGCCGGCGCCGAAGTCACCGTGCGCGGCTGGGTGCGCACGCGCCGCGATTCGAAGGCCGGTCTGTCCTTCGTCAACGTCAGCGATGGATCCTGCTTCGATCCGATCCAGGTCGTCGCGCAGAACACGCTGCCGAACTACGCCGACCAAATCGCCCACCTGACCGCCGGCTGCGCGGTGATCGCGACTGGCACGCTCGTGCCTTCGCAGGGCAAGGGCCAGGCGTTCGAGATCCAGGCGGCCAAGGTTGAAGTGGTCGGCTGGGTCGAGGATCCGGAAACCTATCCGATTCAGCCCAAGGCGCACACGATGGAATACCTGCGCGAGGTCGCCCACCTGCGCCCGCGCACGAACACGTTCGGCGCGGTCACGCGCGTGCGCGACTGCATCGCCAAGGCGATCCACCGCTATTTCCACGAACGCGGCTTCTTCTGGATCAACACGCCGATCATCACCGCGAGTGACGCCGAAGGTGCTGGGCAGATGTTCCGCGTCTCCACGCTCGACATGCTCAACCTGCCGCGCGATGACAAGGGCCATATCGACTGGAACAAGGATTTCTTCGGCAAGGAGACCTACCTGACCGTCTCCGGCCAGCTCAACGTCGAGGCTTACGCGCTGTCGATGTCGAAAGTGTATACATTCGGGCCGACCTTCCGCGCCGAGAACTCGAACACCACGCGCCACCTCGCCGAGTTCTGGATGATCGAACCCGAGATCGCATTCGCCGACCTCAACGACGACGCGACGCTGGCCGAGGATTTCCTCAAGTACATCTTCAAAGCCGTGCTGACCGAGCGCATGGACGACATGAAGTTCTTCGCCGAACGCCAGGAGAAATCCGCGATCACGCGTCTCGAGGAGTTCGTGAAAGCGCCGTTCGAGCGTATCGACTACACCGAGGCGGTGAAGATCCTGCAGAACTCCGGGCAAAAATTCGAATACCCGGTCGCCTGGGGCACCGATCTGCAGACCGAGCACGAGCGTTATCTCACCGAGAAGCACGTCGGCCGCCCGGTCGTCGTGATGAACTACCCCGAGGCGATCAAGGCGTTCTACATGCGCCTCAACGACGACGGCAAGACGGTCGCCGCGATGGACGTGCTCGCGCCGGGCATCGGCGAGATCATCGGCGGCTCGCAGCGCGAGGAGCGCCTCGACGTGCTCGATGCGCGCATGCAGCAGTTCAAGCTCGACCCCGCGCACTACCAGTGGTATCGCGACTTCCGCCGCTACGGCACGGTGCCGCACGCGGGCTTCGGCCTCGGCTTCGAGCGCCTTGTCGTCTATGTCTGCGGCCTCGCGAATATCCGCGACGCGATCCCGTATCCGCGCGTGCCGGGCGCGGCGGACTTCTAGAAATTTACCGGGCCACGTCGAAAAAACACCTCTCCGCTCGTCGTTCCAGCAAGAGGCGAAATGACGAGCAAGAGAAAATGGCATGAGTTCCGAACCGATCGTTTCGATCCAGGGCATCAGCAAGACCTACGCGAGCGGCCTGCAGGCGCTCAAGAAAGTCGACCTCGACATCCGCGGCGGCGAGATTTTCGCCCTGCTCGGGCCGAACGGCGCGGGCAAAACAACGCTGATCTCGATCGTCTGCGGCATCGTCAACGCGACGACCGGCAGCGTCGTCGCCGACGGCCACGACATCGTGCGCGACTGGCGCGCCGCGCGCGCGAAGATCGGCCTGGTGCCGCAGGAGCTGCACACCGACGCGTTCGAGAGCGTGATCGCGACGGTGACGTTCAGCCGCGGCCTGTTCGGGCTCGCGCCGAATCCCGCGCACATCGAAAAGGTGCTGCGCGACCTGTCGCTGTGGGAAAAACGCGATTCCAAGGTGATGACCCTGTCCGGCGGCATGAAGCGCCGCGTGCTGATCGCCAAGGCACTCGCGCACGAGCCGCGCATCCTGTTCCTCGACGAACCGACCGCCGGCGTCGACGTCGAGCTGCGTCACGACATGTGGCAGATGGTGCGCCGCCTGCGCGAGAACGGCACGACGGTCATCCTGACCACGCACTACATCGAGGAGGCCGAGGACATGGCCGACCGCATCGGCGTGATCCGCAAGGGCGAACTGATCCTCGTCGAGGACAAGGCCGTGCTGATGAAGAAACTCGGCAGGAAGCAGCTCACACTCGCGCTGCAGACGCCACTGCAACAAATTCCCGCCGAGCTTGCTTCGCTGCCGCTCGAACTGTCCGCCGACGGCAACGCGATCACCTACACCTTCGACACGCAGACCGACGAAACGGGCATCGCCGAGCTGCTGCGCAGTCTCGGCGCACACGGCATCGATTTCAAGGACCTGCATTCGAGCCAGTCCTCGCTCGAAGACATCTTCGTGTCGCTGCTGCGGAGCTGAGCCATGAATCTCCCTGCGATCCGCGCGATCTACAAATTCGAAATGGCGCGCACCTTCCGCACGCTGCTAGAATCGATGCTGTCGCCGGTGCTGTCGACCTCGCTCTACTTCATCGTCTTCGGCGCGGCGATCGGCGCGCGCGTGGGCAACGTCGACGGCGTCGACTACGCGGCGTTCATCATCCCCGGCCTGCTCATGCTGCCGCTGCTCAACGAGAGCATCTCCAACGCCGCGTTCGGCATCTACATGCCGAAGTGGGCCGGCACGATCTTCGAACTGCTCTCGGCGCCAGTGTCGGCGTTCGAAGCCGTGATCGGCTACGTCGGCGCGGCCGCGACCAAGTCGCTGATGCTCGGCACGCTGATCCTGATCACCGCGCGCTGCTTCGTGCCGTACCACATCGAACATCCGTTCTGGATGTTCGCTTTCCTCGTGCTGACCGCGTTGAGCTTCAGTCTATTCGGCTTCATCATCGGCCTGTGGGCCGACAGCTTCCAGCGTCTGCAGGTCGTGCCGATGCTGATCATGACGCCGCTGACCTTCCTCGGTGGCGCGTTCTACTCGATCACGATGCTGCCTCCGCTGTGGCAGAAGATCAGCCTGTTCAACCCGATCGTCTATCTGATCAGCGGCATGCGCTGGAGCTTCTACGGCAAGGCCGATGTCGACGTCGCGGTCAGCCTCGCCGCGATCCTCGGCTTCCTCGCGTTGTGCCTGGCCATCGTCTGGTGGATCTTCCGCACTGGCTACAAACTGCGCAACTGACCTCGCCGAGAACCGATCGCCATGCCCATCACCCGTTGCAAACCGCTGCCTGACGGCAAATTGCCGCGGGAAGCGGTCGAAGCCTTCCACCGCGACGGCGTGTTGATCATCGACGGATTCAAGAGCCGCGCGGAATGCGAACGCCTGCGCGAACGCGCCAACACGCTCGTCGAAGAGCACGGCCCGCGCGCCGCTGGCACGATCTTCTCGACCAAGGCGCCGCAACATCTCGACAGCCGTTATTTCATGGAGTCGGCGACCGGCATCGGCGTGTTCTTCGAGGAAGAAGCGTTCGACGTCGACGGCAAGCTCGCCTACCCGCTGCCGCTCGCGGTCAACAAGCTCGGCCACGCGATGCACGACCTCGACCCGGTGTTCTCGGCGTTCTCGAAAGGCCCGGCACTGCAGGCCGTCAGCGCGAGCCTCGGCGTCGCGCAACCGCGCGTGATGCAGTCGATGTACATCTTCAAGCAGCCGAACATCGGCGGCGAAGTCGTCTGCCACCAGGACTCGACCTATCTCTACACCGAGCCGATGTCGGTCATCGGCTACTGGTTCGCGATCGACGATGCACACCGCGGCAACGGCTGCCTCGGCGGCATTCCGGGCGAACATCGCAAGGGCTTGAAGAAACTGTTCCACAGCAAGGCCGACGGCACGCTCGCCACGGACGAACTCGACGCCGCCATCGAATGGGACATGTCCGCGCTCGAGTGGCTCGAAGTGCCCGCCGGCACGCTGATCGTGTTCAACGGCTGCTTCCCGCACCTGTCCGAAGCGAATCGCTCAGCGCAGGCGCGCCACGCCTACACGCTGCACGCAATCGACGGCGCTTGTACGTATCCCGCGGACAACTGGCTGCAGCGACCGGCTGAATTTCTAGCGCGCGGTTTCGTCTGACCGCGCATCGGACAGACCCGTGTGCCGTGGCGCCGTGCGGATGCGAAGCGCTTAGCTGGCACTCGCTTTCGCCACGCCGCTGATCTTCGCGTGTATGTAGCTCAGTTGCGCCAGCGTTTCGGCGCCCAGCGTCCGGCGCAATTCCTTCTGCACTCCTTCCCAATGCGGCAGCGCGCGCGCGATCGCAGCGTTGCCGGCGCGCGTGAGCTGCGCGACGCTCATGCGCTTGTCCGCCCCGGGTGACTGCTCGATCAAGCCGTCGCGCTCGAGCAAGGCCAGATTGCGTGTCAGCGTGGTGCGGTCGAGCTCCTGATCGTCGGCGAGCGCACCGACAGAGGCAGGGCCGAGGCGCTCGATCGCGCGCAACAGGCAGAACTGGGTGATCTTCAGCCCGGCCGGCGCCAGCGCGTCGTCGTAGATCTGGCTGACCACGCGCGACATGCGGCGCAGGTTGATGCAGACGCATTCGGTTCGTCGCCGTTCGGAAGACATGGGTGAATTTTTCGTCATCGGTCTTGCCTGCGAAGAATTGGGTGTATATACTCACAAAACAAGGTGTACATACGCTGATTATATACTTTTTCGCCGCTCGCGGCTGATGTTGCCGCAACAGGAATCCCGCATGCTCCGCCGCCGCCTCGCCGCCGCCCTCGAAGGTCGCCTGCACTATGCCTGGGTCGTTGCCGCGCTGACCTTCCTCACCCTGCTCGTCGTCGCCGGCATCCGCGCGACGCCTGCGGTGCTGATCGTGCCGCTGGAAAAGAACTTCGGCTGGAGCCGCGACCAGATCACGCTGGCCGTGTCGATCGGCCTCGCCCTGTTCGGCCTGATGGGACCGTTCGCCGCCGCGGCGATGCAGCGCTTCGGCATCCGCCGCACGATGGTCGCGGCGCTGCTCTTGCTCGCCGCAGCGATGGGCGGCAGCGCCTTCGTCACGACGCCGCTCGGCTTGATCCTGACCTGGGGCGTGCTCGCCGGCATCGGCACCGGCACGATGGCGATGGTGCTCGGCGTCACCGTGGTCAACCGCTGTTTCGACAGGAACCGCGGCAGCGTGCTCGGCCTGCTCACCGCGAGCACGGCGACCGTTTCGTTGATCTTCC
>NZ_DASVOK010000071.1:0-15909 GCF_036383415.1 Rudaea sp. | reverse complement strand
GACGCCAGGCACGCCGGCCATGCGGTCACCGACGACGGCGAGCACGCTGATGTCGTGCGACACCTGCACGCCGTTGATCTGGCCCGCGTGCAACTCGCGCGCGAACGCGCCTTCGATCGCGGCGCGCGCAGTGTCGGCTTCGGCGAGCCGGACAACGCAGCAGATCGAGTGCTCGCTCGAGCCCTGCGAGATCATCACCACCGACACGCGCGCGGCGCGCAGCGCGGCGAACACGCGTTCGGCGGTGCCGGGCACGCCGATCATGCCGGTGCCTTCGACGTTGAGCAGGGCGAGGCCGTGGGCCAGGGTCAGGCCCTTGACCGGGCCGTTCTCGTCGCCGCGTTCGTCGATGCGCGTGCCGGGCAATTCGGGCTTGAACGTGTTGCGGATCAGGATCGGCAGCCCGCGCGAGATCGCCGGCGCCATCGTCTGCGGATGGATGACCTTGGCGCCGAAGTAAGCCAGTTCGCAGGCCTCGTTGTAGCTCATCGCGGAGAGACAAACCGCTTCGGGCTCGATGCGTGGGTCGGCGCTGAGCACGCCGTCGACGTCGGTCCAGATATGCAATTCTTCACTTTTATACAATGCAGCGAAGATCGCGCCGGAGTAGTCGCTGCCATTGCGGCCGAGCACGGTGTCGCGGCCGTTCTCGTCACGCGCGACATAGCCGGTGACGACGACGCGTGATTGCGGATGCGTCGCGCGCCAGGGCGCGAGCTTCGCCTCGGTCGTGTCCCAGTCAACCGCGACGCCGAGTTCCTCGTGGCGCACGACGAGCACCTCACGGGCGTCGCACCAGGCATAGTCCGCGCCGAGCGAGCGCAGTAGCGCGTGCAGCAGCCACGACGACCAGACTTCACCGTTGCCGCTGATCGCCTCGGCCACGCCTTGGCCGGCGCCGCGCAGCACCGCGATCGCATCAAGCACCTTGGAGAGGTCGTCGAAGCGCGCGGCGAGCCAGTCACGGGCCGGCTGGGCCTTGTCGGCGAGCAGTTCCGCCGCCGTATCGAGATGGCGCTCGCGCAACGCTTCGAATTTCTCGCGCCAGGGCTGGTTGGCCGCGGCCGCAGCGGCCAGAGCGAGCAGCGCGTCGGTCACGCCCGACATCGCCGAGACGACGACCACCTGTGTGGCTTCGGGCCGCGCGCGTACGAGTTCAGCGACATGCCGGATGCGCGCCGCGTCGGCCATCGAGGTGCCGCCGAACTTGTGCGCGACGTTCGATAACGTATTAATGCGTTGTGACGGCGAAGAGGCAGCTGCGGCGGGGTGAAGCGGTTGGGCGAGCGTGGTCATGAAACCTCCGGAAGGCCGCGCATTCTACCGAAGGTTTGCGGCGCGAACCGCACCTCCGTCGAGGTGCGGGGCCGTGTGCTTGGGAATTCAGTTGCGCACGACGGACCGCACCACGGGGGTAGTGGTAATGGTCGTCATCGTAATTGTTGCGGCGCAGTACATTGCCGTAGTGGAACCGATCGTGCGAAGGCTGTCAAGCCGTTTCGTCATTTGGACGTTTGGACGGCTATTTGTGCCGAGCCGGCGGCCACGAGCCGGATGAAAATCGGGTTGATGCCCGGCATGGGAATCGGCGGGTTGCGCCGCAGGCATATTCGTTTCAAGCTTGGGCGACCTCCGGTCATGGAAGTCGTGCCAATGAATTTTCGTCGCTATCGCGGATTTTGGCCATCGTTCGCCGCGTTGCTCGCCGTCGGTCTGTTGAGTGCCTGTTCGCAGCGGGACGATACGGCCGCGGTGGCGCAGGCCGAGGCGCAAGCTGCCGCGGCGGCGACGGCAAAGCGTGTGGCCGGGTTGCGTGATCTTTATCGCAAGCAGACGCAGGCCGGCGACGATGCAGCGGCAGCCGATACCGGCCGTGCCATCGTCAAGATGTCTGCCGGCAGCGCTGCCGCGCAGGAGGTGCAGCAGACCTTGCCCGCCATCGAGCAGCGCCTGCGCGATCAGGCCGAGAAGACGCGTCTTGCCTCGCTGTGGAACTATCAGGTCGCGCCGATGGCGGGTGGCACGCAGTCCACCGCGAGCATCTTCAGCAATCAGCGCATCGGCGGCGAACCAGTGCGCCTGGTGTTGCGCCGGCACACGCAATGGGGCCAGAGCGTATTCCTCTACGGCGGTCGTTTCGTCTGCAAGGCGACCTGTACCTTGCCGGCCATGTTCGACGGCAAGCCTTTCCCCGTGCGCGGGTTCCTGCCGCCGACCGGTGAACCTTCGATCATGATCCAGGACGACAAGGGCTTTATCGCCGCGCTGATGAAGGCGAAGAAAATCGTGATTCCGGTGGTGCTGCAGGAGTCCGGGCGACCGCGTGAATTGTCCTACGACGTCGGCGGATACGAGGCGACCAAGTGGGCGCCGTTGCCGGGGGCGAGCGCGAAAAAGAAGAACTGAATCGGCGTGAAGCTAGGGTAGCTTGGCGCTCAATTCATCGAACAGCAGCGGTTTGCGCCAGCCCTCGAGCGCTGCAGGCCAGCTGCGGTCGGTGAGGAAGGCTTCGATGTGGCGGCGCGCGCAGAGCAGGCCTTCGGGCAGGTCGAGCCGTTGGGCGACATCCGCGACGGCGTCCTTCATCGCGGCCAGTGCACGCTTTTCCGTCGAAGACATCGGTGGCGGAATCGCAATGGTCGCGTTGTCGTCATCGTCCTGCGCTGCCTGCAACAGGGCAAGCACCTCGGCCCGTTGCGCGGAGCGCAGCGCGCGCAGGCCCTTGGTACGCTCGAACAGCTGGTCGCTGTCGATCGGAGGCCGTTGTGCGAGATCGAGTGCATGCGCGTCGTCGAGCAGCCAGGAGCGCGGTTTGTCATAGTGGCGCGCAGCCGTTTCGCGCCAGCGCAGCAGGCGACGCAACAGGATCTGGTTCTCGCGTGGCCAGTCGAATGCGCCGCGGAACGCGCGCTGCGGCTGCGCATCCGGAATCGCACGACGCACGCGCTCGACGAGGCGGTTGCAGTCCTCGACCAGCCATTCGCTGCGGCCGAGCGATTCCAGCGCATCGGCGAGACGGGCGTGGATCTGAGGCAGCCAGGCCACGTCCTGCGCGGCATAGTCGAGCTGAGCGGCGCTGAGCGGGCGCTGCAACCAGTCCGAGCGCGTTTCCGACTTGGGCAGATCGACGCCGAACAGCGTGGCGACCAGCTTCTGATAGGAAAGCCCGAAACCGAAGCCCGCCATCGCGGCCGCGATTTGCGTGTCGAACAGCACCGCCGGCCCTGCGGGAACTACGCCAGCGAGCGCTTCGAGATCCTCGCTAGCGCTGTGCATCAGGCAGATGTTGGCCGGGTCGCGCAGGCGCGCGGCGAGTGCGGCGTGGGCACCGAGCCGGGTCGAGTCGAGCAGGGCGATCTCGTCGCCGAGCTTGACCTGCACGAGAGCAAGAATCGGCGCGAACGTGTTCGTGCGCATGAATTCGGTGTCGAGCGCGACGAGTGTATTGTTCGAGTGCTGGGCAATCCATGCAGCGAGCGCGGTGTCGCTGTCGATCCATGCGTGCATCGGGAACCTTGGTTCGGCCGCGCAGGGCGGTCCGGAGAGTGAATGGAGCGTATGCGCGCGAGGAATCTCGGGTTGCGGCGCGTGAGCGCATAGCCTAAGGTTCCGAGACAAGAATGTCAGCCGGTATTTTTCAGCGACTGCGCCAATGCCCGGTAGCGATGTAGTCAACAAGCAGACTGCGCTGGGCGGTGCCGCGGGCATCGCCTTGTTGCTGTTTGCGCTCGCCTGGCGCTTCTTTCCGGGCATGCCGGCGACGGAGTCGGTGCCGGGGCCGGCCGTCGATGCGACCACGCCGAATGGCGCGTTGGTGACTGCGCAGGCGCAGCGGTCGGGCGAACTGACCAAGCCCGCCGCGGGCGAGCGCGAGCAGATAGAGCAATGGGGGCCGCCGATCAGCTTGGCGCCGCCGCCGCCGCCGCCGCCAAAGGCGATCGCCGCTTTGCTCAAGAAGGCAGACGACGCGTTTGCCAAGGGCAAGCTGATCGAAGCCAAGGACGGCGCGCTCGCTTATTACCGGCAGGTGCTCGACGCCGACAGCCGCAGCGCGGCGGCGAAGGCCGGCGTGGAGAAAGTGGCGGATGCGATTCTGCGGCAAACCGGCGATGCGCTCGACCACGGCGACGAGGACGAATCCGCGCGACTGATCGCCGTGCTGCGCGACCAGGCGCTGGCCGAGGAGTCCATCGACGATTTGCAGTCGCGACTGAAGAAGCTGCGCCAGACGACGCCGTTGCTGACGCGCGCCGCCGAACTGCTGCATCGCGAGGCGAAGGACGACGCCGAGGCAACGAAGAATCGCGTCGATGCGCTCGCAGTCTATCGCCAGGTAACCAAGATCGATCCGGACAACAAGCTGGCCGACCAGGGGCTCGCGCAGATCGAGCGTACCTGGCTCGACCGCGCGCTCGCGGCAGCGGCGCAGGACGACTATGGCGGCGCCGAGGAAGCGCTGCGCGGCGCTTCCTCGATTCGCCCGGGTTCGCAGCAACTGCTCGATACGCGCAGCCAGATCCAGGGCATCCGCGAGCAGCGCGCGACGGCGGTGATGGCCCAGGCAAATTCCGCACTCGATGCGGGCAATGCCGACCTCGGGCAACTGCTGGCGCAGCGCGCGCTCGGCCTGAGTCCCGATGTCGGCGGCGTCGATGCGTTCAACGAGCGCCTGCGCAATGCGCGCCTGTACGCGAGCTACAAGCCGGGACAGGTGATCAGCGACGCCTTCGTCGACCGCAACGGCAAGGCGCCGGGCATAGTGATTGTGCCGATCGGCAGCTTCACGATGGGCTCGCCGGCGCAGGAAGCCGGCCATCGCAGCACCGAGGAGCCACAGCGCGAGGTCAAGGTCGCACTCGGTTTTGCGCTCGGTCAGGACGAGGTCAGCGTCGCCGATTTCCGCGCGTTCGTCGACGATGCGAAATACCAGACCGATGCGGAGAAGCTCGGCAGTTCCACGGTCTACGACGAGGATTCCGGGCGCACGATCGATCGCCGCGGCATCAACTGGCGCAACGACTACAGCGGCGCCATTGCCGCTGACAATCTGCCGGTGGTTCATGTCTCGTGGAATGATGCCAAGGCGTATGTGCAATGGCTGTCCGCGCGCACCGGCAAGCGTTATCGCCTGCCGAGCGAGGCCGAGTACGAGTATGCGCTGCGTGCCGGCACGACGACGCGTTACTGGTGGGGCGACGGCAATCCGCCGCCGAAGATCGCGAACCTGACCGGCGACGGCGACAAATCCCCGTCGGGTCGGCGCTGGAGCAACGCGTTCCCGCGCTACAGCGATGGCTACTGGGGACCGGCGCCGATCGGCAAGTTCGCGGCCAACCCGTTCGGCCTGCGCGACATCGACGGCAACGTCGCCGACTGGGTCGAGGACTGCTGGCACGACAACTACCTGCGCGCACCGGCCGATGCCCGTGCCTGGGTCAATCCCGGTTGCGAGCGCCGTGTCGTGCGCGGCGCGTCGTGGGGCAGTGCGCCGGAGCAGGCGCGTTCGGCCTTCCGCACGAACCTGGCCATCGATGCGCGCAATGCGCAGGTCGGTATCCGCGTGGCGCGCGACCTGTAGCGCTTTTGCGACGCAGTATACATTTTCTCCTTGTCGCGGTTCCGCAGCCCGCAACGAGGCGTATTATGCTCAGCGCAACCATTTCGGGCAGGCAAGCCCGACGCGTCGCCAGTCTTCCGTCACGCGACGACGATTTCCTGCGCCGTCAAGCAAACATGCCGGCGACTGCACGGTGAGTAGTTTTCGGAGTCGCCCACCGGGCTGCCCCTTTTCCGATTCCGAGGAGAGCTACGATGAATAGCCGTTTTGAACGCACTGGCCCGATTGATGAACTGAGCAGCTACCCGACGTGGGTGCAGGACATGGTCGACTCTTGCGCAAGCGCCAAGCGCGAAGTCGTCGAACACGAGTTGTTTTCACTGATGCGCGAAGCGCAGTTGAGCACGGAATCCACCGCGAGCTTCATGACCGGCGTGTGGCCGGTGATCGAGCGTTTTCCTGCGTACATGTCGGCAAGCCTGATGAAGACCCGCTACGGCCGCAGCGAGGGCGACAACATGGCGCGGCGCTGGCTCGTGCGCAACATCCGCGTCGAGCAGAACCATGCGGAATACTGGCTGGATTGGGCCGAGGGCGCCGGCGTGTCGCGCGACAAGGTGCTCAATGGCTGGGTGCCGGCCGATGCGATGACGCTGGCGAACTGGTGCGAGGAAGTCAGCACGGGCGACGGGCTGGCTGCCGGCATCATTGCGACCAACTACGCGGTCGAGGGCGCGACTGGTGAGTGGTCGCAGCGCGTCTACGAGGGTACCGCCTATCGTGACAGCATGCCGACCCCGCAAGCCCTGCGCTGGCTCAAGCTGCATGCCGCCTATGACGACGAGCATCCGTGGGAGGCGCTCGAGATCGTCTGTGCCCTGGTCGGCACCAATCCGGTCACGCAACAGGTGGCACACCTGCGCGAGTGCGTCCGCAGGAGCTATACCAGCATGCGTATCGTGATCGACCGCTGCCTCGCGGCATCGCGTTACGGCATGGATATTTTGCGCGAAGCTGCGGCGTAAAGCGCCGGGGTCCAGGCGTATGATGCGCATCATGAGGGGGAATATGACGGCGTCTGGACAAGCGCTCACCCAGCGGCTCATGCCGCTGGCGTGGGGTTTGTTCGCGCTGGTCGCGCTCGTACTGATTCTTATGTGGGGCGCCCAGCAGGTGCAGCTCGCGCTTGCCGGTCTGCTCAACGGTGAAAGTACCTGGTCCAAAGCGCAGAAGCAGATCGTCGTCGATCTGCAGGCCTACGCCGTGCAGGGCAATCCCGAAGCGATGCTGAGCTTCGAGAGCAATTACGCCTTGCTCGGCTACGACCGCTTCGCACGCGAGGAAACGCTCCGCGAGAACTATGACTGGAACGCGGTGGCAAATGCGTTCGAGCGCGGCAAGGTCATACCCGAAGCGGTGCCGGTCATGATTTTCATATTCCGCCATTTGCGTTGGGCGCCTTACGTACGCGATGCGCTCAAGGCGTGGTATTCCACCGATGCCGCGATCGACGAACTTGGCGTCATCGCCGAGGAGTTGCGCAAAGAGCGCCACTCGGCCGACTGGACGCCGGCGCGGATGGACACGCAGACCACGCGAATCGCGATACTGAACTATTTCATCCAGCCGCAGACCGAGGTGTTTTCCACCTCGATCGCCAACGGCACGGTGTGGATCGGGCGCATCCTGTATGGCTGTGTGTTCGCCATCGTGGGTCTGGCGTCGCTGCTGTGGCTGACCATGGCGCGGAGGACGATGGCGAAGATTCGCGGCACCGAAGAACGTTACCAGGTGCTGTTCGACAGCGCCGCCGATGCGATCGTCATGGTCGACGAGGACGATGGTCTCGTGCTCGACGCGAATCGCACGGCTGCCGCCTGGATCGGGCGTGCGCCGCAGGACATCGTCGGCAGGCGTTTCGCCGATCTGGTCGCCGAGAATGCATCTGCCAAAAAGGTGTCGGCGAACGGCCAGTTGCGCGCGCATGACGGCGCGCTGCGGCCGGTGGAAACGCAGTGGAGCGTGGCGCGCTGGGGCGAGAAACACGTGCGCCAGGCGATCATTCGCGACGTGTCCGAACGCGTGGCGATGGAGGAGGAGCGACGCATCGCGGCCGAAGCGCTGGCCTCGGTCGCCGAGGGCGTGATCATCGCCGACGCATCGCGCCGTGTGATCGCGGTCAACGCGGCGCACACGGCATTGACCGGATTTTCGGCCGAAGAACTCGCCGGCAAGCGCATTGATGACATGCGCGTGCTGCCGCATGGCGGGCTGCTGCCGTCATCGATCTGGACGCAGATTGCATCGACAGGCTCGTGGCTGGGTGAAGTGCGCACGCGGCGCCGCGACGGCAGCCTGTACGACGAGCGGCTCAGCATCAGCGTGATCCGCGACGAACACGGGCACGTCCAGCGCTATGTTGCCGTGATCGCCGATATCACGACATCGAAATCCGACCGGTTGCAACTGGAATATCTGGCCAGCCACGACCCGCTGACCGGCCTGGTCAATCGCGCCCAGTTCGAGGAACACTGTTCGAAGGCGATCATCGCGGCGGAACGCACGCGCGAGGCGGTCGCGGTGCTGTTCATCGACCTCGACGCGTTCAAGATCGTCAACGACAGTTTCAGCCACGCGATAGGCGATCGCCTGCTCACGATGGCGGCGGAACGCATCGCCAAGCAGCTTTCGCCGCTCGATCTCGCCGGGCGCATCGGCGGCGACGAGTTCACCGTGCTCGCGCGCGGCCTGGGCCTGCGCGAGGATGCGGCGGGACTGGTGAATCGCTTGCTCGCGAGCTTGTCCGAGCCGTATCGCATCGACGACCATGAGATCGTGATCAGCGCGAGCATCGGCATCGCCGGCTATCCGCTCGATGCACTCGATGCGGCAACGATGATCGCCAACGCGGACGCGGCGATGTACGCCGCGAAAACCGAAGAGCGCAACTGCATGCGCTTCTACACACCGCTCATGCATGCCAAGGCACGCACCCGGCTGCAGACCGCGGCCGAACTTCGCCAGGCACTGGCCCGCGACGAGCTGCACATCTTCTACCAGCCGAGCGTGGAACTGCGCAGCGGACGCATCGTCGCGGTCGAGGCGCTGCTGCGTTGGCGGCATCCGCTGCGCGGCATGATCGCGCCGTCGGAATTCGTGCCGATCGCGGAGAACCTGGGTATCGTCCGCCAGATCGACCAGTGGGTCATGCACAGCGTGCTTGCCAAGATCGCCGAATGGGAGCGTGCCGGCATGCCGCCGATCCGCGTTGCGATCAACGTGTCGGCGAACTGGTTCGGGCACCATGCCTTCGTCGAGGCATTGAGCCGGGCGTTGATGGAAACCGGCGTGTCGCCGTCGCGCCTCGTGCTCGAAATCACCGAAAGCTCGGTGTTGCGTCTCGGCGAGGACACCGATCGGATCATGCATCGCCTGCACGAGATTGGCGTCAGCGTGGCGATCGACGACTTCGGCATGGGCTATTCGTCGCTGGTATATCTCAAGCTGCCCGCGATCACCTGGCTGAAGATCGACCGCACGTTCATTTCCGGCCTGCCCGGCGATTCGAATGACGCGGCGATCGTCCAGGCCATCCTCGCGATCGGCAAGAGCCTGAGCCTGCGCACGATCGCCGAAGGCATCGAGACCGAGGCCCAGCGCGATTTTCTCTTGCGCGCCGGTTGTATCGAAGGCCAGGGCTTTCTGTATTCGCAGCCGCTGGAGTCGACGGAAATCGAGCGCATGCTGTTGCCGAACCTCGCGCTGGCGAAAACGCGCTTGCGCGTGGTGGAATGACTGCAGCAGCGGCCGCAGGCGCAGCCGCTGTCGGCGTCGATTCGACAGTGATCAGGCCGTCTTCGCAGGCGCTGCCGGCGGGTCGCGCAGTTCGCGGCGCAGGATCTTGCCGACGTTGGTCTTCGGCAACGAGTCGCGGAACTCGATGATCTTGGGCAGCTTGTAGCCGGTCAGGTTGTGCCGGCAGTATTCTTTCACCGCCTCGGCGGTCAGGTTCGGATCCTTCTTGACGATCACGACCTTGACCGCTTCGCCCGATTTTTCGTCGGCGACACCGACCGCGGCACATTCGAGCACGCCCGGGCAGGCGGCGACCACGTCCTCGATCTCGTTCGGGTACACGTTGAAACCGGAAACGAGGATCATGTCCTTCTTGCGGTCGACGATGTAGAAATAGCCTTTCTCGTCCATCTTCGCGATATCGCCCGTATGCAGCCAGCCATCGGGTGTGATGACCTTGGCCGTTTCCTCGGGGCGCTGCCAGTAGCCGCGCATTACCTGCGGCCCCTTGATGCATAGTTCGCCGGTTTCGCCGACGCCGAGAATGTTGCCGTTGTCGTCCTGCAGACAGACATTGGTCGAGGAGATCGGGAGGCCGATCGAGGCGTTGTACTCGGGCAGGTCAAGCGGATTGATGCAGGCGGCCGGCGAGGTCTCGGTCAGGCCGTAGGCTTCGACCAGCGTGCACTTTGTCGTCTTCTTCCACTTGTCCGCGACCGTGCGCTGCACCGCCATGCCACCGCCAAGGGTCAGGCGCAGGTTGGAGAAATCGAGCTTGTCGAAACCCTCGGTGTTGAGCAGGCCGTTGAACAGCGTGTTGACGCCGGTGATCACGCTGAACTTCACCTTCGACAGTTCCTTGACGAAGCCGGGCATGTCGCGCGGATTGGTGATCAGCACGCTGACGCCGCCGATCAGAGTGAAGACGAGACAGTTCGCGGTCAGTGCGAAGATGTGGTACAGCGGGATCGCAGTGATGACGACCTCGCGGCTCTCCTTGAGGTTGGTGCCGAGCCACGCCGCGGCCTGCAGCATGTTCGCGACCATGTTCCTGTGCGTCAGCATCGCGCCCTTGGCGACGCCGGTCGTGCCGCCGGTGTATTGCAGGAAGGCGATGTCCTCGTGGCCGACGTCGATCTTCGGCAGCTTGCCCATGCCGCCGAGCGTGAGTGCGTCGTTGAAGCGCACCTCGTGATCGATGCGGTATTTCGGCACCATCTTCTTCACGTGGCGCACGACGAGATTGGTGATCAGTGCTTTCGGAAAGCCGAGCATGTCGCCGATCGCGGTGGTGATCACGTGCTTGAGCGCGGGCGCCTCGGGCAGCACTTCGGCCAGCGTCGCGGCGAAGTTGTCGAGCACGACGATCGCGCTCGCGCCGGAATCGTTCAATTGATGCTTGAGCTCGCGCGCAGTGTAGAGCGGATTCGTGTTCACCACGGTCAGGCCGGCGCGCAGGATGCCGAACGCGGCGATCGGGTACTGCAGCACGTTCGGCAGCATGATCGCGACGCGATCGCCCTTCTTCAGCTTGAGGTCGTTGACGAGGTAGGAAGCGAACTGGCCGCTGAGCCGATCCACGTCGTCGTAGCTCAACGCCTTGCCCATGTTCGTGTAGGCCGGGTTGTGACGGAACTTGTTGCATGACACTTCGAGCACCTCGGGAATCGACTGATAGCGGCTCACGTCGATTTCCGCCGGGATTCCCGCCGGATAGTTGGCCAGCCAGGGACGGTCGTTGCTCGTGGTCATTGCTCCCTCCTGTTTCTTTTTCGTGTCGGTGCGCCGCGTACCCCACGCAAACGCTTGTTTGAGGGAATTTGAGCATGTGCGGAGAAAGCCGGCAAGCGGCGATGCAGCGCGTTGCCTGCGCCACGATGGTGCATTACGCGGACGGGCGTGGAATTCAATGTGGTGCGGAGCAGCTAGCCGGGGCAGGCGAATGGGCGGGTTGCGAGCGGCGCCGCCTCGGTGAAAGAAGCTTTACCTTCGGTTGCGAACGTTTGCGAAAAGTCCTCCTTTTCTGCACTTTGGCCCGGCATGGTGGTAGCGGGGTAACACGGGGTAGCGGCGGGGTGTATGAAGCGTATTTTTGTCGTGGGTTGTCCAAGGTCCGGTACTACCATCGTACAGGCCTTGCTGGCGCGGTATCCGGGCGTGCTGACACTGCCGGAAACCGCTTTCTTCGAAAGTGTGTTCGGCGGCATCGGTCAGCGCTGGCAGGATCCGGACGCGCGCCGCGACCCGTGGTATCAGCGGCATGGGCTCTTCGCGCGATCGCACGGGCCGCGTCGTCTGCGCCGACTCGAGAGCGAACTGCTCGGCCTGTCGCAGGCTCCGCCATGGCGGATCGAACCTTGCATCCGCCGCTTCGTCCAACTGCTCGACGAGGTTGCGAGTTCGCAAGGCTGCGAGGCGTGGGTGGAGAAGACTCCCAATCACGTGATGTACGTCGACGAGATCACTCGGCATGTGCCGGATGCGCACTTCGTGCATGTGCTGCGCAACGGCGAGGATGTCGTGGCCTCCGTCGTCGATGCCGACCTGATCCACCCCACGCACGCGTTTCACGGCGGGGTAAGGCATTGGGTGCGGCGCTGGAATCGCGTGATGGATTTGCAGCTCGCCCAGTTGGGCGGCGCTGGTCACTACGTGCTCTGTCTGGAAGACCTGGTCGAGCAGTTCGATCGGCAATGGACCCGGTTGTGCGCGTTTCTCGATTTCGACCCGTCGCTGCCGCTCGCGACGGTGCCGCACAATGCCGTCGCCGATGCCGCGGCGGAACCGTGGAAGCACAATGCCTTGTCGGGCGTCGTCCGGCCGACTCTGCGCAAGAGCGAGAACCTGTTCGGCCCGCGCACGCTGGAATGGATGCGTTCGAGCCTTGCGTCTTATGACGACATCCGTGCACGCGTGGTCCACGCGCAGGAATGTGGCACGCAACGTCCGTGCGCCGCGACGTTCGCGTTGGCGGAAACGCGAACGCCCGGACGTGACCGGGCGTTCGCTGCTTAGCCAAGCTGTATCGCCGCGTTGGCAAAGCCCGCGCGGCTGGCCACCGAGTTAGGCGGCCTTGGAGCTCGCTGCGAGCTGGCGCAGCACGAACGGCAGGATGCCACCGTGACGGTAGTACTCGACTTCCTTCGGCGTCAGCAACAGCACCTTGGCCTTGAACTTCTTCTCGCCTGCGCTGCCTTTGGCGACAATCGTGATCTCCTTCGCCGCGCCGTCCAACAGGCCGCCAATCTCGAACACTTCGTCGCCCTTGAGGCCGAGCGTCTGCGCGTTCTGTCCATCGACGAACTGCAGCGGCAACACGCCCATGCCGACGAGGTTGGAACGGTGGATGCGCTCGAAGCTCTCGGCGATCACGGCCTTGACGCCGAGCAGCAGGGTGCCTTTCGCTGCCCAGTCGCGCGAAGAGCCGGTGCCGTATTCCTTGCCGGCGAGCACGACGAGCGGGGTGCCTTCCTTCTTGTATTCCATCGCCGCATCGTAGATCGGCAGCTTGGTGCCGTTGTACAACGTGTTGCCGCCTTCCTCGCCGCCGAGCATCAGGTTCTTGATGCGGATGTTGGCGAAGGTGCCGCGCACCATCACGTCGTCGTTGCCGCGGCGCGAGCCGTACGAGTTGAAGTCGGCCTTGACCACGCCATGCGCCTGCAGGAACTGGCCCGCGGGCGAGGTCGCCTTGATGTCGCCGGCCGGCGAGATGTGGTCGGTCGTGATCGAATCGCCGAAGATGCCGAGCACGCGCGCGCCCGAGATATCGTTGATCTTGCCGACCTGCATGCGCATGCCGTCGAAGTAGGGCGGATTCTTGATGTAGGTGGATTTCTCATCCCAGCCGTAGCGCTCGCCTTTCGGCGCGGCGATCGCATTCCAGCGCGAGTCGCCCTTAAACACGTCGGCGTAGTTCTGCTTGAACAGCTCGGGCCCGACGGTGGAAGCGATGACGTCGCCGATTTCCTTGTTCGTCGGCCAGATGTCCTTGAGGAAGACGTCCTTGCCGTCGCTGCCCTTGCCGAGCGGCTGCGTCGTCAGGTCGATGTCGACCGTACCGGCGAGCGCGTAGGCGACGACCAGCGGCGGCGATGCGAGGTAGTTCATCTTCACTTCGGGATGCACGCGGCCTTCGAAGTTACGGTTGCCCGAGAGCACCGAGGCGACGACGAGGTCGCCGTCGGCGATGCCCTTGGACACGTCGGCCGGCAGCGGACCGGAGTTGCCGATGCAAGTGGTGCAGCCGTAGCCGACGACGTAGAAGCCGAGCTTTTCGAGGTCGCCGAGCACGCCGGCCTTCTTCAGATAATCGGTGACGACCAGCGAGCCCGGACCGAGCGAGGTCTTGACCCAGGGCGCCGCCTTGAGACCTTTCTTGACCGCGTTGCGCGCGAGCAGGCCGGCCCCGAGCATGACGGCCGGGTTCGAGGTGTTGGTGCACGAGGTGATCGCTGCGATGACGACCGCGCCGTCGCGCAACTTCGCATCGAGCTTCGCGTCGGGCGCATTGGCGTCGATGCTTGCATCATGGCCCACCGCTGTGTCGCCGCCTTCGTTGGCAAAACGCGCTTCCGCGCCGTTCTTCGGCTTGCGGTTTGCCGCGAGCGTCTTGAGCGAATCGGTGTAGCTCTTGCCCACGTCCTGCAGCAACACGCGGTCCTGCGGGCGCTTCGGCCCGGCCAGCGATGGCTTGACGTCGGCGAGGTTCAATTCGAGTACGGACGAGAATTCTGCATGCGGCGTGTTCGCGTCGTGCCACAGGCCTTGGGCCTTGGCATAGGCTTCGACAAGCGCGATCGCACCCTCGGCGCGGCCCGACAGACGCAAGTAGTTGAGCGCCTCGGCATCGACCGGGAAGATGCCGCAGGTCGCGCCGTATTCGGGCGCCATGTTCGCGATTGTCGCGCGGTCAGCCAGCGGCAGGTGCTGCAGGCCGTCACCGTAGAACTCGACGAACTTGCCGACGACGCCGTGCTTGCGCAGCATCTGGGTCACGGTCAGCACGAGGTCGGTCGCGGTCGTGCCTTCCGGCAGCTTGCCGCTGAGCTTGAAGCCGACGACCTGCGGGATCAGCATCGATGAAGGCTGGCCGAGCATGGCCGCCTCGGCCTCGATGCCACCGACGCCCCAGCCGAGCACGCCGATGCCGTTGATCATCGTCGTGTGCGAGTCGGTGCCGAACACCGTGTCCGGGAAGGCCCAGGTCGCGCCATCCTTTTCCGCCGTGGCGACAACGCGCGCGAGGTATTCGAGGTTGACCTGGTGGACGATGCCGGTACGCGGCGGCACCACCTTGAAATTGTTGAGTGCAGCCTGGCCCCAACGCAGGAAGCCGTAACGCTCCTTGTTGCGGTCGAACTCGATCTTGACATTGAGGTCGAGCGACCCCGATTCGCCGAACGAATCGACCTGAACCGAGTGGTCGATCACGAGTTCCGAGGGAATCAGCGGGTTGATCTTGGCGGCATCGCCACCGAGTTTGACGATGGCGTCGCGCATCGCGGCGAGGTCGACCACGCAGGGCACGCCAGTGAAATCCTGCAGCACCACGCGCGCGGGCATGAAAGCGATTTCCGTGTCCGGTTCCTTCTTCGGCTCCCACTTGGCGACTGCCTCGATCTCCTTCGCGGTGACGTTGACGCCGTCTTCGTGGCGCAACAGGTTCTCGAGCAGGATCTTCATCGAGTACGGCAGGCGCGCGATGTCGAATTTCTGGCCGAGCTTGGCAAGGCTCGCGATCGCGTACTTCTTGCCGCCGACGTCGAGAGTGTCGCGAGTGGCGAAGGAATCGGTCATGGGGAGGCTCCTGGCGGGTCGGGTGGGGCGGGGAAGTTAGCCTCACATTATCGCGCAGTCTGCTGCATTGCGGAAGCAACGATGCGGCGACCGCGCTGACCCAAGCAGGGGCCGGACTTTGATGGCAAGAGGCACCGTGGTCCGCAAAAAAAGAGGGCGCGAATCCGCGCCCTCCAAAACCGATATAGCAGCTGAACCTATTCGGATATCGCGACCGTTGCACCCAAGACTGTCGTATTGACCAAATTGATTCCGCCGGACGCCGTTTCACTGATGACGATGAGGCCGTAGTCTCCGGCGTTGACAGTCAACGATTGGCCCGTGAGTGAGCAGGTCAGTATGGTGCCTACGGTGACGACCGCCTTGAAGCCCGGAGTGCCGGCGCACGTCAGGGTCGTTGGGCTCAGTACGATGTCGCCCCCACTCAGACTGCCTTTCCACAAAGTGGCGGTTGGAGTCACCGTCGTTCCACCCAAGCTTATAGCGGCCGTGTTCGCGAACGTGGCCTGCAGGGAACTTAAGGTGCCGGTCCGCGGGAATTTCTGCACCTGGGAAAGCAGATTGATGTTGAGACCCAGATTGCCGCTAACCGAGATGGTTCCGCCAGCAAGCGAGACTCCCGAAACCCCGGTCAGTTCAGCACCGGATATCGGCATAGCCGCGGCCGTGCCGACCAGGCCTCCGAGGATCGTGGTGGCGGTTCCTGTTCCCATGCTTGACGTGAATGCCATGCCTGGTCCGGCTGCACCTGTCGGACC
>NZ_DASVOK010000070.1:0-4829 GCF_036383415.1 Rudaea sp. | reverse complement strand
CAGCGTGGTCATCGTCGCGCCGATGTCGACGACGGCGACGACGGCGTCGGACGGCACGGTGAGCTGATCGGCGATCAGCTTGCACGCGTTCTCCATCGCGAACGCTTCGACGTCGATGACCTTCGCGGTCAGTCCGGCAAGTTCAAGCGCGGACACGCGCAGATCGACATTCTCGAGGCGCGAGGCGGCGATGAGGACGTTCACGCTTCCGGGAGCATCCTTGACCGCGCCAAGCACTTCGAAATCGAGGCTCACTTCCTCGATCGGATAAGGGATGTACTGGTTGGCCTCGACCTGGATCTGTTCTTCAAGCGCATCTTCATCCAGCTCGGCCGGCATCGTGATGACCTGGGTGATCACCGAGGAACCGGCGACTGCCGAGGCAGCAAGCTTGAGCTTCGAGCCCGAGCGCGCAAGCGCCCGGCGCAGCGCTTCGCCAACCGGCTCCACCGCGACGATGTTCTTCTCGACGACGGAGTTCGGCGGCAACGGCTCGACCGCGTAGTGTTCGATGCGATAGCGCCCGCCGGATCGGCTCAGTTGCAGCAATTTCACTGCAGACGAGCTGATGTCCACGCCAAGTAGCGCCGTCGATTTGGTCTGAAAGAAGTTCAACCCCAGATCCCCCAACCGCAAAAACGTTTGAGAAACAACACGTCCGCAGCCGCCATTAAACCCGACTGTTAAATTTTTGGCAATGGGGAAATTTGCTGGACTAACAAGCACTTCCAAAAAAATTTTAGCGAACTGGATCGCATTTCCACGTTTACCCCCCGAAAAATCGCCCGATTGCCGCCCGCACGTGGCCACCATCTTTCCCTATCGACCCCTCGAACAGCCGCATATAATTTCTCGATCGCCCCGCTTTTGGGCCGCCCGGCACGATTCCATGCGTTTTTTTCGTCGTCTGCTTCGCTACACGCTGATCCTCGGGGTCGTCTGCATCGCGCTTGGAGCCATCGGCATCGGTGTCGTCTACTGGCTCATCGTGCCGCGCCTGCCCTCGGTCGAGTCGCTGCGCGACATCACCCTGCAGGTGCCATTGCGCATCTACAGTGCGGACAACAAGCTCATCGCCACCTACGGCGAAACGCGCCGCATTCCGGTCAAGATCGAAGATGTGCCGCAGCAGGTAAGGAATGCCTTCCTTGCTGCAGAAGATGCGAATTTCTACAGCCATCCCGGCGTGGACTATCAGGGCATCCTGCGCGCGCTGGGCCTCATGATCTCCAAGCGCACGCTGCATGTGCCCGGTGGCAGCACGATCACGCAGCAGGTCGCGCGCGATTTCTTCCTGAGTTCAGAAGTCAGCCTGTCGCGCAAGGCGACGGAAATCTTCCTCTCGTTCAAGATCGAGAACACGCTGAGCAAAGACCAGATCCTCGAGCTGTATCTCAACAAGATCTTCCTCGGCAACCGCGCCTACGGCGTCGCTGCGGCGGCCGAGTTCTACTACGGCAAGACGCTCGATCAACTCGACTTGGCCGAGTGCGCGATGCTCGCCTCGCTGCCGAAATTTCCCTCGACCGGCAATCCGCTCAACAACCGCGCACGCGCGCTTGAGCGCCGCCGCTACGTCCTGCAGCGCATGCTCGAGAACGGCTACATCAAAGATACCCAGTTCAAGCAGGCAGATGCCGAACCCGAGCGCGCATTCGCGCACGAGCCGCCGATCGAAGTCGAGGCGCCTTACATCGCCGAACTCGTGCGCCAGGAGGCGATCCAGCGTCTCGGCAACAACGCGCTGACCGACGCCTACACGATTCGCACGACGATCGATTCACGCGACCAGACCGCAGCGAACGATGCCGTGCGCGCAGGCCTGATTGCCTACGATCGGCGCCATGGCTGGCGCGGTCCGGAGGCGCATGTCGAACTGGCGAGCAATGCAACCGACGCCGATCTCGACAAGAAGCTCGATCTCTTCCACACAACCTTCGGCCTTTATCCCGCGATCGTCACACAGACGTCGGAAAAGGAAGCGCACCTGCATCTCAACGACGGCAAAAACGTGGTGCTTGGCCTCGAAGACATTGCCTGGGCGCGCCGCTATCAGGACGAAACCAGCCGCGGCCCGGTGCCGAAGCGCGTCGATGCAGCGCTCAAAGTCGGCGACATCGTGCGCGTGGCAAAGTCGACCGATGCGAAGAAGGAAGACCGTTGGCAACTTGCACAGATTCCGGCCGTACAGGGCGCGCTCGTCGCGCTCGATCCCGAGGACGGCGCGGTACGCGCGGAAGTCGGCGGCTTTTCGTTCGCGCGCAGCAAGTTCAATCGCGTGGTGCAGTCGCAGCGCAATCCAGGTTCGAGCTTCAAGCCGCTGTTTTACGCGGCGGCGTTCGAGCACGGCTTCACTCCGGCCTCGGTCGTCAATGACGCGCCAGTCGTGTTCCCTGATCCGTCCAAGCCGAACGGACAATGGACGCCGAAGAACGACGATGATGCATTCGCCGGGCCCATGCGCCTGCGCGAGGCGATGGTGCAGTCGAAGAATCTCGTCTCGGTACGCCTGCTCGATGCGATCGGCGTGCGCTACGCGCGCGAGTTCGTCACTCGTTTCGGCCTGAGCCTGGAACAGGTGCCGCCCAACTTGTCGATGGCGCTGGGCACGGCTTCGGTGTCGCCGATGAGCATGGCACGCGCGTATGCGGTGATCGCGAACGGCGGCTTTCTCGTCGATCCATATTTTGTCGACGCGATCTACGATCGCGATGGCAAGGAAGTCTACAAGGCGCAACCTGCGCAGATCTGCGCGCAGTGCCCCGAGCGCGCGAGCGACGACGGCCGTGCGGCTACGTCACCAGCGGCGCATACGGTCGTCGACAACAATGGAGTGACGACGGCCAAGGGCGCGCTCTCTCCGATCGCCAGCGCGCAAGCGACGACGACTGCGCCGACGGCGACCAAACTCGCCCCGCGCGCACTCGATGCGCGCACCGCCTATCTGATCGGCTCTTTGCTGCGCGATGTGGTCCGCCGCGGCACCGGCTCGGGCGCGATGGTGCTCAAGCGCAACGACCTGTTCGGCAAGACCGGCTCGACCAACGACCATCGCGACGGCTGGTTCGTCGGCTACAACACCGATCTCGTTGCCGCGGCCTGGATGGGCTTCGACGACTTCAGTTCGATGGGCCACATCGAATTCGGCGCGCAGACCGCGCTGCCGATCTGGATCGATTTCATGCGCGTCGCGCTCGACGGCATGCCCGAGAAGCCCTTCAACACGCCTGCGGGCATCAGCACCGCGCAGATCGATCCCGAAACCGGCTTGCTTGCCTCGCCGGGCACCGAACACACGATCTCTGAGGTCTTCCGCACCGAGGACCTCACGCGCATCGCGAACAGCCCGAATCAGCCGACCGAGGCCGAGAAAAAGGTACAACAGGAAGCCTACGGAATTTTCTGATGGGCCAGCGCCACGCCGATCGACGCACGCACCGCGGGCAGCATGCACGCGCATCGCACCACCTGGACGCGGTTCGCGCACGCATCGCGTTCGAAGCGGCGCGTCTGATCAGCGAATCCGGTATCCGTGACTACGCGCTGGCCAAGCGCAAGGCCGCGACACTTCTGGGCGTCGATGCGGAATCCGCGCTGCCAAAAAACGTTGAAATCGAGGATGCCTTACGCGAGCACCAGCGGCTGTTCCACGGCGACGACCAGCCGACCCGACTGCGCGAGCTGCGCGAAACGGCAATGGAAGCGATGCGTTTCTTCGCCACGTTCGAACCGCGCCTCGTTGGCGCCGTGCTCGATGGGACCGCCGACGAACATTCGGCCGTGTGCCTGCATCTCTTCAGCGACGATCCTGACGCCCCGATGCGCCATCTCGATGAACACGGCATAGCCTACGACAGCGAGTCGCGCAGCCTGCGTTTCGACAAGAACGGTGAGGCGAACTTTCCCGTTCTGATGTTCGCCGCAAACGACATCGCAATCGACGTCACCATTTTCCCTTACGACGGCCTGCGTCAAGCTCCGCTCGACCGCATCGTCGGCAGGCCGATGCAGCGCGCCAATCTGGCGGCGCTGCGGGAATTACTCGGGGACAGCGAAAACCATCCGATCCGGATCAGAGCGGATCTGCGCAGATAAACGCGCGCGAAGCTCCATCCTTCTCGATTCGCACTTGTCCGCACCGGACGCTTTCAGCAGCTTAACGCCATGCAAACGTTCAGCGCTTGTCGAGCGGCACGTAGTCGCGGTTGGTCGGGCCGGTGTAAATCTGGCGCGGACGGCCGATCTTGCTGTCCTTGTCGGTATGCTGCTCGAGCCAGTGTGCGACCCAGCCAGCGGTGCGCGCGATCGCGAACATCACGGTGAACATTTCGGTTGGAATCTTCAGCGCCTTGTAGATGATGCCTGAGTAGAAGTCGACGTTCGGATAGAGCTTGCGCTCGACGAAGTACGAATCCTTGAGCGCAACTTCCTCGAGCTTCATCGCCACGTCGAGCAGCGGATCGTTGACACCGAGATCCGCGAGCACCTTGTGGCACATCTCGCGGATGATCGTCGCGCGCGGATCGAAGTTCTTGTACACGCGGTGGCCGAAGCCCATCAGGCGGAAGCCGGAGTTCTTGTCCTTGGCCTTCTCGACTGCCTTGGAAACCTGATCCGCCGTGCCGATCTCGCCGAGCATCTTGAGCACGGCCTCGTTCGCGCCGCCGTGCGCCGGGCCCCACAGCGCGGCGATGCCGGCGGCAACGCAGGCGTACGGGTTCGCGCCGGTCGAGCCGACCAGGCGCACGGTCGAGGTCGAGGCATTCTGCTCGTGGTCGGCGTGCAGGATGAAGAGCAGATCGAGTGCCTTCGCTGCGACCGGCGAAAGC
>NZ_DASVOK010000069.1:0-2202 GCF_036383415.1 Rudaea sp. | reverse complement strand
CTGTTCTTCGCCTCGCAATGCTTCCGCGCGCCGCAGACGCAGACGTTCACTGCGGGCACGACCACGGCGACCTACACCGGCAATCGCTACGGTACCGACATCACGAACACCACCTTGGGAAGTCTGCCGCCGTGCGGCTATCAGCCGTCCGAGATCCGCACCGCCTACAACCTTGATGCGCTCTATTCCTCGGGCATCGATGGCAGCGGCGAGACCATCGTCATCGTCGACGCCTACGGCTCGCCGACGATCGCCCAGGATCTGCACGCATTCTCCAGCATCTACGGCCTGCCCGATGCCAATCTGACCCTGGCCAAGGCGCCCGGGCTCGCCGGCAGCCCGAAGAGCGGCACTTGGAGCGACGAGACCACGCTGGATGTCGAATGGGCGCATGCGATCGCGCCCGGCGCGAATATCGTCCTTGTCGTCGCCACGGCGCGCGCCTCGCTCGACGAGGCGATCAACTATGCCGTCGTCCACCATCTCGGCAACACGATCTCGAACAGCTGGTCGTCGGTGGAAGGTTTCGGCAACCCGGCGCAGCTCGACCGCGTCAACCGCATCCTGCAGATGGCCGCCGCGCAAGGCGTCGACGTCAATTTTTCTTCGGGCGACAACGGCGACGAAGAATTGAACGTGGGATTCAAGACTGTCGATTTCCCTGCCAGTTCGCCCTACGCGACTGGCATTGGCGGCACCAGCCTCGCGCTCAATCCGGACAACACAATGGCGTTCCAGACCGGCTGGGGCAATAATCTCACGCGCATCGCAGAAAACGCCGCCAGCGGCAACGCGCCGGCTAACCCGCCGCTCTCGCTCGGTTTCCAGTTCGGCGCCGGCGGCGGCCCCAGCCTGACTTTCGCGCGGCCGTCATTCCAGGCAGGTCTCAGCGTGCCGGGCAACACGCGTCTGGTGCCGGACATCGCGATGCTGGCCGATCCGTATACCGGCGTGGAGATCATCCAGACGGTCAACGGCGAGCTTTCGGTCGGTGTGATCGGCGGCACCAGTCTCGCCGCGCCGCTGTTCTCGGGCGTCATGGCGCTCGCCGCGCAGAAGGCCGGACACGGCCTCGGCCAGGCGGCAGCGCTGGTCTACAACCTGCCCTCAGGCGCGGTCACCGACGTCGTTGCCTACGGCTCGGCCGACAATGTCAGCGGCATGATCAATGCGACGCCCTGGTCGGCCGATCAACTCGCCGCGCCGCTCGGCAACACCACGACCTACTACAGCGCGCTCTACAACAGCCCGTTCTCGACGCGCTGGTTCGTGCTCACGTTCGGTACCGACACCTCACTGGTCACCGCGCCCGGCTGGGACAACGTGACCGGCGTCGGCACACCGAACGGCGTGAACTTCGTCAACGCTATCGCTCCTTAGCGCGATTTACGCGGTCGCCGCCGCATTCGTGGCGGTCAATGCAAAACGGCCGGCTTGAAGCCGGCCGTTGTGTTTCTGACGGGCCTGACTCAGGCGAACGGATCGCGCAACACGATCGTGTCTTCGCGATCCGCACCGGTCGCAACCAATGCGAGATGGCAGCCCGATAGTTCTTCGACCGCACGCAGATACGCGCGCGCTGCAGCCGGCAGCTTGTTCCAGTCGCGGATGCCGCCGGTCGGCTCGTCCCAGCCGGGGAATTCGAGATAGACCGGCTTGCACTCTTCCCAGCCGTCCGCGTCGAGCGGCGCGAGTTCGCGGCGCTTGCCGCGGTATTCGTAGGCGATGCAGACCTTGACGCTGGGCAGGCCGTCGAGCACGTCGAGCTTGGTGATGGCGAGGCCGTTGATCGCATTGATCTGCGTAGCACGCTTGAGCGCGACCAGGTCGATCCAGCCGCAACGGCGCGGGCGTCCCGTGCTCGCGCCGAACTCGTTGCCGACCTTGCGCAGGCGCTCGCCCATCTCGTCGTGGAGTTCGGTCGGGAACGGGCCGCCGCCGACGCGCGTCGCGTAGGCCTTGCAGATGCCGAGCACGTAGTCGATGTCGCAGGCGCCGACGCCGGTGCCGGCGAGCGCGCCGCCGATCGTCGTGTTCGACGAGGTGACGTAGGGATAGGTACCGTGATCGATGTCGAGCAGCGCGCCCTGTGCGCCTTCGTACATGATGTGCTCGCCGCGGCGGCGGGCGTCGTACAGCAGCGTGGCGACGTCGTCGATCATCGGCTTCAGGTATTCGCCGAACGCGAGCGCGTCGTCGAGC
>NZ_DASVOK010000068.1:0-20958 GCF_036383415.1 Rudaea sp. | reverse complement strand
AGCGCGTGCTGCGTGATGCGCGTGCGCGTCAGCGGCCGGGCTTGCGCGCGGCCTGAGCCCGAGAAACCTCCAGCCCGGGTCAAGGCCGATCAAAAAGCGACAAGCGCGGCTACAGCGACCGCAATATTTGCCTTATCCGCGCAATTGCTTTGAAAATCTGTTCTGATTCGCACTGAAAATCCTTTGACGGGGGCTGCGCAGATGACGCTGGCGGAACTCAGCCTGAAACGGCCGGTAACCGCAATCATGGTCTTCGTCTCGATGACCGTGATCGGCCTGATCGCCGCGTTCCGCCTGCCGCTCGAGGCGATGCCGGACATCCAGTTCCCTTTCATGTTCGTCGACCTGCCGTACCCGGGTTCGACGCCGAGCGAGGTCGAGCGCACGATCACGCGGCCGGTCGAAGACGCGCTGTCGACGCTGACTGGCATCAAGAACATGAATTCGAACTCGACGCCGGAAGGCGCGCAGATCTTCATCGAGTTCAAATGGGGCCAGGATGCCGCAGTCAAGGCGGTCGAGGCACGCGGCAAGATCGATGCGATCCGCGACCAGCTGCCGAGCGACCTGAAGCGTTACTCGGTGGAGAAATTCGGCACCGGCGACCGTCCGGTGCTCGGCATGCTGATTTCCTCCGAGCGCAACCTGACCAACGCCTACGACCTGCTCGACCACAAGCTCAAGCGCCAGCTGGAACGCCTGCCCGGCGTCGCGCGTGTGCAACTGCAAGGCGTCTCGCAGCGCGAAGTGCAGATCGAGATCTCGGCCGAACGCCTCGGTGCGGCCAGCGTCAGTCTCGATGAGCTGTACCAGAAACTGTCGACCGCGAATTTCTCTGCCTCTGGCGGCCTGATCAAGGACGGTGACCTGCGTTATCACGTGCAGCCGGCCGGCGAGTGGCGCAGTATCGACGACATCCGCCAGCTCGCGATCAACGAGCGCGGCCTCAAACTCAGCGACATCGCCGACATTTCGTTCAAACCTGCGCGTGCCGATTACGAGCTGCATCTCGACACGCGCCCGGCGGTGATCCTGCGCGTCTACAAGGAGCGCGCGGCCAACCTCGTCGATGTCGGCCGCCGCGTCTGGGACGAGATCGATCGGATCAAGCAATCCGGCCAGATCGACGACCTGCAGCTGGTCGCATTCAACGACCAGGCCGCCGGCGTCACCGACAGTCTGAAGCAGCTCGGCAAGGCGGGACTCGAAGGTACCCTGTTGTCGGTGCTCGTGTTGTTCTTCTTCCTGCGCGACTGGCCGTCGACGCTGATGGTGTCGCTGGCGATCCCGATCTGCTTCGTCATCACGCTCGGCTGCATGCAGATGTTCGGCATCAGCCTCAACATCCTGTCGATGATGGGCCTGCTGCTCGCGGTCGGCATGCTCGTCGACAACGCCGTGGTCGTGGTCGAAAGCATCTACCAGTACCGCGAACACTATCCGGACAAGCCCTGGTATTGCGCCGTGCAGGGCACGCAGATCGTCGGCATCGCGATCGCCGCGGGCACGCTGGCCAGCATCATCGTGTTCCTGCCGATGGTGTTGCGCGAGAAGAACGGCATGAGCATCTTCCTGACCCAGGTCGCGGTGGCGATGGCGATCGCGCACCTGGCCTCGTGGCTCGTCGCGGTCAGCCTCGTGCCGATGCTGTCGGCGAAGCTGCCGCCGCCGAAATTCATCGGCCGCAAGACCGTGATCACGACCGCACAGGATCACTATGGCCGCTTCATCGAGAAGACGCTGGCGCATCGGCGCTGGACCATGCTCGGCCTGCTCGCGCTGCTGCTCGCGAGCTTCGTGCCGATCAGCCAGACCAAGGTCAACATGAACGGCGGCGGCCCGTCGAAGTGGATCTTCTTCCAGATGAACCTCAACGGGCTCTATCCGCTGTCGCAGATGCGCCAAAGCTATGCGACGCTGGAGCACTGGCTCGAGGAACACCGCAAGGAATTCCATCTCAAGAACGTCTACGTCTTCTACAACGAGCAGGGCGACAGCGAGATGGCGGCGTTCCTCGACGACGATGCGCCCGATCAGACCCAGATCGTCGAAGCGATCCGCAAGGGCATGCCCAAGGTGCCGATCGGCGAAGTCGTGATCGGCTTCGAGGGCGGTGGCGGCAGCAGCAGCCAACAGCCGAGCGTCGGCATCAACCTGACCGGCGATTCCGGCGCGCAACTGCGCGAACTGGCGAGCAACGTCATTCCGATCCTGAGCAGCCTGCCCAGCCTGCGTGATGTGCGCGCACAGCAGAACAGCAGCAACCGCGAAATCGCCGTGCACGTCGACGGGCAGAAGGCGAAAGCCATGGGCTTCTCGGCGAGCGACATCGCGCAGTACATCGGCATCGCGCTGCGCGGCTTCCGCCTCAAGGACTATCACGGCGGCGAGGGCCAGGTGCCCGTGTGGCTGCGTTTTTCCGGCAGCGACACGCAGAGCCTGGACAATCTCTCGGACTACAAGCTACGCCGCGCCGACGGCACCCAGGTGCCGCTGATGTCGATGATCGACGTCGACGCGCGCAACGCGGCGGCGACGATCCAGCGCCGCAACCGACAGACCAGCTTCGCCATCGTCGCCAACTTCGCCGAAGGCAAGACGCCCGACGACGCCCGCAAGGAGATTCAGGCCGCGATGGGCAAGATGGACCTGCCGCCCGGCTACAAATGGAGCTTCGGCGAGAATTTCGACCGCGACGACGAGGCCGGCAGCACGATGCTCTTCAACACGCTGATCGCGCTCGTGCTTGTCTACGTCGTTATGTGCGCGATGTTCGAATCGCTGATCTATCCGGCGGCGATCCTGACCACGTTCGTGTTCTCGATCTTCGGCGTGTTCTGGCTGTTCTGGATCACCGGCACGACTTTCTCGGTCATGGCCTCGATCGGCGTGCTGATCCTCATGGGCGTGGTCGTCAACAACGGCATCGTCATGATCGTGCACATCAACCAGCTGCGCCACGACGGCATGGGTCGGCGCGAAGCGCTGGTCCGCGGTGCGCGCGACCGCCTGCGCCCGATCCTGATGACGATGGGTACGGCCATCCTCGGCATGTTGCCGCTGTGCCTCGGCGATGCGGCGATCGGCGGCGATGGCCCGCCGTACTATCCGATGGCGCGCGCGATCGCCGGCGGCCTGATCTTCTCGACCATCGTCAGCCTGCTCGTGCTGCCGACGATCTACTCGCTGCTCGACGATGCGAGCCTGTGGGGCAGGCGCGTGCTGCGCGAAACCCGCACACGGCTGTTGCGGCCTGCGTGATCGTTCAGTTGTGCAGCAGGAACAGGTAGCTTGCCGCTGCCCAGCTGAAGTTGCGTGACTGGTGGCCCTCGCCGGTCAACGGGTCGTAGTTCTCGTACATCGGTGCCTGTTCGGTCAGGCCTTTCGCGTTGAGGATCAGCTGTTTCGCGATCTCGTCAGCTTGCCTGTCGAAGCCATAGCGTTTCAAGGCTTCGACGCCGAACCAGGCTTGATCGATCCACACCGGGCCACGCCAGTAACCCTTGATCGGCGAAAAGCGCGGATCGTCGGCGGCCAGCGTGGGGAAAGGAAAACGGGTCGAGAATTTTTTCGGATCGAGCATCGTGTGCGCGACGACTTGCGCCTGTTCGGGTGTCGCGACTCCCGCCCACAGCGCCGTCCAGCCTTCCGAGCCGTAAATGGGAACGAATTTGTTGCGGCCAAGTTTCACGTCGAAGAAATAGCCGCGTGACGAGTCGAACATGCGCTTCTGGATCGCGGCCTTCATCGTCGCGGCTTCCCTGATCCACTGCTCGCCTTCCTGCGTCTTGCCGAGTGCGTTGGCAATTTCGGCAAGTTCGAGTTTCTCCAGATAAAGATAGGCGTTGAGGTCGGCCGATTCCTGATCCATCGACCATGCGCCGTCGCTGTTCCTGAGCATCGCGATCGCGTCGAAGCGCGCGCCGTTGTCCATGCCACTTTCCCATTTGGCGGCGATCTTCGTTCCGTCCGTCGAGCCGTATTCGGCGAGGCCGTTATGGTCGTGGTCGCGTTTGGCGAACCACCAGCGGTGATAGCGCACGAGCTTGGCGTACATCTCGGCGAGGAAAGCCTTGTCGTCGGTGGCACGATGGATTTCGTGCACCGCCCATGCGGCCAGCGGCGGCTTCGTATCGCGCCAGTTGTTGTTCGCCTTGTCGAGATAGATGCAGTCGGGAACCATGCCGTCGTCGGCCTGGTAGTCGAACATCGCGCGCATCTGGTCGCGCGCCAGCGCGGGTGCGAAACGCGCGAGCGCGACCGCATGCTTCCACGAATCCCAGGCCCAGAAGCCGTTGAAGTCGGGATTGGAATAGGAAGGAATCACGCCGTCGTGGTGAAGGTCGCCGTGTGCCGCGCGCCAGTTGCCGAGCAGGGTGAGGATGGATTTCACCGCGATGCGTCGCGCGGTTTCATCGGGCACGCCCGCCAGCCGGCTGGCATCGACGGTTTTCAGATAGCCGGACCAACGTTCGCGGTTCTTTTGCCAAGCCTGCGCATAGTCGACTGCCGGTGGAGTTTCGCTGCGCGCGTCGTAGACGAAAACCTGATCGAGATAGACGGTTCTCGCTTGGTTGGCTTCGAGGTGGAGCGGATGCTTCGTGGCGAAGTGGTAACTCGACGCAGTGGTCGCAAGCTGCACTGCCGGATCGCCGTCGATGTGCAGCTTCGTGATCAGTTTCGAGTTCGAGTTCGCGAAGCTCTGCGCGATCGTGCCGTTGGCTTCGTCGACCTGCAAGTGCGCCGAGGTCAATAGCGCATTGTTGACACGCAGATCGATATCCCGATCCTTGTCCGAAGACAGATCGATCCGCACGAGCGCGCGCCCGGAATCGGCAAAGAAAAGCGTCTCACTCACTTGCAGGCCGGCCGAAGAGAAGCGGCGAACGAGGTAACCGGGAAAAGCGTGGTCTTCGATCCGGGGCAGTGGAAACGGTTTGTGACTGGCTGCATCCTGCAACGACAGCACGGCGAAGCTGCTGCCGATCCATTGCCCCTCGCCGAGGCTGTGCACGAATGGCCCAATGAATCCACGGTAATGGTCGGACGCAGGCGGCAAGCTGTATCCATGCCATGCACCAGCGTCGAAGAAGATGTTGAAGCTGCGGTCCTTCACCGACTTCGGCGCGCCGTGCATGTCGAGGACATCGACATACTTCTCCTGGCCCGCGACGGAAGGCATCGCCGCAGCCAATACGGCAACGTTGGAAAAAAAAGCCGCCGCGAGCACAAGGAGGAATCGGAACGCGGCGGTAAGACCCGAATCGAAAGTCGTTGCCATCGAAGGTACGGGGAACGAGGAGAAAAACCGCGTGGAACTGAGAACCATGTGTTTCTTCCCGCGCCTTCGAATGATTGGATGGCTGCCGAGGGCGAGCTGTCCTCAGAACTTGTACTTCACCTGGAAATTGACCTCGCGTCCTTCGATCGAGCGCGCGAGGATCACGCCGCCGCCGCTGGCGAAGCCGAACAGGCGCGCGTTGCCTTCGGTGATGCCGATCTGGTTGGTGACGTTGGTGCCGCGCAGGGTCAGCACCCAGTTCTTGCCGATGTTGGCCATCGCGCCGATCGCGAGATCGTAGTAGTGGCCGAGCGGCTGCTGGGAAAGCTGATCGCCATAGCGGTTGCCGACGTACTCGTAGGTGGTCCACAGCTTCACGCTGCCCCAGTCGGTCGGGATCGTGTAGGCCGGCGTCAAACGGTACTGCACCTTGGGCTGGCGGTCGAGCGGCTTGCCCGTGATCGTGTCGCAACGATCGCTGCCGTCCTGCGCGGTGTAAGGTACACAGCCCTGATAGTCGGAGTAGTGGCCGTCCATGTAGTTGCCGCCGAACGCGAGCGAGAGATTCTCGATCGGCGTGAGCACGAGCTGCGCATTGAGTCCCTTCGTCTTCGAACCGTACAGGAGATTGATTTGCCCGGTGTCGAGCGTGATCGAGTACGGGATGCCCGTGAACTGGCGGTCGTAGGCGGCGATGTCGGCGTAGATCCACGATGTCTGGTATTTGAAGCCGACTTCGAAGTTGCGGATGCGTTCCACCGGTACGCCGGGCAGGTTGACGACACTGTCGAATCCCGGGAAGAACACGCCGCGGTTCGCGCGCGCATAGACGCTCATGTTGTCGTTGACCAGGTAGTTCGCGCCGAGCGTCCACGACGAAGCCGTCTTCGAGTACGACGGATGCAGATAGTCGTTGGTCAGATAATAGGCGTTGTTGTTGTAGACCGTGTACGGGTTGGCGTCGAGATCGCCCGTCGTGCCGTTCTGGAACCAGCCACTGTTGTTGTCGTGTTGCACGCGCATGCCGCCGTCGAAGCGCCAGTTACCGATGTTCCACACGTCGCTGAAGAAGAACGCCGTGCTTGTCGCGCGCCAGTATTCGTTGAACGTCATCCACGATTGCGGAGAGTTGTTCCAGAACAGACCCTGCTTGTCGGTGAGTTGATAGGTGTGGCTGCCATCGCTCAGGCTGACGACGATCGGGTTCGGATTCGACTTCGCCTGCAGCAGCATGTTGAGGCCGTCGTCCTCGGTGTGCGCGATCGAGTATCTGGCCGTGTAGTTGCCGAGCGTCAGCGTGTTGCCTTCGAACAATTCGCGGCTCAGGTGAATTTCGTTGCTGATCGAATTGATGCGCTTGTGGATGTACTCTGGATTCTGCACCGAGATGCTTTCATTCATGTTCGCGGCACCGCCGTTGCGGTAGGTCGCGGTCGCGGTGAGGTTGGACGGCAGGCCGAACGCATCGACGGAGTCGGAGATGAAGCTTCCGAGCGTCTGCGGATTGGCACCCGTGCTGAAGAACGAGTTGATGTCCATGTTGCCGCCGAGCAACAGGAACTTGTCCGACAGCGACCAGCCGTTGCCGAACTCCAGGTCGAGATTGGTGCCGACCAGGTGCAGGTTGCCGCCTTCGCCGTTGGCCATGTCGATGCCGACACCGCCCGGCTTGCAGCCGGCAGTGAAGCAAGGCTGGTCCTCGAGGAACTGATAGCGATCGGCCTTGCTGCCGAACGTACCGGTCAGCGGATCGAACCCGGGCCAGGGCGAGAACTTGCCCGGTGCGGGATTGTAGATCGGCGTGTCGGTGACGAACTGGTTCTTGTCCTTGAGCAGGCGCGCGAACACGAGCACCGAGCCGTGGTCGAGATCGTGGCGCAGCGTTGCGGTGAGCTGGCCGCCGTTGTCGGCGGGATATTGCGGATCGCGCACGCCGTCGGATTTGCGCCAGAAGCCGCCGACGCTGCCGTACCAGCCCTCGGCGATCGGGAAGCCATAGAAGCCGTCGAAACGCCACGAGCCTTCCGAACCGTAGGTCAGGCCGACACTGCCCGACGGCGTGCTCGTGCCTTCGCGCAGGATGAAGTTGGCGATGACGCCCGGCTGGCCGTTGCCGTAGAGCACCGAGGGACCGCCTTGCAGCGCTTCGAGGCGGTCGATTGTGTCGTCGAGGCGCAGCATTGCGTCGGTGAAGTAGTCCCAGCGCGGAAACAACGGCGCGCCGTTGACCGCGAACGTAGTGAACGGCGCACCGCTGTCCGAGGGGAAGCCGGCGACTTCGATGTTCGCGCCGGTCTGACCGCCCGAGGATTCGGCGAATATGCCCGGAGAAATTTTCAGCAGGTCGGCCACGCTGACCGGGTTGGCTTCCTTGATCTTCTCGAGGTTCGCCGTCGTCACCGAATAGCTGGCCTCGATCTTCTTGATGCCACCGGCGTTCGCGTTGCCGGTGACGACGATCTGGTCGAGCTCGCGCGTGGGCGCATCGCCCGCATTCGGGCTCTGCGGCTTGGCCGGCGCCGCTGCCGGTTGTGCGGCTTGCGTGGATGCATCCTGCGCATGTGCGGCAACCGCAAACAGCGCGGTGGCGATCGCGCAGGTCAAGGCGCAGCGGTGGATTGATGTTCTGTTTCGCATTGGGGCTCCCTCGGTCGATGGGTATGCTTTTGTTCGTCCGCACACGGCGAAGACAAAACAGGTCTTGGCGTTTGGACGTCTGAATTCTTTTCTGGATCGGCGGCAATGCCGTGGCTTTCTGCGCAACGAATCTTCGATTGAAAGATTCGCATGCAAGAAAAAAACTCGCATCCTGCAAATCGCCGGTTATGCCTGCACAGTGATCAGTTGCGCCGGCAATTTATCGGACGAGGATTCGGCGCTACCTCGCAGCCACGAGAGCCTGCGTCAGCACCTCGACCAGATGGTCCGCATTGGCGCGGCTGAAGATCATCGGCGGACGCAGCTTGAGCACGTTGTCGCTGGGACCTTCGGTGCCGATCAACACACCGCGCGCCTTCATCTCGTTGTTGATCCGCTTCGCCAGCGCGGTCCCCGGCGTTTTGGTCTTGCGGTCTTCGACGAGTTCGATGCCGAGAAACAAGCCCATGCCGCGCACGTCACCAATTGCGTCAAAGCGCGTTTGCAGTTCGCGGAAACGCTGCAGCAGATAGCCGCCGATTTCCGCTGCGTTCTCGCGCAACCGATCGCGTTCGATCACGTCGAGCACCGCCAATCCCGCCGCGCAGGAAACGGGATTGCCGCCGAACGTGTTGAAGTACTCCATGCCGTTGTCGAACGAGTCGGCGATTGCGCGCGTCGTCACCAGTGCGGCCATCGGATGGCCGTTGCCGATCGGCTTGCCCATCGTGACGATGTCGGGAACCACGCCCTGCGTTTCGAACGCCCACCAATGGCTGCCGACGCGGCCGAATCCGACCTGGACTTCGTCGGCAACGCAGATGCCGCCGGCGGCGCGCACCATGGCGTATACTTTTTCCAGATAGCCGTCGGGCAGGAACACCTGGCCGGCGACGCTCGGAATCGACTCGGCAAGGAACAGGCCCGGCGCGCGGCCTTGTTTTGCCATAGTCGCGATCTGCTCGGCCACGCTTTCGGCAAAGCGCCCGGCATGTTCCGTGATCGGCCATTCGGTCGGTGCGCGATAGCTGTCGGGAATCGCCGCTTCGAACACGTGCGCCGGCCGGCCCTTGCCACCCTTGCGCTTGTACTTGTAGGCGCTCAGATCGATCAGCTCCGGCGTCGTGCCGTGATAGCCCCAATCGAGCACGATGGCTTCGTTGCGCCCGGTATGGGCACGTGCCATGCGCAGCATCAAGCTGTTCGCCTCGCTGCCCGAGCAGGCGAAGGCCGACACGCGCAGTTCGGCCGGCAGCGTTGCGCTCAGGCGCTCGGCGTAATCGACGATCAGGTCGTGCAGGTAGCGCGTGTTGGTGTTCAGCGTCGCTGCCTGTCGTGCGATCGCTGCCACGACTTCGGGGTGCGCGTGGCCGAGATGGCAGACGTTGTTGAAACAGTCGAGATAGGCGCGGCCGCGATCGTCGATCAGCCACACACCCTGGCCGCGCACGAACTTGATCGGCTCGGAATAGGAGATCGACAGATTCGGCAACAACGTCGTCTTGCGCGCCGCCACGATCTGCGACTTCGTGCGTCCCGCGTGCGCGAAGGTTTCCACCGGAAGACCGATAAGATCGACTGGGTCCGGAAACAATTCGCTCCACACATCGAGATAGCGGGCTTCGCCAGCACCCGGAATATCGCGTGCCGCAAGCGACGGATCGGTCGATATCTGCAGATGCATATGCGGCGCCCAGCCGCCGTTCTCGGACGGTGGTCCGATCTCGCCGACGAGGTCGCCGGCGGCGATGCGATCTCCCGGTTTGAGGCGCGTGGCCGCTTCGTGCGCGAGGTGGCCCCACAATGTGGTGAACGCAGGGCAATCCTGTGCGGCATGGTCGATCGCGACCGAACATCCGTAGCCGAGTGGTTCGGCTTCGATTTCGATGCTCCTCACCACGCCCGCCAGCGGACAGTACAACTTGGTTCCCGCGGGCACGAAGAGATCGAGACCGAGATGGCGGTCCCGGCGCTGATCTTCGATGAACCTGGATTGGAAAAAGTCGCTCGTGTAGACGGTGCGCGCTTCGCCCCAAGCGCCGACGCCGAGCGCGATCCCGTGTTCGGCGCAGTAGGCTTGCCACCAACGACTTGCCTCGTCGGGTTTTTCTGCGGCCGAAGCCGTGGCCATCGGATGACCGGGATCGCCGAACGGCACGATGGCCTTTGCCAGCGTTGCCGGGTGGCGATCGAGGACCGAAGTGAAATTCCGCGAGTTCGCCGCGATCCAGCGCGTGACGGCGCGTGCGTGCGGAGCCGCATCGAAACCGCAGGCATGGCGCAGGATCGAGATCGCGAGGTTCCGATTCATCGCGCCGAGGCGCTTGAGCAGTCGCCACGCGGGAGCCTCGCTGACGGCGAGATAGGGGTTGTCGTCGGTCTGTTTCCTGCGCGCGGCGGACAGGGTGACGCTGATCGTCAAGCGCATGACGATCAGATCGAACAGGATATCGACCTCTTCCTCGCGCAGCGGATATTCGCGATGGAAGCCGGCCGCAAGCCGCGCCGCGGCGCCGATCGGATCGGACGTGTCGAGCATGGAATAGGCGCAGGCTACAGCCACTTCGGCGATCAGCAGCGAATGCAGCGCATCGCCGAAGTCGATTAGTCCGGCAACTCGTTGCGGCGAATCCGCATCGACCAGCACGTTCCAGTCGTTGGCGTCGTTGTGGATGACCTGCGCGCGCAGGTAAGGCAGGCGCGGTGCCACGGTCGCATCGAAATGATCGAGGAAGCGCAGCAGCAGGGCGCGATCGCCGTCGTCGTGGACGTGCGCGAGCCGCTGCCGCGATTCGCCGGCACGGCGAATGTCCCAGTCGAAACTGCGCAGCGCGCCCGGATGGATGAAACCCTGCAGCGCGCGGTCGAGGCGGCCGAGCGCGGCGCCGAGATTCTCCAGCAGCTCCGGCGTGCGTTCGCTCTCGGCGAGTGGCTGGCCGGGCATCCACTCGACAAGGCGCATGGCATGACGCTCACCGCCCGCGCCGACGGCGTAGGCGAGGGGCCCGCCCGACACGGTGTTTCGCAGGCGCGGCAGGGTGACATCGGGCCGGGCTCGATCGAGGTGCTGCAGCAACGCGATCTGGAACGCGGTGTCGGTTGCCGGTTCGCTGGCGTTGAACAGCTTGAGCACCCAGTCGCCGTCGTCCGACGTCAGTCGGAAATTCTGGTCGCGCTCGCTCGCGAGTTTGCTCACGCCGCCGGAAACTCCGAAATGGTCGAGCGCGAAGTGCTTCGCCTCGTCCGGCGAAAATGTCGGCGCGGGATGGGTAATGTCGGTCATGGTCGTATCGATTTGGAACCTGTCCTCAAAGCTACTGCGCTCGATAATTTGCGCGCCGGCGGTGCTCGGAATCCTCACATACTATTTGTATGCTCCGGTTCCTGCGCTCCGGCGACGCGCAAATTTTCTTCGCTCGCTACGCTTTGAGGACAGGTTCTGGAGCTTGCGGAAGATTGGCATGCAGCGAAAAATCATGCATCCTGCAAAACGCCGGTTGCACCTGCACAGTGATGATTTGCACCGGCAATTTATCGGTTCGCTGCAAAGGGGTATGCGATGAAGGAGCTCGACGACAAAGACAGGGACATCCTGCGCATCCTGTCCAAGGAGGCGCGCATTCCACTGAAATCGCTGGCGGCGCGCATCGGACTCTCGCGCAGCGCGACCACCGAGCGCATCGCGTTGCTGGAGAAGAGCGGGGTCATCCGCGGCTATCGCGCCGATATCGGCCAGAAGACGGAGACGAATTTCATCGCGGCCTTCCTGCTGCTCACGCTGACACGCACGCCTTCCATCAACGTGCTCGATCAGCTTGCGCGGTATCCGGAAGTCCGGCGGGTGTCGTCGATCAGCGGCCAGCTCGATCTGATCGTGGAGGTTGAGGTGCCATCGATAGACGGACTGAACACGTTGCGCGATCTGATCGCCGCGCACCAGAACGTCCAAGACCTGACCACGTTGATCGTGCTGCGCCGGGATATCGACCGCAGCAGTTTTCTCGACCGGGCAGACTGAGTTCCAGCCGCTTCAAGCGGAGCGTCAGCCGCCAGTCTGCGTTTGCACTCTGCTACGTTGGTGAAAGTAGAAAGGCAGCGCTGCAAGCAGAAGACCTGCGCCCCAGAGCAAGGCTTCGACACCCGTGCCGACAAGCGCCCAGATCCCGTAAACCAGTGCCAGCGTAGCCACGGCAAGACGCCATGTGGAAGGTGCGGGCGCGCGCAGCTCCAGCTTGAACATGGCCGCGGCGCTGGACGAATACGGCATCAACGCCGCTGCATTCGACAACAGAACCGACGCGGTGAACACCGAGACGAGTGAACCGGTGAAATTTGCGCTGACGAGCAAGGTCGCGAATGCGCTGCCGACGACAAGGCCGATGCGTGGCGTGCCGTGTGCATCGACCTTGGCGAAATATGCCGGAAACAAGCCGTCACGCGCTGCTGCGTACGGTACCTGGCCCTGGACCAGAATCCAGCCGTTGAGTGCGCCGAGACAGGACACGGCCATCGCCACCGCCATCGTGATTCCGGCGCCCGTGCCCCACAGTCGCGATGCGGCATCGGCGAACGGCGCGGTGGATGTCGCCAATGCGTTCAGAGGCATCAGGCCGAGCACGACTGTGCAGGCCGCGATCGTCAGCAGCGCGGCCAGCGCGACGCCGATGAAAGTCGCGCGCGGTATCGTCTTTTGGGCATCGGCTACGTGTTCGGCTGGAACCGTCGCGCATTCCATGCCCTGGAATGCCCAGACCGCGAGCGCAGCGGTCGTCGTCGTCAACGGCAGCCAGTTCAGTCCGCTCGGGTTGAACGGCACGAACGATGCAGCGTCGAGTCGGGTCGCACCGACGGCGATCACGATGAACAACGGCAGGAGTTTGATGATCGTGACCACGAGCTGGACGATGCCCGCAGTGCGCACGCCGGCGAGATTGCATGCCGTACCGAGCCACAGCACGATCAAGGAGCAATCGGTCGCCCGCGCGGGCGTGGCGAGTTCGGGAAAGATCGATGCCAGGCTGCCGCCGAAGGCCACGGCGATCGCGGCCACGCCGCACCACGCCGAGATCCAGTAACTCCAGGCCATGATGAAGCCGGCGAAATCGCCGAATGCGATGCGCACATATGCATACGGACCGCCGGCGACTGGATGCCGGCGCGCGAGATAGGCGAATACTCCCGCCAACAGCAATGCACCTGCCGCAGACAGGGCCCAACCGTAGAGGCTGGCCTGACCGTAGGGCGCCAACGATGCGGGCAGAAGGTAGACCCCTGATCCGATCATGTTGCCGACGACGAGCGCAGTCGCCGACCACAGGCCGAGTGCACGCGGCGAGGAGTTCATGTGGGTGGGTTGTTCTTGGTGTGGAATGGCTGCGGCGGCATCGAAGCAATGTCCGTGACTCTCCGGTTTCCCCGCATTATTGGCACGCTTGCGAAAACACGCACCCCGCAAAGCGCCGGTTACGCCCGCACTATGATCGCTCGCGCCGGCATTTTATCGGGCCGGAGCAGGGCGCTTGTTGAAAGACCTAAGATGCAGGCGTTTTTGATTCTGTGGAATTGTTTTCATGTTTCGATCCTTTCTTGCGACACTGACGATCATCCTCGCGACGGCGTCGGCCGGTGTCGCGGCACCGGTCGATACCGCGGGTCCGCATCCCGCACCCCTGCGCGGAGCGGCGTTGCTGCATCAGCGTGAGCCCATGAGCTTCGGCGTGTTCTATTACCCGACGCAGTGGCCGCGCGATCAATGGCAACGCGATTTCGCCGGCATGGCCAAGCTCGGTTTCGACTTCACCCACATGGCCGAATTCGATTGGACCTATCTCGAACCCGAGGAAGGTCATTTCGATTTCGAATGGCTCGATCATGCGATCGATCTCGCGGACAAGAGCGGGTTGCGTGTCATCCTCGGCACGCCGACGGCAGCGCCGCCGAGCTGGATGGACGAGCGCTATCCCGAGGTCTATCGCGTCGACGAACACGGCCAGCGCCATGAGCATGGCATTCGCGCGGAAGTTTCGCTGAGCAATCCAAAGTATCAGGCGTTCGTCACGCGCCTCGTCAACGCGATGGCCGAGCGCTACGGCAGGGACGCACGCGTCTGGGGCTGGCAGGTGGACAACGAGCCCGGCACGTTCAACGACTACAGCGACAGCGCGCGTGTGGCGTTTCAGACGTGGTTGCAAAAGAAGTACGGTAACATCGATGCTATGGGGAAGGTCTGGGCCGGCTCGTTCTGGAGCACGCGCTACACGAGTTTCAAGCAGGTGCATATTCCGAACGCGATGCTCGCTGCGGAGGACAAGCTCAGCCCGCATGCGCTGCTCGACTTCGCGCGCTTCCAGGCCGACACGCAGGCACAGTTCCTCGACGAGCAAGCGCGAATCATCAAGAAGCACGCACGCGTCGGACAATGGGTGACGGCCAACTACACGAATGTCACCGAGGCTACCGATCCGCGCCGCAGTCACGCTCTGGATTTCCCGACGTTCACGCTCTATCCGGTCGCCGGTGCCAACGTGCTCGGTGGCGACAGCTACGCGATTGGCAAGCCGGCCAACCTGATGGAAGCCGCGGCGTATTTCCGTTCGATCAACGGCACGTTCGGCATCATGGAAATGCAACCCGGCCAGGTGAACTGGGGCGAGATCAATCCGCAGCCCACACCTGGCGCGGTCGGCATGTGGATATGGCACGCGTTCGGCTCAGGTGCTTCGTTGCTCGGCACGTATCGCTACCGCCATCCGCTGCGCGGCAGCGAGATGTACCACGAGGGCATCGTCGGGACTGATGGCGTGACGCTGTCACGTACCGGGCGTGAATTCGTCGAGGCGATGAAGCAGATCAAGGCGGTCGAACCGCAGCTCGACGCGAAGGCGACGCTGCCGAAAAAACTCGCGGCGCGCTACACCGGCTACCTGTGGAGTCATGACGCCTTCTGGGACACCGAGATCCAGCCGCAGACCTCGCTGTGGAAGAGCTGGCCTTATCGCAACGGCTACACGCTGGCGGTCAAGAGCACCGGCGCGCCGATGGATTTCATCGCCGAAGACGACGATTTCAGTCGTTACCCATTCCTGATCGCGCCGGCTTACCAGATGGTGGGCAAGTCGCTCGCGGAAAAATGGCGGCGCTATGTCGAGCAAGGCGGCCATCTGGTCCTGACCAGCCGCACAGGTCAGAAGAACGAACTCGGCCATTTCCATGAGGGGCCATGGGCGCAGCCGATCCTCGATTTTATCGGTGCAGACGTCGAGGGGTTCGACATGCTGCCGGCCAGCGCGAACGGCGAAGTGACATCAGGCGACAGGAAGCATGCGTGGCATCGTTGGGCGGACATTCTCGCGCCGCGCGCGGGAACCAGCGTGCTCGCCACCTATGCCGATCACTACTACGCCGGCACGGCCGCGGCGACGACGCGCAAGCTCGGCCGCGGCAGCATCACGATGATCGGCGTCTCGACCGATGATGGCGAACTGGAACGCGAGATTTTGCGCGGCGTCTATCAGCGCGCGGGCGTGGCGATCGACGATCTGCCCAAGGGCGTGTTTCTCGACTGGCGCGGCGGCTTCTACGTCATGTCGAATTACAATCCGCAGCCGTTTTCGCCGTCGCTGCCTTCATCGGCGCGCGTGGTGCGAGGGCAGATGCCGCTGGCGCCTGCGCAAACGCTTGTGTGGAAGGAATCGGCGCAATAGCGGTGCTTCTCAGGGCAGGGTTTCGACAGCCACGGACGCAGCGGCTGCGAAGCGATCTTCGAGTGACGCAGCCTGTGTTGTTTGCGCGAACCATGCCTTCATGAGCCGTGTGAGTTCCGACTCGGGCGTTGCCGTGCCGCGATCGCGCATGCGCGAGGCGAGGCGCTGCACCTGGAAGTTCATGCGCCGCTGACGGTCTTCGGCCGGCGTTTCGAGGCCGGCGAAGAATTCGAATTCGACGAGCAGGTCGCGCGCCGGATTTTCGTCCTGTTCCGCGGCTGCCGGTGCCGCGGTCGCACGCGCGAAGCGGGCATCGAGTGCCGCGGCGAATTCGGCCGGGGCAGGGTGCTCGTTCCATTGCGCCACGACGGTGTCCGCAGACTGCGCACCGGTTTCGATCGCGCGCAGCAGGGCATACTTCGCCAGCGCATCGGTATAACGCGCGAGACGCTTGCGTCGCGTGGCGCCCTGCAAGCTCGATTCGATGGCGTCGTGCGCCTTGCGGTAGCGCTGCTCGAACGCGCGATCGGACGGGCCCAGCGCGTGCCAGCGCGTGTCGATGTCGCGCAACCGCGCTTTCGTCTCGTGCGCGTCATCGCCACGCAGGGCCTCGATTTCGGCGAGCAGGTTTTCCGCCTGCGTGCGCATCGCCGCCGACTGTTCGTCGCGCTGCTTGCGCGCCGTGTCGAGCTGGCCGAATGCGGCATCGAGGGCGGCGCGGAATTCCTTCCACAGGCGCTGGTCGCTGCCGCGGCGGCCTTGGCCGAGTGCGGTCCACTGCGTCTGCAGCTCACGCGCGTCGCGCGCAACGGCGCGGCCGTCGCTTTGCTGCTGCAACGCCTGCGCGCGCGCGACGAGTCGTTTTTTCGCTGCGTCAACTTCGTCTGAGTGTATGTCCAGACGCGTTGCCAGTTTGTCGATTGCGGCCTTGAGCTGCTTGGCCAGCGCGGTGCGCGTGCGCGGATCGACGCCGTCAAGCGAACGCAGCGCTTCGCCGAGCTTCAGCCGCAGTTGGCCGGCCGCTTTCCAATCACCGATCTCGTCCGGCAGCGCGGCGGCCTCTTGCAACAGCTTCTCGATTTCGCCGGTATGCGACTTGCGCACTTCATCGCGTTTGTCGAAATACGCCTTGGCCGGCTTCAGCACGCGATGGCAGAGGGCGTGGAAACGCCGCGTCGACCCCGATTCGGCGTTGGCGGAAAGGCCCTCGGCCGCATCGAGGCGCTGCCATTCTTCGCGCGCCTCGCGCACGCGCAGCGCGAGCGCGTCTGGGTGCAGGCCGGACTGAGCGAGCCGCTCGACGTCCTCGCAGAGCATCTCGCGCCGGCGCCGGTTGGCCCAGGCCTGCTGTTGCTTGAGTTCGGCGTAGTGTGCGTGCAACGGCACGAGCTTGGCTTCGAGCGCGGCAGGCAACGGCACGACCATCGCGCCCAGGTTGAGCAACCGATCGTGCAACGCGTGTGCTGCCGACACGGTGCCGGCTTCGAGCACGGCCGCATAGCGTGGCAGGGTCTGCTCCATTTCGTGCAGATGCGCGCGGCGCAGTTCGCGCTCGCGTTGCGCTTCGCTGGCGGCGTTGGCGAGTGCGGCATCGAAGCGCGCCTGCGATGCGAGCATTTCGATGCTCGGCGCGGCGACGACGGTTTGCGCCTCGGCTTGGATTTCCTCGGCGTCGGGTATGGTCGCGCGAGCAGGTGGATTCTGCACGTTGATCCTGGTCTGCCGCACGAGTGCATCGGCGCCGCAGTAGCGTGCGAGCAGATCGGTCGGCACCGCGTTGCCGAGCGCGCTCCAATCGCGCACGATCGCGTCGTAAACCGTATCGTCACTCGTGGGCGCACGCACCAGTGCTTCCATGCGCTCGCACAGGGCGCGTGCTTTTTGCGCGACGGCGGCGACGTCACCGCTGCCGATGCGTTGCGCTTCGATCAATTCTCGTGCGCGACGGCTGACTGTCTTGTCGGTCTTGCGTGCGCGTTCGGCGATGCGCTCAAGCGCGGCGGTATCGACGACGCGTTCAAGCGCGGCGAGGCGGATCGCGGCATCGGGATCGGCGATCGCGCGCTCGGCGATAAGGGCAGGGCGCGTCGCCTGCGCGAGCGCACTGGCGCGCAGGTTGCGGTCGGTCGCTTGGCTGGCGACCCGCTCGAGTTCGTCAGCACTCAGCGTTTCGAGTTCGGCAATGCGTCGCGGCAACGCCGGTACGCGCGCGTCGTTGGAGCAGAGCATGGCGAGATAGGCATCGCGCGCCGTGCGGCGCACGCCGCCATCGGCGTCGCCGGTCGAGCGTTCGCGCCAGGCTTCGTAATCGCCGAGACGCTTGAGCGCAGCCAAGCGCACGCTTGCATCGGCATCGGAGCGCACAATCTGGGGCAGCGCAGCAATCAATTCCGCGTCATCGGCGGAGGCGACGGCAACGCGGCGCACCTCGGCATTCTTGTCCTGCCACTTGGGTTTGAACAGCAGGCGCGCGAGATTCATAGGAGCTTGCTCAGGATGCGGATACCGGCGAGGTATTCGCCAAGGATCATGCCGAAGTTGCCCAAAAGGAACACGAGCAGGGTGCGTGAGACGCGGTTCTTCCACCAGCCGCGCCAGTCGATCACATCGTCGCGCAGCGATTCGAAATCGGCCACGCGTGGTCGGCGCAATGACATCTCGACCGCCGCAGCCACCGCGCCGACCGGCACAAATGGACGGAACGGCTTGAGCGGTCCGACCACGAATGCGGTCAGTGCGCTCAGGATATGGCCGCCGCCAAGCAGGACGCCGAGCGCGGCGAACCCTCCGGTGAACAGCACCCACACCTTGATCGCCTCGACGCCGAAATGCGCGCCGCGCGTGAACGTGTAGGCGATCGCGCCGATGATGACGGCGAGCACGCCGAAGCCGATCCACTTCGGCAACGAAGAGGCCGGCGGCGTCGCGTTGAGCGATTGCGTGAGCCTGGCCGGCTCGTCGTGCTGCGCTTCGATTTCGCGCGTCATGCCGGCGAGGTGTCCTGCACCGATCACCGCAAGCACTCGTTTGACCGGCGCGCCGAGCGCCTGTGCCTTCGCACTTTCCTCGCGCAGCCGCGCCGACATGAAGCTGTCGCGCTCGGCGATCAGGCTGCGGAACAGCGGCTCGGACTGCTCGGCGAATTCGCTGAACGCACTCTGCAGCATGTCGCCCTGCTTGAGCTTCTCGATGTCGGCTTCGGCGACTTCGCCGCGCTCGAACAGGCTCGCCACGAGCCCGCCGAGCAGGCCGAAGCGTTGCAGGAAACCGACGCTGCGATAGGCGCGCTTGAGCGTCGTCGCCACTTCGCGGTCGATCAGCCACACCGGCTTGTGCTGTGCCTCGGCGAGTTCCGCTGCGGTCTTCATCTCCGCGCCGGGTTCGATGCCGAACTGCTCAGCGAGACGGCGCTGGTACGCAGACAACGCGAGGTTGGCTGCGACCATGCCGGCCTTGCCCTGGCGGATGATCTGCAGCAGATCGAGATTGCGCCAGGCTTCGCGGTCGCGCAGCGCGCGGTAGCGCGTATCGCAAAGCTCGACCGCGATCGCATCGAAGTTTTCCGCTTCGATCAGTTCGCGCACGGCAGCGACCGAGGCGCGCGAGACGTGTGCGGTGCCGAGCAGGGTGTATTCGACGCCGTCGCGGGTGATGCGTGCGAGCGGCTGGTCGGTGACGGGCGTAGGAGAAGAAGCCAGATCGTTCATTGCTTGTTTTTGCCGTCGTTTCTGCGGTTTTCAACCGCTGCGGCGACGAAAGGATGATTCAGTCGCGGAAACGCTTGAGCAGATCCGCATAGGCATCGATGCGTCGATCGCGCAGAAACGGCCAGATGCGCCGCACGTTTTCGCTGCGCTGCATATCCACGTCGACGATCAGCAGCTCGCGCCTGTCGGTCGAAGCCTGGGCGAGGAATTCGCCCTGCGGCCCGGCGACAAAACTTGAACCCCAGAACTGGATTCCGCGCGCGCCGTCGGGAGCCGCCTCGAAGCCGGTGCGATTGCAGGCAAGCAAAGGCAAACCGTTGGCCACGGCATGGCCGCGCTGCACGGTGATCCAGGCCTCGCGCTGACGCGATTTCTCGGCATCGTCGTCACCCGGATCCCAGCCGATCGCGGTCGGATAGAGCAGCAGGTCCGCGCCGGCCAGTGCCATCAGGCGCGCGCCTTCCGGATACCACTGGTCCCAGCAGACGAGCAGGCCGAGCTTGCCTACCGAAGTTTCGATCGGCTCGAAGCCGAGATCACCCGGGGTGAAGTAGAATTTCTCGTAGAACGCCGGATCGTCCGGGATGTGCATTTTGCGGTATTTTCCACAAATATCCTTTGCAGCATCGAAGACGACGGCAGTGTTGTGATAAAGGCCGGCGGCGCGGCGCTCGAACAGCGAAGCGACGACGACGAGCTTCAGTTTCGCGGCGAGCGCGCCGATACGCTCGGTGCTCGGTCCGGGAATCGGCTCCGCGCGGTCGAATTCGGCCACGCTTTCGTGCTGGCAGAAATACGGCCCGTTGTGCAGCTCCTGCAGCAGGACGAGTTTCGCGCCGGCTTTGGCCGCTTCGTGCAGGCCCGCTTCGATCGCGTCGAGGTTGGCTTCGCGGCTGCCGCGGTCGGTTTCCTGCAGCAGCGCGATGCGCAGTGTCTTGTTCACTTCAATACTCCTGACGGCAACTGCATGGTCATGCAGTGCAGACTGCCGTTCTGCCAGATCAGCGGGCGGCAGGGGATGGGGATGATTTCGCGGCCCGGATGCGCGGCGCCGATGATTCGTGCGGCTTGCGCATCCGCCGCATCGTCGTACGCTGGAACCAGCACGGCGCCGTCGACGATCAGATAATTGGCGTAGGACGCGGCGAGGCGGCGACCGTCGTCCAGAATCGGTTTCGCCCACGGTAGGGCGTGCAGGCGGTACGGACGGCCGTCGATCGTGCGCAGCGCAGCGAGTTCCTCGCCCATGCGCGCGAGTTCGTCGTAGTGCGCGTCGCTCGCGTCGTCGCAGGACTGGAACACGATCGCATCTTCCGGCGCGAAGCGCGCGAGCGTGTCGATGTGCGCGTCGGTGTCGTCGCCTTGCAGATAGCCGTGCTCGAGCCAGAGCACACGCTGCGCGCCGAGCTTGTCGCGCAAAAGCTGCGACATTTCCTCGCGGCTCTGTTCCGGGTGGCGCTGATGCAGGCAGCGCCAGGTAGTGAGGATCGTGCCTTTGCCGTCGGATTCGATCGCGCCGCCCTCGAGTGCCCAGTCGACGCGCAGATGCTCTGCCGGCGTGAACACGTCGCGCACGATCAGGTTGCCGATCAGTGCATCGTCACGGCTCGCGCCGAACTTGCCACCCCAG
>NZ_DASVOK010000067.1:0-9294 GCF_036383415.1 Rudaea sp. | reverse complement strand
ACCGTGCGACGCTTCCGGCCGATCGTGCTGACTGCGCTGGCCGCCGTGCTGGCGATGATCCCGCTGTCGGAGAGCGCGTTCTTCGGGCCGATGGCGGCCGCGATGATGGGCGGCTTGATCGCCGCGACCGCGCTGACGCTGCTGTTCCTGCCCGCCTTGTATGCGGCTTGGTTCCGCGTGCGACGCGGCGAGTCCGTCGCGCATCCTGCGAGCGATGCGGGCACCGGTGCGGTCGTGGCCAGCGCAGGCAGCCATTGAATTCCGTGATCTGTGCCCAACCGTATTGACGCAACCGTTACCGATCGGTAACATCACCATCGTTACTGATCGGTAACATCGTTTCGCATCACCGACGCAGGCTTCCTGTCAGCGACGATGCGGGAACATGCACGAAGGTTTGAATGACTTCCGGCACTTCGGACGCCGCCGCGAACTGCGGCATCGTACGATTGCCGGCGCAATCCGCAGACTTTATCCTTTGATTCTTTTCGTGAACGCCGGAACCCCACCATGTCGCTCAACGTCGAACTCGCCCGCAACAACATGATCGAACAGCAGGTGCGCCCCTGGGACGTGCTCGACGAGCGCGTGCTCGGTGCGCTCAGCGCGGTGCGGCGCGAGGACTTCGTGCCCGCAGCGCTGCAGAACCTCGCCTTTGCCGACATGGAACTGCCGCTCGGCCATGGCGAGGTCATGCTCAAGCCCGTGCTCGAAGGCCGCCTGCTGCAGGCAGCCGCGCCGGCAAAGGGCGAAAGCGTGCTCGAGATCGGCACGGGCTCTGGCTTCCTCACCGCCTGCCTCGCCCATCTCGGTGGCAACGTCACCAGCGTGGAGTTGCGCGCCGATTTCGTCGAGGCCGCGCGTGCGCGCCTCAAGGCTGCCGACGTGCGCAACGTGCACATCGAGCAGGCCGACGCGGTCAACGCCTATGACCCGCGCGAGCAATTCGACGTGATGATTGTCACTGGCGCGGTCGCCGCGCTTCCGCCACGCTGGCGCGAATGGATCAAGCCGGGCGGTCGCCTCGTCGCGATCGCCGGCATCTCGCCGGTGCAGCACGCCATCCTGTGCACGCGCGACGGCGGCGGCGAGTGGAGCAGCGAGCCGCTGTTCGAGACCGACCTGCCCTATCTCGCCTATGCGGCGCCCGCGCCGCAATTCACGCTTTGAAACGTTGGACGCGGACATCCGATTCCCGAAGGAAATCCACAATGCAAAAAAATAAACTTGTCCATAATGCTGCACGCGGCGGCATCAAGCTCGGCACGCTCGCCGCAGCACTCGCCGTCGCCGTACTGTCGTCGCCGCTGCGCGCCGAGGACCTGAGCCAGATCTACGCGCAGGCACGCGAAGCCGACCCGACGCTCGCCGCCGCCGACGCGAACCGCCTCGCCACCAAGGAAGGGTCGCCGCAGGCGCGTGCCGCGTTGTTGCCGCAGATCAACGGCAGCTACGGTTATTCGCGCAGCGACACCGGCAGCAACAGCAGTGCGCCGAGTCTGGTTACCCAAAGCAACGGCAGCTCGCAATACGAGGTCATCTCGAGCGGCGACTACCTGCGCAATCGCTCGCGTCCGGCGACGGTGCAGTTGAATCAGGTGTTGTTCAACTGGGCCGACATCACGCGCCTGCGTGGCGCGAACGCGCTGTCCGAAGGCGCCGATTTCACCTACGACGCCGCGTCGCAGGACCTGCTCGTGCGCACCGCGACCGCTTACTTCAACGTACTCACCGCCGAGGACCAGCTCACCTTCAGTCAGGCCAACGAGAAGTCGCTGCAGAAGCAGCTCGACCAGGCCGACGAGCGTTTCAAGGTCGGTCTGTCCGCGATCACCGACGTGCACGTCGCGCGCGCGCAGCACGACTCCGCGGTCGCCGGCGTCATCGTCGCGCAGAACAACGTCGAGACGCAGCGCGAGGCACTCGTGCAGATCGTCGGCAAGAATTTCGGCGACCTGAAGAAACTGCGCGACCCGATTCCGCTCGACAAGCCGGTACCGGCCGACATGCAGGCTTGGGTCGATCTCGCCACGAAGCAGAATCCGTCGCTCTCTTCGGCGCAGAAGTCGCTGGACTCGGCCGAATTCGGCATCCAGACCGCGCGCTCCGGCCACTATCCAACGCTGAACGCAACGCTGCAGCGCCAGGTGACCCCGGGCTGGGGCAACTCGACCTACTTCGGCGCCAACGGCGCGAGCGAAGGCCCGCTGCACGGCAACAGCGTCACCGGCAACACGGCGATCGGCGTCACCCTGAGCATTCCGATCTTCTCCGGCGGCCTCGTCTCCTCGCAGACACGCCAAGCCGTGTACCAGCGCGACGCGGCGCAGGACCAGTTCGAAATCACCCGCCGCAGCGTCTTCGCCAACACGCGCAACGCCTACCGCACGGTGATCTCGGGCATCAGCGAAGTCGAGGCGGCCAAGGCCGCCGTGGTCTCGGCGCAGAGCGCGGTCGATGCGACCCAGGCCGGTTTTGAAGTCGGCACCAAGACCATCCTCGATGTGCTGACCAGCCAGAGCCAGCTCGTCAGCGCGCAGAGCTCCTACTCGCAGGCGCGCCACAACTTCGTGCTCAGCGGCCTGCTGCTCAAGCAGGCGGCCGGCGCGATCGCGGTGAAGGATCTCGACGCGGTCAACGCGTTGCTGCAGTAGAAGCCCTGGGGGGCGCGCGGCTTTTGCGCGCCCCCGCACGAAAGGGTTCGAATCGGATGCCTCAATTTGCGGGCAAATCCCGGTGTGGTCCGTGGAAATCGGGATTTCGTTCGCGCAAGCAGTTGAGCGATCTGGGGTTATTGTTGTTTTTCGGCGTCATCGATTTCAACGTCGATTACGCCAAGGTGAATGTCTTGTGATCAAGGACATCGCCAGCACGAAGGCCCCTATGTGGTCGCGGGGCAAGCAAAGAAAAATGACCCACGCGTCGGACGCCCGGAAAACCCAAGAGACGCAACCGGAGCAAAATCAAGACCAAGAGCCCCGGATTCCCGTCTTCGCGGGAACGACGAGCAAAAGAGCTGAGGCGGGACCACAAACTGCGTCCGCAACTTGTCTGGCGATTCGCTGCGGGAACTAGGCCACGTGCAAAGCGCGGTGAATTGCGTCGAGCGAATCCGCCCTCCGCAAGACCGCAGGAATCAGGTCACGCGGAACAGCGCCTGCGAGAAACTCGTCGGCACATAGGACTCAGTGCGACGCGTGTTCATGCGCGCCTGCAGTTCGGCGCGGCGGTCTTCGAGCCAGTCCACGCGCTGCATCTTGACCGTGTTGACGTCGACGCCGCGGTGCTTGGCTTCGGCGACGCGATGGGCGACGAATTCCTCGTAGGCGTCGATCTCATGCTGCAGCTCGCGCTGGCACAGTTCGATCATGATCGCGTCGTCGAGGAAGCCGAGCACCGGCACGTTGTCCGGGATCACGTCGTCCGGATCGGCGAAGTAGGTCAGCGCCGAGAGCACGCGCTTCTTGTCGCCCTCGGCAAGGTCCCAGCCGGCGTCGTTGACCATGCTGATCATCGCGTCGAGCTTGGACAGGCGCGAGGCGATGAATTCGGGTATGCGCACGTTCTTGGAATCGACCAGCAGTTTGCCGGCCGCATCGGTGATCTGCTTCGGCGTCAGGTTGCCGGCCTTGGCCTGCGCGCGCTTGGCCGCGTCGATGAAGAACTGGAGGTCGGCATCGTTGAGGTCGATCGTGATCTGCAATGACATGGCGCTGGTCCGTTAATCCCCGAAGACTCGTGAGGGTAGCCAGCGTGGCGGGCCGCGTCAACGGGTTCGGGAAGGCGAGCGAGGACCGCGCCGCGAGGGTTCACATGATCGACACCAGCCCCGCGCCGAACGCGGTCACGATGCGCGTGTAGATGGTCTTCAGCGGCAGGTTGACCTCGGGGAAGTCGCCGACGTCGGTGTGGCAGGCATAGAAATCCGCGCTGCCCGGGGCGGAGGGGTGGCAATGGCCGTCCATGCCGGTCGGATCGAATTCGAAGCTCGAGGCATAGCGGAACGGCCACAAGTCGAAGATCGGCAGCGCCTCGGAGAAGTTGGCGATTGCATTGTTGAGGCCGCCAAGGATGCGCGTGCGCTGGCGCCTGGTGATCGTCCAGGCGTTGTCGGGCTGCGTATCGCGCAGGATCGAGTCACGCAGGCGCGTAGCGAGGACGGCATCGCGGACGATGAAGCCCGCCTCGGTGTTGTGCTTCTCCGAGCGCGGATCGAAGTTGTGCGAGCCGATCACTGCGATCTCGCCGTCGATCACCATCGATTTCGCATGCAGTCCGATACGCACGCCGCCACCGCGCTTGAGTGGCGCGTTGCGATACTTGCTGCGCGCACGGTCGCGCACCGCGCTGGCAGGCGGCGCCGGTTCGGCGCCGAGCGCGGCGTAGTTCGCGATCAGCTGCGTCGCCTCGGCCGGAAACGGCTTGAATTCGTGGATCTCGAAGCCGAGCTTGAGATAGCGCTTCTTGTACTTGTACGACAGCGCGTAGACGTAGAACGCGTCGGTCGCCGCGAGCGAGTTGGTCGAGACGATCACATGCGGCGGCGATGCGCGCCGATGCAGTTCGCGGAAGATGCCCTTCGCGGTCGAACTGAGCACGAGATACGGCGTCTGCAGCACGACCTCGGATTTTGCCGCGAGCAGCAGCGCGGCGAGCGGGCGCGTGGATTCGCGCTTCGCCTGCGCGGGATCGGGTTTGCCGGGCACGTCGGAGAAATAGTCGACGCGGCCGACGCGCAGCGCCGTGTCGACGAAACGTGCGCGGACGAATCCCGCGTCGTCCGCACGCCGCGAGAGTTCGGCCACGCGCGCCGCGTTGCGGTAGGCGTGCACCGCGTAACGCGGCGCGGCGACGCCGGCATCGAGGATGCTGCCGGCGACGTCGCGCAGGCGGCTCAGCGGCACGGCGTAGGCGGAATTCCAGAACGCGTCGAACGAAGCGCGCATGGCCGTGCCGACCGGGCCGACGGCGAGCAGGTCGCGATCGCGATAGTCGAATTCACCGTCCCAGTCGTAATAGCGGTTCTCGTAGTTGCGCCCGCCGACGAGGCCGATGTCGTCATCGACGAGCAGCATCTTGTCGTGCATGCGCTGGTTGAAGCGCCAGAAGCAGCAGAGCACGCCGGCGGCGAATTCCAGCGGCGGCGTCGAGGCCTTGTGCAACGTCGGGTTGTAGACGCGGAACTCGAAGTTCGCGTGCGCGCGAGCGAGCGCCGCGTAGAGATTCGCGTCGTCGAGCGAGAACAGCTGGTCGGCGATCACGCGCACCTGGACGCCGCGACGCGCGGCCTTCACCAGTTCGTCGAGCACGAGCGTGCCGGCATCGTCCTCGCTGAAGATGAAGGTCTGAATCTCGATGCTGCGTCGCGCGCTGCGGATCAAGTGGGTGCGCAGCAACAGGGCGTCCTCGCCGCGTTCGATCAGGTTGACGTAGTGCACCGGCGCGACCGGCGTCGATTGCTGCAATGCCGAGGCGACGAGGCTGCGGTAGGGCGTGTCGATCGCGCAGGCATCGGTACGTTCTGGCGCGCAGTCCAGGGCGCGATCCTGCGCCGCACTCGCCGTCGCCGCCGCGCGGCGCGCGTGGATCGGATCGACCGCGCAGCCGGCCAGCACTGCCGGCGCGGCGACAAGCGCGAATACGAGGGCGCTGCGTGGACTCAGAAACACGAGAGCAAAAAACAGGGTTTTTGATCTTTTCGCATCACGGTCGTGCACCGTCGGCCATCGGTCGGGTCGCGATCGAAAAGCTCAGCTCGACCTTGTCGGACAGTGTGCCGCGGCGCGAGCTCATGCCGAAGTCGCTGCGACGAATGCTGCCTTCGGCCTCGAGCGGGCAGTCGTCGCCGCTCGTCGCCGGGCAGTCGGGTTTGGCCAGTTCGAAACGCACGCGCTTGCTGACCCCGCGCAGGGTGAGCATGCCGTCGATGTCACCGCCCATCTGCAGGCGCTGCAGCGGGATCGCATCGGAGACGAAGGCGATCTGCGGGTAATGCTCGGCATCGAAGAATTCCGCCGATTTGACCCATTCCTCGTGGCTGCGGTTGCGCATCGCGACGACGCTGGTATCGATCTGCGCTTCGACCGTCGCCGCGTTGCGGAAATGGTCGAGCGTGATCATGCCGTGCACGCTGCCGAAGCGGCCGTGCACGCCGACGAGCCAGAGCACCTTCACTTCGAAATCGACGTGCGAGCGCGCTGTGTCGAGCGCGAGGCGCTGATAGCGTTCCGCGGCGCCGGTCGCGGCAGGGCAAAGCCCGAGCAGCAAGCCGACGAGCATGCCGCCAACTGCGGCCAGCCGCAGCGGCTGTGTTGCGATCATCGGGTTAAGGAGCCTCTGCGTAACCGTAGCGAGCGAAGAGAATTTGCGCGTCGCCGGAGCGCAGGAACCGGAGCATACAGACGAGTATGCGAGGATTCCGAGCACCGCCGGCGCGCAAATTATCGAGCGCAGTAGGTTAATTAGAGGTTTCTCAGGCTTTGTCGTCATGTCTGGCGCTACTGCCCAGGACAGGATGACCGGTCACTTCAGGGCGCCCAGAACGCCTTGAGCCTGCCCGCTCCCGGCTCGGCTGCACCGGCGAGCTCGATCCAAGCGATGCCGCCCGGCGGGATGCCACGGAAGTCACCCGACTGGCCGGTCGTCAGCAAGGCGACGACGGTTTCGAAGCCGGGATTGTGGCCGACCAGGAGCAGGCGCCCGGCATCGGCGTGTTCGTCGATCAGCGCGATCAAGCCACCCGCGGTCGCTTCGTAGATGCGCGGTTCGATCGCAGGGTCGACCTCGCCGAGTGCGCGCTCGAGGGTCTGTCGCGTGCGTCGCGCGGGCGAGCAGAGCACGCGTGCGGGCAGCGCCTGGTGTTCGCGCAGCCAGGCGCCGGCGTCTTCGGCTTCGGCGATGCCGCGCGCGGAAAGCGCTCGCGTCGCGTCGTCGCCACCGGCTTTGGCGCTTTCGGCGTGGGCATGCCGCAGCAGGATCAATTCTCGGGTCATGCCTGTGTCCGGTTTTGTAAAAGTCGATACGAAGAAGCGGGATCAAGGCATTAGGTGAAGCCGTCGGTCGGAGTCAGCCAAGCTTCTTCAGCCAGCGCAGCAGCTTATTCCAGTCCTCCTGGTGCGAGCGCGCGGCTTCCGAGGAGTAGTCAAAGATGCTCCTGCCGAGGCCGGCCATGAGCACGTAGGCCTGCGAGTCCCGGATCTGCGCAACCAGCGGAAACGGCAGTGCCTTCATCTCCTCGACCGCCATTTGCGAAGCCGTCGTCCACGGCTTGAGCCGGTTGGCGACGATGCCGACCGCGACCTTGCCGCGCTTGACCCGCGGCAGCGCGGCGACGCCGTCGATGAAATGCTGGCTTGCTTCGAGGTCGATGCGCGAAGGCAATATCGGGATCAGCACCGCGTCGATGTCGTCGAGGAAGGCGTCGACGTCCTGCGGCCGGATCGCCGCCGGGGCGTCGACGACGAGGCGTTGCGTCCCCTTCGGCACGTGCGAGCGCCAATCCGAGCGCGTGCCGGCGAGCGGCAGTACCGGCGTCGTGTAGCCGGCGCGCTTTTCGCACCAGCTCTGGCTCGAGCCCTGGCGGTCGGCATCGACGAGCAGCGTGTTCTTGCCGTCCTGCGCGTAGTGCGCGGCGAGGTTGGTGGCGATCGTGGACTTGCCGCAGCCGCCTTTCGAATTGGCCACCAGAATCTTGAGCATTGCGCTACTCCTGGAGAACGTTCGTTGCCCAAGAGTACACGGCAGCCCAGACGCCGGCTAGGGTTGCGCGGGCGGCGTGGGCGACAGCGACGGCGCAGCGAGCGGATCGGGCGCCTTCGGCGGTGGCGCCGGCTGCCAGTCGCCGGGCGGATCGGTGTGCTGCTTCTGTCCGCGCAGGAACGCGATCAGCGCGGCGGAGGCGTCGGGCTCCTTTTCCAGCGCGTCGACGTAGGCCTGCGCGAGTGCGGGTTCGCGCGAGAAGCGTCCGGAAAGTTCCATGAACTTCTCCTTCTGCCACGCCGCCGAACGCCGGCGCGCGCCCATCACGTCCTTGTCGACGCCGGGCTGCAGCAGTGCCTCCTCGATGGCGAAGCCGATGCCCTGGGCGACGAACGTGCCGCCGGCTTCGAGCTTGCGCGCGACCGCGATGCAGTCGGCTATCGTGGCCTCGTCCTTGGTCGCATCGAGCTTGGTGCAGAGCTGGTGCAGGCTCTGCAACGACACGGGCAGGAAGGCGCTCGCAATCGAGGTCGCGAAATTGATCCGCGCGCTTTCCGAACTCAGGCCGAGCGCGGTGATTTCCTTGGGCACCGGCAGGATCTCGAGCGCGTGATACAGCGCGGCGACGTCGGCGTTCCAGTAGTCGTTGTAGCGCTGCGTCTGCGCCATGCGCGCGACGCTGGCGCGCTCCATCTCGGCGTTGCCGTCGGCCGGCCAGGACAGCAACCACACCGCGGTGTTGTCCGCATCGGCGCTTTGCAGCGTCTTCAGCGCGGCGGGATCGGCGCAGCCCGGCTTGTCCAGGCAGGCGTTCGACGCCGCGATCCAGAGCACGAGCGGATCCTGCGGGCCGAGTTCGAGTGCGTGCTTGACCAGCGCCGGCGTCTTCTTGATCGCTGAGCGCGTGGAGTCTTTCTGGTCGGGTGCGGCGATCTGCGCCGCGGCGATCTGCTTGTGCGCATCGCCGCTCAACGCGAGCAGATTGATCAGGTCGTGGCGGAACAGCTTGAACGCCGCGTCTTCGGCTGGCGCAGCGGGTTCTGCCGGTGCCGCTGCGGGTTTCTTTTCCGCAGCCGCCGTCGCCGGCGCGGCTTTCTTCGCCGCCGTAGCGGCGGCCTTGGGCGGCGCCGCGGTGTTCTGCGCGGCGACGGTGTCGGCATGGCCCGCGCCGGCCACGGCGCAGGCAGCGAGAATCAGGGTCGTGATGCGAGACATGGCCGTCCTCTTGAGCAACGATGCGGCCGTCAAGTGTAACCGCATGCCGGTGGCCGCCGCGGCATGCGGTTCAGCTTGCATCCATCGAACGAGCAGATTTTCCCAAGCGCCCTTGAACTTCGCCGGCCGCGACGGCATCACAACAAGATAGCTACAAGTGGATCGGGCATGTTCGACTGGCTACGCGCACATTTCCGCGCGTTTCTCGCTTCACGCAGCGGCACGCGCTTCCGCCGTCAGCATCGGCGGAGACAGGCTAACCCGCATTTGTTGCGCACGATCCTCGCGGTGATCGGCGGCGTACTCGTCTTCCTTGTCGGCGTCGTCATGCTGGTGACGCCGGGACCGGGACTGCTCGTCATGGCGGTCGGCGCGGCGCTG
>NZ_DASVOK010000066.1:0-3997 GCF_036383415.1 Rudaea sp. | reverse complement strand
CACAGTTGACGAAAGTCAGCGAAGCGCTGCGCGATCCCGATCCTTGGCGCGCGCAGGAACGTCTGCAGATGCTGTCGGCCGGCTGGGCAGGCGGGACGCGCATCGGCGAATGCCTGGCGCAGTTCGAGCGCGAACACGCGGGACTTGCGCACGCACGCAGCGCGCTGGTCGTCGTCAGCGACGGTTACGACACTGGCGATCCCGAGCTGCTGTCGCGCACGGTCGCGCGGCTGCGCCGGCGCGTGCGGCGCATCGCCTGGCTGAACCCCCTGGCGGGTCGCGAGGACTACCTGCCCTCCGCACGTGGCATGCAGGCCGCTCTGCCGCATCTGGACCTGCTCGCGCCGGCGCACGACTTCGCCAGCATCGAGCGCGCGCTGCCACGCATCGTGCAGGCGCTGTGTTGAAGGAGATGGCGATGAAACTCATCGATCTCGATGAACTCTCGCGCGAACTGACGCAACAGCGCCGTGCGCATGCCTGGGTCACCGTGATCGCCGTTCGACCACCAAGTTCCGCCTACGTCGGCGCGCAGGCCGTAGTCGAAGCCGACGGCGAACTGCACGGCTGGGTCGGTGGCGGTTGCGTGCAGGGCACCGCACGCGCGGTCGCGATGCAAGCGATCGCCGACGCAGCGCCGCGGCGCGTTCGCCTGTCCAACGACGGCGAGATACGCGACGGCGTCGATGTCGTTCCCATGCAATGCGTAAGCAATGGCGAGGTGGAGATGTTCGTTCAACCCAAAGCCGTGACGCCGCGGTTGCGCATCTATGGTGCCACGCCAGTTGCGCGTGCGGCGGCTTGGTTCGCGCGCGAAACCGATTTCGATCCGATCACCGACGCCGAAGCTGCGGACATGGAGTCCGTTGCGGAAGCCTTTGGTCAGACCCAGCCCAAGGCGGCGCTGCAGCGCGAAACCTATGCTTTGATCGCCACCCAGGGCGATGGCGACGAGAACGCGCTTGAGCATGCATTGCGCTCGGACGTGCAGGCGGTACTGTTGGTTGCGAGCACGCGCAAGACCGCTCGTCTGCGCGAGGCGATGATGTTGCGCGGCATCGCCGAGGATCGCCTCGCCGCGCTGCACGCACCGGCAGGGCCGGACATCGGCGCGGTGACGCCGAATGAAATTGCACTCGCGGCCGTCGCCGGTCTCGTCGCGCTGCGGCACGGGCGCGCCACCAAGACGATTCCAGCACGGCGCGAGTCTTCGCCACTGAGTGCGCCGGTACGCGCCGCACGCGCCTACGTCGCCGAGGCCGTCGGCTACGTCAATCCAGTCTGCGGCGCCATCGTCGATCCGGCGCGCGCGATGAGCAGCTTGACGATGGAAGGCCAGACGCATTATTTCTGCTGCCAAGGGTGCCGCACGGAATTCGAACGCGATCCAGCAAAATACCTTGCCATTGGGGTGCGTATGCGCGCACCTGCTGTGAGCGCTCACGAATGAACGCGCTGCCGTTTTCCGCCATCTTGCTGGCCGCTGGCAATTCCTCGCGCATGCACGGCCAATTCAAACAGTTGCTGCTGTTGCCGACGGCGCATGGCGACGAACCCGCCGTGCGCATCGCCGCGCAAACGCTGCTGGGCTCGGAACCGGAAGAAGTCGTCGTCGTCACGGGCCATCGCGGCGGTGAGGTGATGGCAGCCCTCAACGGCCTGCCGCTTGCGTTCCAGCCCAATCCACGTTGGCCGGAAGGGCAGATAACCTCGGTCGTCGCCGGGCTTGCCGCATTGCGCAAGCCGTGCTCCGCGGTGATGATCTGCCTCGCCGATCTCGTGCTGGCGCAACCGGAGGACTACCGCGCGCTCGCCCGGACGTTCGCAAAGCTGCCGCGCGACGCGATTCTCGTTCCACATCACGACGGCGCACGCGGCAATCCGGTGGTCTTCGCCGCCAGCCGCGTTCCGGAAGTGATTTCCGGCACGGTGAACCCCGGTTGCCGCAAACTGATCGAGAATCATCCGGACGACGTCGTGAAGTTCGAGGTCGGCCACGACCGCTTCACGAACGACATGGACACACCGGACGACTATGCCCGCGTGCACAAGCATCTGGCCAGCGCGTACGGGTGTACGGCATGATCGGGACGCCGCCCGCCGCGTGGCTCGCCGTCGGCTTCAGCGTGGCGGCTAGCTGCTGCGCGCTCGCGGCCCTGAGTCCGAGGCACAGGCGCGCCGCCATCGGCGCAATGTTCGCGTTCTCATGCGCCGGGATGTTTCTGGGCCTTGCCGTGGACGCGGAGCATGGTCGGATACTCGCTTTCGCCACCCTGTGCGAAAGTGGCGGCCGCGACTGGCTCGGCGGCTTGCGCACGCACTGGCTGGAGTTGCCCTGGATGCACGGCGGCATGCTGGCCGGCGCAGTGCTTGCGATGCCGTACGCAGCGGCGTCGCGCGGGCACGTGCCGCGTTGCGCACGCGCAGCCTCGCATTGCCTCTGCTGCGTGCTGATGCTGGCCGGAATGAATTTGGCCATGCTGCCCTGGCAAGGCGGCGTCTTGCGGCCCGACCCATTGTCGCTCGCCGGGGTGATGACGGGAGGGATGGCCTGGAGCATGGCGCTATGGCTGCTACTCGAGCGCGGGGCGGGTATCGTGTATGGCCTACTCGCCGTCGAACCTGCTGGTTACCGAAATGACGGTTGATACGCTCGCCTTCTATCACGACGTTGTGCTGAAGCACAGCCGCGATCCACGCGGCTTCGGCACGCTTGTCAACTACACGCATGCCGCCGATACGGTCAACGCGTTGTGCGGCGACCGACTACGCGTCGAGGCAAATTGCGCCGGAGGCAGCATCGCCGAACTGCGCTTCTCCGGCGAGGCGTGCGCGATTTCGATTGCCAGTGCCTCCATGATGAGCGAGGCAGTCGTTGGCAACAATGCGACGGAGGTGTTTACGTTGTTCACTCTCTTTTCGCGCTTCATCGCCCGCGAGTGCGACGGAGCCTCACTGCCAGTGAACCTGCGTTGCTTTTCCCCGCTTCGCCATCATGCAGCCCGGCGCGACTGCGCGCTGCTACCTTGGACTACGCTACTGGCCGCGCTCGCACCCGGTGACAGCCTTAGCAATGGTGCGAAGCATGGAACTGCAACGAGCGGCGTTGCGTGATCGGCAGGGCGATTCCGATCGAACAGTTTTCCGTGGGCCGCGGCGTGGCGCCGCGCGATGCGCTGGCACGGCCGCTGCGCGACCTGCGCATCTCGGTGATCGACCGCTGCAATTTCCGTTGCCCGTACTGCATGCCCGAAGACCAGTACGCGCAGGACTACGAATTCCTCAGCAAGGATCAGCGCCTGCGTTTCGAGGAAATCGAGCGCCTCGCGCGCGCCTTCGCCGCGCTCGGCGTGCGCAAGCTGCGCCTGACTGGCGGCGAGCCGCTGCTGCGCCGCGACCTGCCGCATCTGGTCGAGCAGCTCGCGCGCATTTCCGGCATCGACGACATCGCGATGACGACCAACGGCGTGCTGCTGCCGAAGTTCGCCCAGGTGTTGCGCGACGCCGGCCTGCATCGCCTGACCGTGTCGCTCGATACGCTCGATGCGGATACGTTCCGCAAGTTGTCCGGCGGTCGTGGCGAAGTTGCCGAAGTGCTTGCGGGCATCGAAGCCGCCGAGCGCGCCGGTTTCTCGAAGATCAAGCTCAATTGCGTCGTCATGCGTGGCGTCAATGATGCGCAGGTGCTCGATCTGGTCGAGCGCTTCCGCGGCACCGGGTATATCGTGCGCTTCATCGAATACATGGACGTCGGCACGGTCAACCACTGGCGCGGCGACGCGGTGGTGCCAAGCGCCGAGCTGATCGCGCGCATCGGCGCGCGCTGGCCGCTGGAATCGCTGCAGCCGAACTATCGCGGCGAAGTCGCCGAGCGTTACCGGTTTGCCGACGGCGCGGGCGAAGTGGGTTTCATCAGTTCAGTTTCGCAGCCGTTCTGCGGCGATTGCTCGCGCGCACGCCTGTCGGCCGACGGAAAACTGTATACCTGCCTGTTCGC
>NZ_DASVOK010000065.1:0-9427 GCF_036383415.1 Rudaea sp. | reverse complement strand
GAAGCCGACGCGTACCGCGATCTCGCCGATTTCCGCATCCGCCTGCTCGATCAGATAGGCCGCCTTGCGCAGGCGCAGTTCGTGGCGATAGTCGACGAGCTTGAATCCCGTCGCCGCATGAAACGTGCGCGAGAGGTAGGCGGGCGAGCAATGCAGTCGATGCGCGAGCCCCATCGCGGTCAGATCGGTCTGGTATTCGCGCGCAAGGATGATCTTGGCTTCCTCGACAAGCTGGATGCGCCGACCGCGGGTCGCGAATTGTTGATCGCGCATGAAACGACGGCGCGCGGCCGCGCGTTCGACCACCTGCGCGAGCAACTGCTCGACCGCGGCGTCGATCTGGCGCGAGTTCAATGCGCCGCAGGAGCGCGAAGCGGCGGTGAAAAGCCGGCGCCGGGCGAGGAAGATCTCCGGCGTCGTTTCGCAGGCGTGCAAGGGAGGCAGGCCCGCGTCGTGCGCATCGTCGCGCATGTAGGGAAAGTGTGCGCGCAAGCTGTGCAGGAGTTCGGGAGCGATGGCGATCCAGTCGAAATCGTTTCCTTCGTCGTTCAATGCTTCACGCGCATGGATGTCGCCTGCCGCGTGCAGGCTCACGTGCAGTGGAGTCACGACTTCTTCGCGGTCCGGACTCATGCGCAGGCGCACGCTGCTGCGATGAAAAAGCAGATAGGCACAACGCGCGGCGTGCGCGTGCATGCGCACGCCGCGATGCCGGCCGAGTGCGACCTGGCGTGTCTGGCGCAGGATCCGGTCTGCTGCGGAAACGTCGGCACGGAATGGCTCCTGTGCGGCAGGAGCATCGCCACGCCAAGGCAATATCCACGGTGTCGCACTGCGACCGGAATGGATTTCGCGCAGCGCATGGTTGCTCAGCATGTTCATCTGACTCGTCCCCATGCGGCGTGATGTGCCGCATCCGACGGCGAGGCTCGGCGCATTCGCGCGCGCACGAAACGGTTTTGGCACGAGCGGTTACGCAGGTTGCATCGGCGGTCGCATCGCGGCCACGAAAGCATCGGCTGCATGCTGGCAATGCTGCATGCATCGAGGTTGCGACCAGTGCGGTTTCGACGCAACGATGACTTCAGGCACTGGCCGCGCGGCGTGTGAGTACGTAGAACCTCGTATGTGTCGCGCCACGAAGGTGCGGGTCGGGGAGGATGGGCGTTGGAGAACCTGCGGCGCTATGGATTGATCGCGCTCGTCGCCGCTACCGCGATGACGGCGATCACGACTTTCCAGACGCAGATGCAGATGGTCGTGCGCGGCGATGAGATGAGCCTCGCTCCGATGTTCGCCTGGAACGCCGTCATCTGGTATGTCTGGGGAGCGCTGGCGCCGTTCGTCGTCGTGCTCTGCCAGCGCCATCCGATCGAATTGCGCGTGTGGAACTGGCGGCCGATTGCGCTGCAGGCGCTGCTCGCGCTCGTGTTCATCGTGCTGCATGCGGCCATCGTCGCCGCGCTGATGCAGATCTCGCCGCTATGGTTCGGCATGCCCGAGTTCTATCTTGCGCGCGTCGTGCGCTTGCTGACGACGCAGGCGCATTGGGGAGTGATGTGCTATCTGGCGACGACCGCCTGCGCACATGCCGAGATCTATTTCCGCCGCGCGCGCGACGAGTCGCTCGCGCGCGAAGCGTTGCGCACGCAGGCCGCGACCGCGCAGTTGTCCGCGCTGCAGCGACAGATGCAGCCGCATTTCCTGTTCAATGCGTTGAATGCGCTCGTGGCGATGCTCGAGGAAAACTCGAAGGCACAGCATTTCACCGTGCGCCTCGCCGACATGCTGCGCATGCTGCTGCAGCATGGCGAGCGTGCGACCGCGACGCTCGGCGAGGAGCTCGTGCTGGTCAATGCGTATCTCGCGGTCGAGCGCGTGCGCCTCGGCGCTCGCCTGCGCTCGCGCATCGACGTCGCCGATGCGCTGCTCGATTGCCGCTTGCCATCGTTCCTGTTGCAGCCGCTGGTCGAGAACGCGATCCGCCACGGTATCGCGCGCTCTCTCGAAGGCGGCGAGATCAACCTGCGCGCATGGCGCGACGGCGCGAGCATTCGCATCGAGATCGACAACACCGGCGCGTCGCCGTCGTCCGAAGCCGGCTCCGGTATGCGCATGACCCTGCCGAACTGCCGTGACAGGCTTGCTCTGCTCTACGCTGCGGCGGCATGTTTCGAAGCCGGGTTCGGCGCAGACCGGCGCTACCGCGTCGCCATCGTCGTGCCCGATCGTGCGCCGGCCGTGGAGCGCGCCGCATGAAGCGGCTCAACGTGCTAGTGGTCGAGGACGAGGATCTCGCGCGCGAGCGTCTCGCCCGCCTGGTCCGCGCGCGTCCGGATTTCGAAGTCGTCGCGGTCTGCCGCAATTGCGACGAGGCAGCCGACGCGATCGCTGCACAGCGCGTCGATCTCGCCCTGCTCGACATCCAGATGCCCGGCACCGACGGCATCGGTTTCTCGCGCATGCTCGCGGCGAACCGCGAGCCGGCGCCGAGCGTGATCTTCGTCACCGCGCACCGGCGCTATGCCTGCACCGCGTTCGAGATCGAAGCGGACGACTATCTGCTCAAACCGTTCGACAGCGCACGCTTGCACCGCGCGCTCGACGCGGCGCAGCGGCGCCTGCAGGAACGCGAGGCGCTGTCGCTGGTCGAGCGCGTCCAGGCCGCACTGACCGGCACGGTCGAATCCGCGGCCGTGGCGGTCGAGGCCAAGCCGGGGCCGGGCCGTTTCATGGTGCGCGAGAACGGCCGTTTCCTGCTCGTGCGCCACGAGGAGATCCGCTGGATCGAGGCGGACGGGCACGATTGCATCCTGCATTGCGCGAAGGCGGATCATCATATCGACGGCCCATTCGCCGACGTCGCCCAGCGCCTCGCCGGCGAAGGATTCGTGCAGGTCAATCGCTCCGCGCTCGTGCGCATCGATGCGGTCGCCTCGTTCGAGGAAATGTTCAAGGGCAATCTCGTCGCCGTGCTGCGCGGCGGTGGCGAGGTGCCAGTGAGCCGCCGTTTCCGTCGCCAGGTCATGCAGCGGTTGGCTGGCTAAATCCAGCGCGATTTCCGTCAAATTTTTGATAGCGAGCCGCGTGCGTACCGGCGCACCATGCGGGAACGGCTTGCCGCGTTTGCGAATGTTGCGCGCGGCGCCACTGCCCAACGATTCGAGGATAAAACATGACCAAACGGCTGCCCTTGGCGACTGCGATCTTCTGTGCCCTTGCCGCGATCACAGAAGCGCCACTGACCTGGGCGCAAAACGCATCCCCAGGGCCTCGCGATTCCAGCACGAGCGAAAAGGATTCCAGCCAGCTCGAAACGATCGTCGTCACCGGCAGCCGCATTTCCAATCCAAACGTGGTCTCGCCTCAGCCGGTCAGCATCATGACTGCCGCGGACATCAAGGCGCTCGGTGCGACCAATATCGGCGATCTGCTCACGCGCATGCCGCAGCTGGCCACCACGTTCACGATGGGCAACTCTGGAGCAAGCATCGGCACAGCCGGCATCGGCGCGCAAGATCTGCGTAATCTGGGCCCGTCGCGCACGCTGGTGCTGGTCAATGGCCGACGTTTTGTCTCTGGCAATACCGATGTCGTGACCGTCGATACGAACATGATCCCGGTCGAGATGATCGATCGCGTGGAAATTCTTACCGGCGGCGCCTCCGCTGTCTACGGCGCCGATGCCGTCACTGGCGTGATGAACTTCATCCTCAAGGACCACTACGAGGGAACGAACCTCAAGCTGCAGGTCGACGATTCCCAACGTGGCAGTTTCAAGAAATACAGCGCGGCGATTACCTCGGGTTGGAGCTTCGCCGATGATCGTGGCCATTCCATCTTCAACATCGAGCACGCGCAAAACGATGCGCTGTTTTTCCCGTCGGTATTTGGCTCCAAGTCGTATACATCGATCTTGACTCCCGGCAACAAGTACCGCCGCGTCTACATGCCCAATGGCGGCTACTTCGACCAACTCCCGGGTGGCGCTTTCACCATCGACTCGGGTTCCTATGTGTTCGATCCGAACGGCAGTGTGCGCCCGCAGAGGTTCGATGGCGCCTACTCCCCCGGGAATCTGCACTGCACGGATTGCGACTACTTGAATCTCAATGCGATCGAGATGCTGACTCCCAAATACAACCGCACCAGCATCAACTTCAACACCACATACGATTTGAATTCATCGGCACGGCTGTACCTGGAAAGCTCGTTCACTTGGTCCGATACCACCAACATCGAACAACCCGCGTTCGGCTACTACACGATCACGCCGGACAATCCGTATATCAGCCCGGCGCTGGCCCAACTGATGGATGGCAATCCGATCACCGTCGGTCGTTTCGACAACGACGGCGGCTTCCGCAATGAACTCGACCAACGCCAAACCGGCCGCGTTGTCGCCGGTATCACCGGCACCTTCGCAGGCGACTGGCAATACGACGCGTCCGTCAACTACGGTGTCACCCAGGTCAATACGGACTACATCAATAATCGCGTGATTCCACGCTGGTCCGCCTCGGTCGATGCGGTGACCGATCCTGCGAGTGGAAAGATCGTCTGTCGTTCGACCCTCGATCCGGGTTATGTCAATCCGGACCTCGGCCTATCCTATGCCAGCTTCGGCAGCCTGTTGAACGGCTGCATTCCCACCAGCATCTTCGGCGATGGCGCAGTCAATTCGGCCGCGCGCAACTGGTTCAACGTCACCACCATTCGCCGCGACAAACTGACCGAGCAAGTCGCCTCCGGCACGCTGACCAACAACAATTTGTTCGCGATGCCGTTCAACGCGGGTAGTGCCAGCTTGGTTCTCGGTGCCGAATATCGCCGCGAGGAAATGACGGTGACTGCCGATCCGCTCGATCTCACCGGCAATACCTTCAACAATGCGATACCGGGGTTCGGCGGCAGCTTCAATGTCAAGGAAGGCTTCGGCGAACTGGGCCTGCCGCTCATTACCGACAAGCCGTTTTTCAAGCAATTGGGTCTGGAAATGGCCATGCGCGAATCCGACTACAGCACGGTCGGCCATACCGAAACGTGGAAGTACGGCTTGAACTGGGCGTTGGACGACAATGTGCGCCTGCGTTTCACTCAATCGTTCGCCGAGCGCGCGCCCAACGTCAGCGAACTGTTTTCGGGAGCGGGGGTAAATTTCTTCCAGCTTACCGACCCGTGTTCGACCAGCAGCATGAGCAGTGCACCCAATCTCGCGGTACGCCAGCGCAATTGCGCAGCGTTGGGCGTCCCGCCGGGCGAGTATCCACTGCCGTCGACGATACAAGGTATCTCTGGCAGCAATCCCGATCTGAAATCCGAGCGCGGCAAGACCTACACCTACGGCATCGTACTAACGCCGCAATTTGTCGACGGCCTTTTGCTGAGCGCTGACTATTGGAATATCAAGCTCAGCGATGCGATCAGTGTCGTTTCTGCGCAGGACATCGTCGACAACTGCGTCGATTCGCCTGGCGGGATCGCCAATATCTATTGTGCGAGCATGAAGCGCGATCCGACGACGCATTTGATCAATTTTGTGCAACAGACCAATCTCAATCTCGTCGCCACCAATACCTCGGGCATCGACTTGGCCGCTTCCTACTCGCACGATATCGGGCCCGGCAGAGCACGCTTCGAACTCAATGCAACGCGTACGCTGCAGTACACCAACTTTCCCTTCCAGGACGATCCCACCCGGCCTCAGCATCTGATCGGCACCGACGGTTTCCCGAAATGGAAAGCGGCACTCGATATGTCATATGCCTGGGACAAGTGGCTGCTCAGTTGGGATACACGCTATTTTTCCAGCATGCTGATTGCGGTTTCGGCATACAGCACTCTCGAAAAATATTACGCCAACCCGTATGCCTACGCGCCCACTTTCGAAGGGGGGCGCGTCTATCACGACATGCAAGTCGCCTGGGGCGATCGGAAGGCCGGACTCCAGTTGTATTTCGGCATGCACAATGTGTTCGACCGCAAACCTCCGCTCCTTATCGACGGCACTAGCTTTGGCGGCGGCCTGTACGGCAATGATGCGTGGGGCCGCAGCTTCTATGCGGGCGTGAACTATCACTTCTAAGAACCTCGTTCAATGAGGCTTGAATTGGTTGCTAGCCGGGCATGAACTTTCGACACGCCATTGCGGCCTATTTGTATACTTTTTCCGTGCTGGCCGCAGCGTCGTCAGCACCGGAACTGTTCGCGCCGGGCGTACTGTCCACGCCCGACGACGAATTCGGCCTTGCCTTCGCGCCTGACGGGAAAACCGTCTACTTCACCAAGCGTTCGCCGACGACGAACACGCCGCCGCGCAGCGCGATCTGCGTCAGCCGCCTCGTCGGCGGACATTGGAGCGAGCCCGAGATTGCACCGTTCTCTGGTCGCTACAACGATTTCGGCGTCGCCGTCGCGCACGACGGTTCGCACATCGTGTTCTCCTCGGACCGACCGAGCGGAACGCAGGTGCCGTCGCCGCAACCGAACGTCGATTTGTGGATGGTCGAACGCCAGGGTGAAGGCTGGAGCGAGCCGCGCAATCTCGGTGAGCCGGTAAATACGCCCGCGGCCGAGGCATGGCCTTCGCTCGCAGCCGACGGCACCCTATATTTTTCCTCGAACCGCCCCGGCGGCAAAGGCGGCGTCGGCATCTGGCGCGCGCGCTGGATCGACGGGCGCTACGCCGCGCCCGAATACCTTGCAGTCGGCGGTGACCGCTACGATGGCCAACCGGCGATTTCGCCCGACCAGCGCACGCTCGTGTTCACCGTCTTCGATCACGCCGACACGCTGGCGAGCGCGGGCGCGCCGTATTCACGCTCCGATCTCTACGTGAGCTTCGCCACGGCCGTTGGCTGGACGTCGCCTCGTCACCTCGATGCGCCGATCAATTCGCCGATGAACGAATCGAATGCCGCGTTTTCGCCCGACGGCCGCTGGCTGTATTTCGCCAGCGACCGCAGCTTCGTCTCGCTGCCGATGCGCCGGCCACTGACGACTGAGGAGTTCGAGCAGGGGCTTCGCGGTCTCTTCAACGGCGGCAACAATTTCTATCGAGTACCGGTCGCGGCGATCGAAGCACTGCGCGGAAAGGAACCGGAGACGAAGCCGTGACGATGCTCCACCTCCGTTCCCATTGGATTTTTTTCGCCGCGTGCGTCGTCTGTTCCGGCGCCCGCGCGCAATTTCCTTACGACTCGGCGACGCCGATCAGCGAGCCGAAACTGTTTGCTGAAGGCGTGATCTCGACGCCGGACGACGAATTCGGCGGCCAGTTTTCGGCCGACGGCCGCACCTTCTGGTTCAGCAAGTCGGTGCCGCGGTTCCAGCTCGACACGATCTTCGTTTCGACGTTCCATGACGGCCGCTGGGCCAAGCCGCAGATTGCCCCGTTCTCCGGCCAGTGGCACGACTACGACCCCGTGCTTTCCGCGGACGGCCAGCGCCTATACTTCATCTCCGACCGTCCGCGCGCCGACGGCAAGCCGCATGCACACTACGACATCTGGTATCTCGAACACGGCGCGCGCGGCTGGAGCGCGCCGAAGAATCTCGGTGCGCCGGTCAACGGCGAGTGGAGTTCGCACTTCGCGACGACGACGCGCAACGGCAGCTTGTACTTCACCTCCGACCGGCCCGGCAGCAAGGGCTACCTCGACGTGTGGCGCGCGCGCGCCGTCGACGGCCATTTCGCCGAGCCCGAAAACCTTGGAGTCGCGATCAACGATGAAAAGTGGGCGAACTTCGAGGTCTACGTCGATCCCGACGAACGCTACATGATCGTCAGCGCCTACGGCCACGAGGATGGACACGGCGATTGCGATCTCTACATCAGCTACCGCCGCGACGGCGTCTGGCATCCGCTGCGCAACCTCGGCCCGAAGGTGAACAGCGCGGCGCGCGACTACAACGCGCGTGTCACCCCGGACGGGCGCTATCTCTTCTTCACCAGCGAACGTGGCCTACCGACCGAACGGCGCGACGCGCCCTGGACCTATCGCGAGTTCACGACGGCTATCCGCAGCGTGCGCAACGGTCTCGGCAATATCTATCAGATCGATCTGTCTGTCGTGCTCGATGCCGAATTGCGTGAGGATGCATCGAAATAGGGCGACTGACGCTTGACGCCGCGTGCAATCCTGCGGTGATTTGGTACATGCTTGGCGTTCGTTCCCGGAAGACCGACTCCGCCTTGCCCGCCGCGCCGAAATCCGCGTTTGACGCCTTTCTTGCCGACCGCTACGCGCAACTGCTCGCACGCTGCCGCGAAGCGGGCGTCGTGCTGCACGATGACGCCGGCGTCGACGAGCGCGTGCGTCACGTGCTGCTCGCGAGCGATTTCGCCTGGGAGAGCTTCCAGCGCGATCCCGAGCTGTTGAGTGCGAACGGCCTGCTGCTGCTGGCCAATCCGCATCATGCCGACACGCGTCCGCTCGCGCTCGATCCGGCGCTCGATGAAGCCGAGGTGATGCGCGCATTGCGCCGCTACCGGCGGCGCGAGGCGGTGCGCCTGATCTGGCGCGACGTCAACGGCCTCGACAGCGTCGAGCAGACGCTCGCGGGTTCGACCGCGCTGGCCGAGGCCTGCCTCGTCGCCGCGCACGATTTCGGCGAACGCGCATTGATCCGCCGCCACGGCGTACCGCGCAACACGCACGGCGTCGCCCAGCGCCTCGTCGTGATCGGCATGGGCAAGCTCGGCGGCGCGGACTTGAATTTTTCTTCCGACATCGACCTGATCCTCGCCTTCGACGAGAACGGCGAATCCGATGGCGCGCGTCCGCTTGCCAACGAAACTTTTTTCGCGCGGCTCGGCCAACTGCTGGTCAAGCTGCTCGCCGAGATCACGGTCGACGGTTACGTCTACCGTGTCGACCTGCGCCTGCGTCCGTTCGGCAGCGCCGGCCGCGTTGCGTTGTCGTTCGCGGCGATGGAGCAGTACTACCAGCGCGAAGGCCGCGACTGGGAGCGCTACGCCTGGATCAAGGCGCGGCCGGTCGCCGGCGATCTGCGCACCGGCAAGCAGTTGATCGAAATGTTGCGGCCGTTCGTCTACCGTCGCTATCTCGACTACACCGCGTTCGCCGGCCTGCGCGAGATGAAGACGCTGATCGACGCCGAAGTCGCGCGCAAGGATCTCGAAGACAATCTCAAGCTCGGCGCCGGCGGCATCCGCGAAATCGAATTCATCGTGCAACTGCTGCAGCTGATCCGCGGGGGGCGCGAACCGGCGCTGCGCGAACGTGGCCTGCTGCCTTCGCTCGCCGCCTGCGAGCAGCTCGGCGTGATCGCGGCCGATCGTGCCAAGCGCCTGCGTGCGGCCTACCTGCTGTTGCGCCGGGTCGAGAACCGCGTGCAGATGTTTCGCGACGAGCAGACCCACGCCGTGCCGAACGAGCCCGAGGCACGTGCGCGTATCACGCAG
>NZ_DASVOK010000064.1:0-10527 GCF_036383415.1 Rudaea sp. | reverse complement strand
TCGCGCAGCTTCCGCGCCAGCTTGCAACGTCTTATGGAGCGACCCGGCGCAACCGCGCTGACCCTGCTCGTGATGAGCCTAGCGCTGTGCCTGCCGTTCCTGCTCTGGCTGCTGCTCGACAACGCGCGCGCGCTGGGCGGGCATCTCGACGACGCGCGAGGTATCGGCGCGTTTCTCAAGCCCGAGGTCGATGCCGCTATGGCGAAATCGCTGGCCGAGATGCTGCGCCAGCGTACCGATGTCGCCGAAGTCGTGATCAAAACGCCCGAGGAAGGTCTCGCCGAATTCCGCAGCCAGTCGGGTTTCGCCGACGCGCTCAAGGTGCTACAGAGCAATCCGCTGCCGACGGTGCTGATCGTGACGCCGAAGATCGTGGCGGGGTCCGCCCACGGCGCGCCAGCCATCGTCGACGAACTCGCGCACGACAAGCGCGTCGACCAGGTGCAGTACGACGCGCTCTGGCGCCAGCGCCTCGATGCGATCCTCGCCTTCACCGCGCGCCTCGCCGGCGTGCTCGCGATCCTGCTCGGACTCGCGGCGTTGCTCGTGGTCGGCAACACCGTGCGCAACGACATCGCCGGACGCGCCGAGGAAATTTCCGTGATGCAGCTGCTCGGTGCCGACCGCGCCTTCGTGCGCCGGCCGTTTCTGTATGCCGGACTCTGGTATGGCGCGCTCGCCGGACTCTGCGCGCTGATCCTGATCGGCGGCGTCGAGATCGCACTGGCGACGCCGCTCGGCCAATTGACGTCGAGCTATGGCGGACGCTTCACGATCCACGGCCTGTCGATCGTGCAAGCCCTCGCCTTGCTCGGTGCCAGCGTCGTGCTCGGCTGGCTGGGCGCATGGATCGCCACGTCGCGCCAGTTGCGGCTGGAGCAGCCGCAGTGATCACCTGCCCTCGAAGCGTCGCGAGCGAAGAGAATTTGCGCGTCGCCGGAGCGCAGGAACCGGAGCATACAAACGAGTATGTGAGGATTCCGAGCACCGCCGGCGCGCAAATTATCGAGCGCAGCAGCTTCGAGGACGGGTGATGAGTGAGGATCGTGTCCAACTGGAACCAAGCTGGAAGGCGCGCGTCGGCGACTACCTGCAACGCCCCGAGATGCGTGTGCTCAGCGAATTCCTGCGCAGCGAGCTGCAGCGCGGCAAGAAAATCTTTCCGCCACCGAAACGCATCTTCGCCGCGCTCAACACGACGCCGTTCGATCAGGTCAAAGTCGTCGTGCTCGGCCAGGATCCGTACCACGGCCCGAACCAGGCACATGGCTTGTGCTTCTCGGTGATGCCCGGCGTGGACGTGCCGCCGTCGCTGCAGAACATCTTCGCCGAGATCGAGCGTGACCTGCACACCCCGCGCCCCGATCACGGCTGCCTGCTGCCGTGGGCGCGACAAGGCGTGCTGCTGCTCAACGCAACGCTGACCGTGCAGGCGCACCAGGCCGGCTCGCACCAGGGCAAGGGCTGGGAAGGATTCACCGATGCGGTCGTCGACCATCTCAACCGCGAACGCGAGGGCCTCGTGTTCCTGCTCTGGGGCAGCTACGCGCAAGCCAAGGGCAAGCTGATCGACACGCGCCGCCACCTCGTGCTCAAGGCGCCGCATCCCTCGCCACTGTCCGCATACCGCGGCTTCATCGGCTGCGGCCATTTTTCGCGCGCGAATGCGTACCTGCGCGAGCACAGACAAGCCGAGATCGACTGGCGCCTGCCACCGGCAAGCGAAATCGTGCTGGATTGAAAACGCGATCCGGTGCCGGGGGATGACGGCAGGCGTCAGTGCAGCAAGGCTGCGGAAACGTCCTTCGCCGCGTCGCGTAGATGCTGGATCGCCTGCTTGACCGACACCGTCACCGGATGGCGCTCGACGAACGGAATGGTCAACGTGCCGACGGCATGTCCATCCTGCAGGATCGGCGCGGAAAGATCGGTCACCGCATCTACCGCCTCACTCGGCAGCGCCGCATAACCCTGCTCGCGGATCTGCGCCGCGATGGCGAGAAACTGCTTGCGCTTGAAGCGCTCTTCGCCCGCTTCCATCAACGCCAACCAGCGCTCCTGCGTTTCCTCGCCCTGGAACGCGAACAGCACGACACCCGAGGTCGCATGTGCAAGCGGACGGCGATGGCCGACGCGGACGACGAAGCCGATGTCGCTGGTCGCGTCGACGCGTGCGATGACGACGATCTGGTCCTGCGAGGCGACGACCAGATGGCAAGGTTGCTTGATCTGCTCGGCAAGACGATGCATCACCGGCAACGACGCCTCGGTGAGTCCCTTGATCGGCGGCCGCTCCATGCCGAGCAGGAACAGGCGGTTGGTCAGCGCATAGGCGCCGTCATTGCCCTCGCGCGCGAGGTAGCCGCGCGCCTCGAGCACCTGCAGCATGCGGAAGATCTCGCTCTTGGAATAACCGATGCCCTGCGCGACTTCGGTCAGGTTGAGCGAACCGGGCGTGCGCGCGAGCAACTCGAGGATGTCGAGTCCCTTGTCCAGCGCCGGGGCGCGGTATTTGGTCGTTTTCGTCACTGCGAGTTCCTTGTGCCGCCAGCCGCGACATTGCCGTGCGGTCGGATGATATTTTAGAAACAACGTTTTATATTTGCAACGACGGGAAAATCGCTGCTAGACTTCAAGCGAAGTCTATCCGTGCGACAGCAGAACACAATTCCACGCACACCGGGAGGATACGATGCACTACGCGAGCAACAGCGCGGTGACGACAAGCGGGCAAGTCGCACGCACCGCCTTCGTCGCATTTGCGCTGATCGTAAGCCTGTTCTTCCTTTGGGGCATGGCGAACAACCTCAACGATATTCTCATCAAGCAGTTCAAGAAAGCCTTTGAACTGTCCGATTTCCAGGCCGGCCTCGTGCAGAGCGCGTTCTATCTCGGCTATTTCCTGCTCGCGATTCCTGCCGGCATCTGCATGCGCCGCTTCGGCTACAAGGGCGCACTGCTGATCGGCCTCGCGCTATATGCCGCTGGCGCATTCCTGTTCTACCCCGCGGCCGCGTCGCATACCTATGGCCTGTTCCTTGCCGCGCTGTTCGTGATCGCGAGCGGCCTCGCCTTTCTCGAAACCTCGGCCAATCCGCTCGTCACCGTGCTCGGACCGGCCGACAGTGCGACGCAGCGGCTCAACCTCGCGCAGTCATTCAATCCGCTCGGCTCGATCACCGGTGTGCTCGTCGGCCAGCACTTCATCTTCTCCGGCATCGAGCACACGCCGGTAGAGCTGGCAGCGATGACGGACGGCGCGCGCCAGGCCTACTACGCGGCGGAATCGGCGGCGGTGCAGACGCCGTATCTTGTCATCGGCCTGATCGTGGTCGTCTGGGCCATGCTGATCGCGCTGACACGCTTCCCTGCCACGGCCGAACAGGAATCCGACCACGCCGGTGGCGCCGCGCACCTCGGTAAACTTTTCCACAATTCCAATTTCATTCTCGCCGTGGTGGCGCAGTTCTTCTACGTCGGCGCACAAGTCGGTATCTGGAGCTATCTGATCCGCTACGTCCAAGGAACCGTGCCGGGCACGCCGGAGAAAAGCGCCGCCGACTATCTGACCGCCTCGCTGATCGTGTTCATGCTCGGCCGCTTCGCCGGCACCGCGGCGATGCGCGTGCTCGCGCCGGCACGCATCCTCGCCCTGTTCGCCGCGATCAATATCGCGCTGACGGTCTATGCGATCGTCAATCCCGGCCAATCCGGCGTGTATGCACTCGTCGCCGCAAGCTTCTTCATGTCAGTGATGTTCCCGACGATCTTCAGCCTCGGCTTGTGCGGACTCGGCGACGACGACCGCAAGCTCGCTTCGTCGTTCCTCGTCATGGCGATCATCGGCGGCGCGGTGCTGACGGCATTGATGGGCGCGGTATCCGATGCGTTCGGCATCCATCGTTCGATCATCGTGCCCACGCTGTGCTTCGCCGTGATCCTCGGCTACGCCGTGCGCGCACATAGAACGGCTGCGGGCTGAGCACATGCGACTCCACTATGCGCTCGACCTCAAGGACGATCCCGGCCTGATCGCCGAGTACGAACGCTGGCATCGCCCGGAAAACGTCTGGCCCGAAGTCGTCGACTCGCTGCGCGAGGCCGGCGTGCGCGACCTGGAAATCTTCCGCACCGGCAACCGCCTCGTCCTCGTGCTCGATGTCGGCGACGACTATTCCGCCGTACGCAAGGCGGCGCGCGACGCGGCAAATTCGCGCGTGCAGGAATGGGAGGCGCTGATGTGGAAGTTCCAGCAGGCGCTGCCGTTCGCCAAGCCCGGCGAGAAATGGATCGCCATGCAGCCGATTTTTTCCCTGCGCGAATCGCTGAAGATCAAGCGCGGCGCCTGACGCTCGTGGTTCGGTGCATCTAAGGGGAAGGCTTCTCGCTCAGCGGACCAACGGTCACGGTGGCATTCCATTCCTTGTCGACACGCCGCCAATACAGTTTCGGATCCCAGTAGTTCGGATCGTAATAGTGCTGGTTGTAGACCCGATCGTGCTGCCCGGCAATGCTGACGATGCCGTTCGAATCCGGCAGCAGCACGTCCGCGCCTTCCATCCAGCCGAGGACGTCCAGACGTGCAAGCTGAAGCTTGTTTTCGAGGCGCGGCTTGGTCACGGAATCGCGGTATTCCGCGTAAACCGCCTTGCCGACGTCGAGGGCGCGACGTTGCTCGTCGGGCGTCAGCTCATGCCAATAGCGCTCCCGCCACGCCGCGAGCTGCGGGTATTCTCTTTCGGCGGCCAAGTCCATCCACGCGTAGGCGAGGGCGTGATCCATCGGCGTACCTTTTCCCTCCCACAGCATCTCGGCCACCATGCTTTGCGAAGCCTTGTCCGCATAGCGCGACACGCGACGGAACAGGTCGAACGCTTCGACGTAATTTTGCTTCTTGTAACGTTCCAGAGCGAGCCCACGCCAGTAAACGTCGGGGTGGGCTTCGAGAAAGCCGGAGCTGGCCAGAACGCGGGAATCCAACGTCGCCGCCGCAAGAGGAAAAGACGGCAGCGCGGTCGCGAGCAAGAGAAGGAACCGAACCATTTCGAATCTCCTCCTCGTGTACGCCATTTGACTACCGAAACAAAATACGCCTGATGCGATTCGACCCTCAAGTGAAAAATCGTTAAGACTGCCGGCGAAGGAAAGCTTGATGTCGACTATTCCGTGCCGATGACCAACACCGTATCGACCGGGTCGAGCGGCTTGTCGGGCAGTTGCACTTCAAGCGTCTTGCCGTTCTGCGCGAGCTTCAGCGGTGTGTGCTTCGGGTCGGCAAGAAAATAGGCGGACTTGGCCCGCAGGTCGCCCGCATCGACGCGAAACGTCCTGCCCGGCCACTCGAACAGGTGCACGTATACTTTTCCCTTTTTGCTCGTCGCGCGCCAATCCCACTTGGGAATCCACTTCGGCTTGCCATCGCCGTTCGTTTCCGTTGTCGAATAGCTGCCATGGTCGCCCGCGAATGGCGTCGGCCCGGTGCCGTAAACCGACTCGCCGTTGACGCTGAGCCATTTGCCGACGTCGCGCAGGCGCGCCGTCGCGGGCGCGGGAATCGTGCCTTCGGCGGTCGGCCCGACGTTGAGCAGGTAGTTGCCGCCCTTGCTCGCGATGTCGGCGAGGTTGCGCACGACGGCCTCGGTCGATTTCCAGTGGTCGTCGTATTTGTTGTAGCCCCAGTGGTCGTTCAAGGTCATGCAGGTCTCCCAGTACACGCCGGGGCCGAAGCCATTGGCGGGAATCTGCTGCTCAGGCGTGCCGAAGTCGCCGACACTTTCGCCCTTGTCCATGCCGGCCATGCCTGCGCGCGAGTTGCCGACGCGGTTGTTGATGATCAGATTCGGATCGAGCTTGCGCAGGAATGTGTACAGCTCGCGGCCGTCCTCGTTCGTCCACCAGTCCATCCACTCGCCGTCGAACCAGAGCACTTCGGTGTGGGTCTCGCGCACCAGTTCGGCGAGCTCGGTCTTCATCTCCTCGATGTAGGCGCGCTTCTTCGCCGGGTCCATCTTGGTCGGGTTGTAGTGTTTGCCGGGCTGCGCAGGCGACTGCGACGGATCGTGCCAATCCATGATCGAGTAGTACGTGCCGAAATGCAGGCCCGCGCGCCGCGCGGCCTCGGCCAGCGGTTTGAGCACGCCCTTGGCGTACGGCGTGCGCTTGGCGATGTTGTAATCGGTGCCTTTCGTGTCCCACATCGCGAAGCCTTCGTGATGTTTGGACGTGATCACGATGTATTTCATGCCCGCATCCTTGGCGATGCGCACCCACTCGTCGGGATCGTATTTCGTCGGATTGAACTGCGCGGCGAATTTCTCGTAGTCCGCGCGCGAGATGCCGGTCTGGTCCATGAACCACTCGGCGAGGTCCTTGCGCCCGTTCCACTCGCCGGCAGGCACCGCGTACAGGCCCCAGTGAATGAACATGCCGAAGCGCGCGTCCCGCCACCAGGCCATGCGCGCGTCGCGCTGCGCGGGTGTTTCGGCGATTTGACCTGACGCCACGCTTTGCGCGGCAGTCTGCTTCGCGTCTTGAGCCTGCGCGGCAACGGACGCGGCGATCAGCGACGCGAGGATCGCGCGGTGGACGAATCGGCTTGTCATCTTCACGGCTTCACTCTCCCTCGTATCATCATTTGTGATGTTGGAAACGGCAGCGGTGTGACTCATTGGGCCCAGACGGCGCCGCCCGGAAACAGGTGTTCGCGTATCGATGCCTCTTTCATTTCCGCCGACATGCCCGGCGCCGACGGCGCGAGGTAGCGCCCGTCGCGGATGCGCACCGAATCGACGAAGTGCTCGTGCAGGTGATCGACGAATTCGATCGCGCGGTCTTCCATCCGGCCTGTGATCGCGACGAAATCGGCCATCGCCAGATGCTGCACGAGTTCGCACAGGCCGACGCCGCCCGCATGCGGGAACACGCGCACGCCGAACTTGGCCGCGAGCAGCAGGATCGCGAGGTTCTCGTTGACGCCGCCGATGCGCGCCGCGTCGATCTGGATCAGATCGACCGCCTGCGCCTGCAGCAGCTGCTTGAACATCACGCGGTTGTGCGTGTGCTCGCCGGTCGACACCGGCATCGGCGCCACGCCGCGACGGATCGCCGCATGACCGAGCACGTCGTCGGGGCTCGTCGGCTCCTCGATCCACGCGATGTCGAATTCGACGAGGCGGCGCAGCCAGGCGATCGCGGGGGCGACATCCCAACGTTGGTTGGCATCGATGGCGATCGCGATGTGCTTCCCGACCGTCGCGCGCGCGAGGCGGCAGCGGCGCACGTCGTCCTCGACGTTCGCGCCGACCTTGAGCTTGATCGTGCGGAAGCCCTCGGCGACGGCCTCTTTGGCCAAGCGCACGAGTTTCTCGTCGCTGTATCCCAGCCAGCCCGGCGAGGTCGTGTACGCGGGATAGCCTCTCTCGATCAGCTCGGCGATGCGCGCAGCCTTGCCGCTTTCGGCGCGCTTGAGAATGTCGAGCGCCTCGTCCGGCGTCAGCGCATCGGTGAGATAGCGGAAGTCGATCTGCGCGACGATCTGCTCCGGCGACATCTCGGCGATGAAGCGCCACAGCGGCTTGCCGGCGCGGCGCGCGGCGAGATCCCAGGCCGCGTTGATCACGCCGCCGATCGCCATGTGGATCACGCCTTTCTCGGGACCGAGCCAGCGCAACTGCGAGTCCGCAGTGAGGCTGCGCGCGAAGGCACCGAGATCGTTGACGATCTCATCCACGTCGCGACCGACGACGAGATGCGCAAGCGCGCGGATCGCCGCTGTTTGCACATCGTTGCCGCGCCCTATCGTGAAGACAAGGCTGTAGCCGGCGAGATCATCCGCCGTGTCCGTGCGCAACACGATGTACGCAGCGGAATAATCCGGATCCGGATTCATCGCATCCGATCCATCGAGCTGGCGCGACGTCGGAAAGCGCACGTCGAGCGCTTCCAGTCCAGTAATTTTGCCCACGCCCTACTCCTTCGCCGCGCGCCGATACGCGACCACGTGCTGGCGCTGCTTGCCGAGACCTTCGATCTCCAGTTCCATCACATCGCCGGGCTTCAGATATACGGGCGGCTTCTGGCCGAGGCCGACGCCGGGCGGCGTGCCGGTCGAGATCACGTCGCCCGGCATCAAGGTCATGTAGCGGCTGATGTGGCTGACGAGATGCGCCACGTCGAACACCATCGTGCACGTACTGCCGTTCTGGTAGCGGTGACCGTTCACTGTCAGCCACATCGACAGGTTCTGCGCATCGGGCACCTCGTCACGCGTGACGAGGTAGGGCCCGATCGGGCCGAAAGTGTCGCAGCCCTTGCCCTTGTCCCACTGCCCGCAATGTTCGAGCTGGAACTCGCGCTCGGAAATGTCGTTGACGACGAGATAGCCGGCGACGTGATCGAGTGCCCGTTCGATCGACACATCGCGAGCAACGTCGCCGATGACGACGCCGAGTTCGACTTCCCAATCGGTCTTGACCGAGTCGCGCGGAATCATCACGTCGTCGTTCGGCCCGACGATCGCCGTCGTCGCCTTCATGAAGAGGATCGGCATCTCCGGCACTTTCGTGCCCGTCTCGGCGGCGTGATCGGAGTAGTTGAGGCCGATGCAGACCATCTTGCCGACGCGACCGACCGCGGCGCCGTAGCGCGGACTGCCTGACACAATCGGCAAGGATGCTGGATCGAGTGCGCGCAGCTTCGCCAGCCCTGCCTCATTCAATACTTCGCCGGCAATGTCGTCGACGACGCCGGACAGATCGCGCAGCGTGCCACCCGCATCGAGCAGGCCGGGCTTCTCGCGTCCGGGTTCTCCGTATCGAAACAGTTTCATCGTGACTCCCTAGTTGGCCCAGCCGCCATCGATGACGTGCGTGGTACCCGTGGTGAACGAGGATTCGTCGGAAGCGAGGTAGACGAGGAGCGCGGCGATCTCGTCGGCTTCGCCGAGCCGGCCCATCGGCTGGCGGTCGGTGAAACTTTTCCAGACCGCGGCTTCGTCGCCGCCCATCGCCTTCACGCGCTGCGCGAGCGAAGGCGTCTTCACCGTGCCGGGGCAGATCGCGTTGCAGCGCACGCCGCGCGCGACGTAGTCGGCGGCGATCGCCTTGGTCAGGCCGATCACCGCCGCCTTGGTCGCACCGTAGGCGAAGCGGTTCGGCACACCTTTGATGGATGACGCGACCGAGGCCATGTTGATGATGCTGCCGCGGCCGCGTTCGAGCATGCCCGGCAACACGGCCTTGCAGGTGTGGAACATTGCATCGACATTGATCGCGAACGAACGCTTCCACGCCGCATCGTCGCAGTCGAGGATGCTGCCAGCGGCTACGTAGCCGGCGCAGTTGAACAGCACGTCGATGCCGGGATTTGCCGCAACGAGCGCGCCGATCTGCGCCGGGTCGGTCACGTCGAGCACGGCCGTGCGGATCGCCGTCCTCTCGCCGGCGAGCGCCTCAAGTGCCGTTTCGTCGATATCGGTCGCGAGCACGTGCGCACCCTCGCGCGCGCAGGCCAGCGCGCTCGCGCGGCCGATGCCGGCACCGGCCGCGGTAATCAGGCAGTGTTTTCCCTTCAGTCTTCCGCTCATCTCGCAATCTCAAAAGTATACAAATGGAGACTTACAAATCGAGTCGATAGAACGACGCGGCATTCGCGCCGAACACTTGCGTTTCGAATCCGGCCGCGCGGCCCGCCACGAGGTTCCGCGCCATGGCGAACCATGCGGAATAGTCCGAGGCGAGATCGAGCACCGGCCAGTCGCTGCCCCAGAGCACGCGCTCTGGGCCAAAGCAGGAGAAGACGTGCTCGACATACGGCGCGAGGTCCTTGACCGTCGCGCCCGGCGCGGCCTCGGTCAACAGACCGGACAGCTTGCAGCGAGCACTCGTTTCGCCGGCGAGGCGCTCCAACTGGCGCGCCCACGAGTCAAACGCACGATGCGCGATCTCAGGCTTACCGGCGTGGTCGATCACGCAACGCAACTGCGGCTGCCGCTGCAGGCGCGTGAGCAGTGCGCCGAGGTGCGGCAGCCTGACCAGCGCGTCGAACACGAGGCCCTGATCGATCATCGTCGCGAATGCGGCGTCGAGCTGCGGTCGTGCCACCCAGTCGGGATCGGCGATGTCCTGAATCATCGGACGCAATCCCTTGAGCTTGCCCGCGCCGGCCTTGACGAGTGCGGCAATGCGTCGCGAGACATCAAGCGCGTCGAAATCGGTCCAGCCGACAACGCCTTTGATGAAGGCGTGCTCGCGCGCGAGGTCGAGAAGGAAATGCGTTTCCTCCTCGGTCGCCGCCGCCTGTACGGCCACGGTCGCGGCGACGCCGTTCTGTGCAAGCAGCGGCGCGAGGTCGGCCGGCTCGAAATCACGATGCAACGCGCCGAGATCGGGCGTGAGCCACGTGTAGTCGCCGCGCGACAGGCGCCAGAAATGCTGGTGGGCGTCGACGACCATCATCGCGATGGCACCGCCGCGTCGGACGAAAGCAAACCCGCATCCTGCAGGCGCCGCCAGAGCGCCGGCAGAATCG
>NZ_DASVOK010000063.1:0-31426 GCF_036383415.1 Rudaea sp. | reverse complement strand
ACCGTGCGATGGACCAGGAAGTCAAGCGCATCTGCGAATTGATCGCCAGCTACGAATTGCTTGCCGGATAGCGCGCTGACGGCTGCCCGAGCTCGACGGCAGGGCTCAGCCGCGATTCCAGAATGCGTCGCGCTTCGCTTGCAGGTCGTCGCTCGAAATGCTCGTGACGACAGCGTCCTTTAGTTTGGCCAACTGGTCCACGGACAGTTTGACGCCCCGGCTCGAATACCACCGCGTACCCAAATCAACGATATCGTCGACCGTCATCGTCTTCGGGCTGGTCACGTACGTGTTCGACAGAATGTTGACCGAAGGGTACATGTTCGGATTCTTCGGGCGAAAGGCGAACATAATCGTTCCGGTCGAACTCGGGTCCTCCTCTCCAAGATTGGACCACATCCAGGAATTCCCCGTAGTAGGGGCAATATTGCAGAGGATATAGCCGTCGATCGACGCGGTTTCCACATCGTTGTTGCTTTGCATGGCGAAGACTGTCCCGTCGCAGCAGTTCTCAATGATCTGCTTGTATCTTCCGGCGATCTGCGGTGTGTCGGGCCAATCGACGCCCCGCTGCGGGGCGGGCGGGGGTGCATACGGGGCCACGTTTTCCTGCACGAATTCAAGCCCGCCAATCAGCGTTCCGGCCGCCCAGTAGTACGACTGGTTGGGCTGGTAGCTGCCCAGCGCCGGAGGCGTTGTGTAGTTGCAAGTGTGGATGTTGACCTTGATCACCGGATGATCCGCGTCAATGGCGAGGTTGAATCGGCCACTGGTGTTTGGAGGATCCTTATTCCATTTCAGCTCGTACTGGCTCGGGAAGCGCCAGTAAAAATCCGGAATGCCACCGCTGTTGTTCTGCAATGGCGTGTACCCGCGTTCGTCGATATGGATGTGGGTGAGCGGGCCATCCGGCGTGTGGACGTCCGCGGGATTCGGTAACAGAGATTTCGCGGGATTCGGTAAGTCGACCCCACCCTGTTTGATCGCGATCGGGGTATGGACGTAGTAGTAGCCATAGCAATAGAGGCCGGAGCAACCAGACACGTAGTCATATGTGCAATCGGCCGCGAGATCGTGCATGTCCGGCAGACCGTAAGGACCGCACCACAAGACTTGATTGATGATGAACGGGTTGACCGGCCGCACGGATGATGAGAACGGGTCAGGCAGATGTTTCCAGGCTTCGAGAATATTCGAGACCGTCACCGTGTACCGATTGATTTTCTCGTTCCACAACTTGTACGCACCGTAGAAAGCGGCAACCACGGCACCGTGTCGGCCAGCGACAGAACGATCACCGAAGTAATTGCCGAGGACGCTGGGGTCGGGGGCCTGAACGATGTTCCATGCGGAATCACCTTTCGTCGCCTTGTCGTATTCGTCTTTGAAAGCCTGCATGGCTTTTGCCAGCGTAGCGGTGACGTAACTGAGGTAGTTGACGCTGCTGTCGTAGTTGGTTGGCGGGGGGGCGATGGCGTTGCGCCAGGCGACGTCGAGGAGATTCGCTTCCACCCAACCCGGTTCGATGCCGTAATCCGACGCATTGCTGATCAGATCGTAAAGGAACGTGATGTGGAGGTTGGCTGCCTGCACGTACAGCGGCAGCACTTTCCATCCATCAATGCCAGCGCCACCGTTGTTCGGAATGCCGGTGAACAGCGCCATCGAGGATTCGAAGTGCTGCTGAATGTAAAGCGCCCGATCCTTCAGCGCCTTGACTTGGTCTTTCGTCGGATGGGACGCATTGACGACGTCATAGATGGCGAGGCGATAGTAGTCGAAATTCGTGTTGAAACCCGTGACCAGATTGGTCAACTCGCCTTGGTAATACGCCAGGATTTCCTGACCTACGAGATCCGCGACCTGCTGTTTGACCAGCGACCAGATATCGGGCAACGGAGTCTTCGGATCGGCATGCGCCGGCCACATCAAATTGAGCATTGCCACAAGCAGCGGGCCAACGACAGGGACTTGACCGAGGACCAATCCAAGAAGGATTTGCAGCGCGGTCATCGGATCTTCGCCGGCCGGCGTGTAGTTGAACGCGCCGTCATTCAGATCGAGGCGGGGCGGCTGAGAGCATGCCTCCTGGCCGTCGACCTGAGTCGGGAAGATGTCGCGACGACAGTTGCCACGGAGAAACCCCGTTCCGATAGCCTGCGCCATGACCCAAGGTGAGCCGACGGTCACCATCGCGCCGAGCGCGATACGCTTGAGTACTTGGCGTCGAGTGGCGATGGTTGCATCGTCAACACGATTTGCCGCGCCCGCATCCAGCAAATCCGTACGTTTCATGCTGTCCCCCAGTAGATTGACGGATCGCTACGTACACCAGTCGTTCAGCCGAAACTCTGCATACCAGCCTGCGAAATGGCAAGCGTCAGAGTCGTTGGCGCGATGGTCGTTGATTGGACGTATTGCACGCCCAACCCCCTTGATAAAGTTGCTTCCTACAATTGGAAGTATGGCAGCGCTGTGGCGTCGCGCATCCATCCTGCAGCAACCCGACCTCGCGCCGGCAGCATACGAAAGCCGCCATCCCTTTAGATATAACCTGATTAGGCTAGATTGCTCCCGATACTCAAGCGGGCGTTTGCAAACGCTTGCTTTCGTCGAAACCAGCAATTCATCCGATGTCCAAGTGCTTTGCACAAAGCGGCGCCGCTTCCGAGCGCCCTTGGAGTACGCCTGTTGCTGGATGAGCGCGATGGGTGACTGCCGCACAGTGACGTAGGTGGATTCCTAGACGCTGAGGCGCCGGGGCATATGCTGGCGGGCATATGCAGCGCATACGGCACCTGCATCAGGCCTTCCGTGAGCGGCCGTTCGCGAACGTCCGGGTTGGGTCGCTTCCGGACGGCTGACTTCGGCCCATTCGGGACACGCAAACATCGCAGATTGAAGCGCGAAAACTGACGCGCCAACACCGCATGGTTTTCGCTGCCATCCAACCCGCAGATGCGCGAGTCGAAAACGTAGTGACTTCTCGCACATGAATGAAAGCCATCGATAGCCCAGTCTCAATCAGCGCAGGCGTCGCATCATTCGATCGTCGAACCTCCGTCAGCAAATTCAAGCCTGCTCCATTAGTTTGCAACACAGAAACATAGATTCGAATAATTGGCGACGCGAGTGGCGGGGTTGTTGTAGTTGGCAGCCGTAGTGGCTCACATATTCAGCGTCGCTTACCTCCTATCGGGTCCCGAAGTTGGAATCGTGCAGCGATGACGAAAGGCAGAATTCTCAAGACTGTTTTGTGGGCCTTGGCGGTCGTTGCCTTGTTCGGCGCGATGGCTGGATTTTTCGCATTCTGCCTCCGGCAAAAATTCAGTCCCAATCCGCCGCCCAGCAATTTTTCCGAGCCGGCCAATGCGCTCGAGGCGCAGCAGCAGGACATTGAACAATTTTCGCGCCTGCTGGGCATGGACCGGTCGTTTTCGCCTGCGGCGCGTGCTGAAGCTGGTCGCCGGATCGCCGAACTGAAGTCCGAACACGTGCCGCTCGACAAGGAAAAATTCCGTGTTGCGCTGATGCGCATCACGGCGCTTGCCGACAACGGTCACACCGGGGTCTACTTCGGCAAGGGTGGCCAGAACATCATGCCCTTGCGCGTCGTGCTGTTTGCCGATGGGCTTTATGTCCTGCGGGCAAAATCGGCGTATGCGGATCTTCTGGGCGCGCGCGTCGAAAGCATCGAAGGCAAGCCGGTGCGCGACGTGATCGCGGTGCTCGAACAATTGCATGGCGGGGCCGAGGGTTGGCGCCGCAACAACGCCGTAACCTACATCCAGTCGCCCGAGATTCTTTACGGCACCGCCATCGGTTCGCGCCCCGATCAAACCAATTGGACGTTCCGTTTGCCGGACGGCAGCGAGGTGGCGCGCACGCTGCCAGGTGAAAACGCCGACGAGAACGAGCCGCACGCGCAGATGACACGTTGGCTGTCGCCGCAGAAGATGAAGGGCGAATCTTCGGATTGGCGCGCGTTGATTGCCGATGACGCCGACTTGCCGTTGTCGCTGCGCGACTTCAACAGCAGGTTCCGCCGGGCATGGGTCGATCACGGTTGTACACTTTTCATGCAACTCAAGGCGATCGCGGATGCGGACAATCAGCCTATCGGCGACTTCCTCAGCGCCACAACGGATGAGATGCGCGCACATCCACCCTGCAACATTGTTCTCGATATGCGATTCAACAGCGGAGGCGACTATACGAAGATCGCTCGTTTCGCATCGCACTTGCCCGATTTCGTTCCGCCGCGTGGGCGAATCTATCTGCTGACGGGCGCGCAAACCTTTTCCGCCGCGATTACGGCCACGGCATTCGTGAAGCAGGCGGCGGGACCTCGCGCAATCATTCTCGGCGAACCCGTCGGCGATCGGCTTGCCTTTTACGGCGAAGGCAATTCGGGGTGTCTTCCGCACGACGATCTTTGCCTGCATTACGCAACCGGAATGCACGACTATGCGCATCGCTGTGACGACTGGGACAGATGCTTCTGGCTGAATTGGCTCTTTCCGGTGCAAGTCGAATCGCTGGCTCCCGACGAGACAATCGAGATGACCTTCGCCGACTACACGATGCGGCGCGATCCGGTGTTGGATCGGGCTGTCGCGCTCGCAGCCGAATAGTCCATGCGAACCAGAACTGAACCATATATGGGCAAATTACCTTCCCCTGCCAAACCAGAACCGCGGAGTTTTCGGTCATCAAAAGAACTTCGCGCGTGGATGACGAAGGAGCACGCCCGAGCCCGTAGTCTGCTCCTGCGAATTTACAAGAAAGACTCTGCTGTTCCATCGATCACGTATGCCGAGGCGCTCGACCAGGCGCTGTGTTTCGGTTGGATAGATGGGCAGAAGCTGCCGTTTGACGCCGACTCCTGGGTGCAGAAATTCACCCCGCGCAGGGCAAAAAGCGTTTGGTCCAAGATGAATGTTGCGCATGTGGATCGGCTCATCCAGGAAGGCCAGATGACGCCTGCCGGTCTCAAGGAGGTGGAAGCGGCCAAAGCCGACGGGCGCTGGGCCGCTGCGTACGATTCTTCCGCTAGTGCAACGGTGCCTCTGGAGTTCGTCAAGGAACTCTCACGTAATGCCAAGGCAAAGCAGTTCTACGCGACGCTCAACAAGACCAATCTGTATTCGATTGCCTACCGGTTGCAAACAGCAAAGCGCCCAGAGACAAAGATCAAGCGCATAAAGCTGATTATCGACATGCTCGCGCGCGGCGAGAAATTTCATTGACTGCCCAGGCCCGTGCTTCGAAGCACGGCAATTCGCCACTTCCGCGCCGCTGACCGCCTCTCCCAAGCTGCTCACTCCAGATGTGGCCGCCGGCAGGCCGCTTTGAGTCGGGAGCAGAGGTGGGGCGCTTTCGAGAGTTGCCAGAGGGTAGGGCGAATCCGGACAAGCGAGTCGACGACCAGGGCCTTGATCGACGTTGGCTGACGCGTCTTTCCATTGGTCTGGGCGGGCCTGTGGGCAGGCATGACTTCCGGCGCATGCACTAGTATCAACTGAACACTATAGTCCACCTGTGACTATGACGACGTTGCGTACATGAGCGATACCGACAGCCATCTGTGGAAGTTCCAGAAGGAGCTTTCCACCGGCACCGTGTCGCTGGTGCTGCTCGGCGTTCTCGCACGCGCGCGCACGCCGATGTACGGCTACCAGATCGCGAAGCGGCTGGAGCAGACCGGCGGTGGCGTGCTCAGCGGCAAGCAGAGTGCGCTGTATCCCGTGCTGCGCAACCTGGCCGCGGCCGAGTTGCTCGAGAGCATCGTCGAGCCGTCGGTGAGCGGGCCGCCGCGGCGCTATTACCGCATCACGCCGCTGGGGCGGCGGGTGCTGCGCGAGTGGAGCCTGGCTTGGGTCGACACGCGTGATTTCGTGAATTCCATTCTGGAGGATTGAGCATGACCGCCACGATTCCGCGCACCATCGCCGAATATCTCGAACAGTTGCGCAGCACATTGCAGGGCGCGGGTGCAGATCCCGCACTTATCCAGGACGCGCTCTACGACGCGGAGGAACACCTGCGCGCCGAGCTGCATGAGAATCACGGCAAGCCCGAGGCCGAGGTGCTGGCGAAGATCGTCGGCAGCTACGGCGCGCCCGAGGAAGTCGCGAGCATCTACGTCGACAAGGAAGTTCAGGTGCAGCAAGCTCTGCGGCCGCCGCCGCAGCGGCCGCGCAAGACAGCGTGGGGAAAGTTCTTTGCCGTCGGCAGCGATGCGCGCACGTACGCGGGGTTGTTCTACATGCTGCTCTCGCTCGCGACCGGCATTTTCTATTTCACCTGGACCGTGGTCGGCCTGAGCCTGTCGCTGGGACTGTCGCTGCTGATCTTCGGCGTGGTGTTCGCCGTGTTCTTCTTCGCCACGACGCGCGTGCTCGCGCTGGTCGAATCGCGCATCATCGAGACCATGCTCGGCGAACGCATGCCGCGCCGGCCGGTTTACGCTCGCGCCGGCCTGACGATCTGGCAGCGCATGGGTGAGATGTTCACCGATCCGCGCACCTGGTCGACGCTGCTGTATTTCGTGCTGATGCTGCCGCTCGGCATCGTTTATTTCACCGTCGCCGTGACCGGCATCGCGACTTCGCTGGCCTGCATCTTCGCCCCGATCGCGCACATCGGCTGGATGCTCGGCCTCGTGCGCATCGACGTTGCCGACCACATCCGTTTCAACGACACGCTGCTCGTGCCGTGGCAGATTGCCGATCCGCTGACCTTCGTCCTCGGCATCGCGCTGCTGTTCGGGCTGCTGCATTTCGCCCGCGGCCTGGCGAAGTTCCAGGGTGCGCTGGCGAAAAATCTTCTGGTCAAGCCGGCGGGCTGATGTCCCCGACGCTGCGCGCGCGCGGCGGTATCGGGCTCGATCGCGGGTGGCGCGGCATGTCGTTTCGCAGGATTTGAGAATCGCCCGTGAAATCTTTCATACCGGTTGTGTCGATTCCGCGGCCTCTCGTTCGTCTACGAGTGGAATGACTTCCGGCCGTTGCCGTGGATGACGCCTTTTGGCTAAAAGTTCGAGGCAGATGCGGAAAGTGAGAAGCAGTAGCGATAGGCATCGATTGAACTCGCAATCGTTCCTCGTCTATTATTGAACGATACAGTACAAAATATTTGGATTTCGTTATGATCCCGAAAGGCACAGAAGCGCGCCTCGGCGTGCTGGGCGGAGCATTGTTGGTCACGCTGGCCGGTTGCGCGGCGGGACCGGACTTCCGTCCGCCCGCGGCGCCCGCGGTCGACGGCTACCGCAAGGACGCGCTGCCCGCCGCGACCGTCGAGACGAAGGCGCCGACCGGCGATGCGCAGCGCTTCGTCAGCGGCGCCGATGTGCCGACGCAGTGGTGGACGACGTTCGCGAACGACGAATTGAGCCGCCGCATCACGCAGGCACTTGCGCACAGCCCGAGCGTCGCTTCCGCGCAGGCGGCGTTGCGGCAAGCGCAGGAGAATGCGAATGCGGCGCGCGGCTCGCTGTTCCCGAGCGTGGACGTCGGCGTCGGCGCGACGCGCAGCAATGCGAACGGCGCTGCCGTGCCGGGTGGTGGTTCGGTGTACACGCTGTACAACGCCGGCGCCAAGGTGAACTACACGCTCGATCTGTTCGGCGCGACGCGACGCGGTGTCGAAGCGGAATCGGCGGTGGTCGACTACCAGCGCTTCCAGCTTGAAGGCACCTATCAGACTCTCGCGGCGAACGTCGCCACGGCAAGCTTTCGCGAGGCCTCGTTGCGCGGGCAGATCCGCGCGACCGAGGAGATCATCGACGTCTACAACAAGGAACTGAAGCTCGTCGAAGCGCAGAACCAGATCGGTGCGAAATCGCTGGCCGACGTGCTCGTCATCCGCACCCAGGTCGCAACGGCTGCGGCGACCTTGCCGCCGCTGCGCCAGCAGCTCGCACAGACGCAGACGCAACTCGCGGTCTATCTCGGCGAGTTTCCTTCGCAGTCGGAATTGGCTGCGCTCGACCTCGATGCATTCGGGTTGCCGCATGACGTGCCGGTGTCGCTGCCGTCCACGCTGACGCGCCAGCGTGCCGATGTGCGCGCGGCGGAAGCGACGCTGCACCAAGCGACGGCGAAGGTCGGCGTCGCCACGGCGAATCTGTTCCCGCAGATCACGTTGAGCGGCAGCCTCGGTTCGTCCGCGCTGCATTCCGATGACTTGTTTTCGAGTGGCACGAAGGCGTGGAGCATCGGCGCGAACATCCTGCAGCCGATCTTCCACGGCGGTTCGCTGCGTGCGCAGAAGCGCGCAGCCGAAGCCGGACTCGACAAGGCCGCGGCCGACTACGAGCAGACCGTGCTCGGCGCGTTCCAGAACGTGGCCGACGCACTGCGCGCGCTCGAGCTCGACGCGGAGAACCTCAAGGCGCAGGCGCAGGCGGAACAATCCGCGGCGCAGAGCCTCGAACTTGTGCGCATCCAGTACCACAACGGCTCGGCCAGCTATCTGCAGGAACTCGACGCGACGCGCCAATACCAGCAGACCCGGCTCGGTCTGGTCCAGGCGCGCGCCGCGCGACTCGCCGATACGGCAGCGCTGTACACCGCGCTCGGCGGCGGCTGGAAGGAGGATTCCGAGCCCGTCGCGGCCGCGACACCCAGCGCGAGTCCCCAAGCGAAATGAATTTTTGATTGAAGAGTGCGGGCAGGAAGCTCGCTTCGTGATCCTCGCGATCAAGGACGATCGCAAAAATTACCGAGGTGCGGGCAGGAAGTCCGCTTTGTGATTTTCGCGCTCATGGATGAGCGCAAAGATAAACATGTGCGGTCAGGAAGCCCGCTTCTTGATTTTCGCGATCTTGGATGAGCGCAAAAACAAAGGTCAAAACGACATGGCTACTTTGGAAAAGAAGAAGTGGAGCACCACGAAGAAGATGATCGTCATGATCGTCGCGGTGCTGCTGCTGATCGCACTGATCGCAGGCATCAAGGTGATGCTGGTGATGAAGATGATCGCCGGCATGAAGCCGCCGCCCCCGGCCGTGGTGTCGACAGCCAAGGCTGCGTACCAGGAATGGCAGCCGCAATTGCGCGCGGTCGGCAGCGTGCGCGCCGCGCGTGGTGCCGACCTGGCACTCGATCTTGCCGGGCTGGTGACGAAGGTCAACCTGCAGTCCGGCGACGAGGTCAAGGAAGGGCAGGTGCTGCTGCAATTGCGCGACAGCGAGGATGTGGCGCAGCTGCATCAGCTCGAGGCCGCAGCCGCGCTGGCCGAGGTCACCTTCGGTCGTGCCAAGCAGCAGCTCGCCGTGCTGGCGATCAGCAAAGCCGACTACGACCAGGCCGCCGCGGATCTCAAGGCCAAGCAGGCCGCCGTCGCCCAGCAGCAGGTCAACGTGCAGCGCAAGCAGTTGCGTGCACCGTTCGCCGGCCGTGCGGGTATCGTCACAATCACGCCGGGCACATATCTCGAGGCCGGCAAGATCATCGTAACGCTGCAGCAGGTCGATCCGGTGTTCGTCGATTTCCACCTGCCGCAGAAGAATCTCGCCGACATCAAGGTAGGGCAGAAAGTGGTGCTCAGACTCGATGCATTCCCGGGCAAGGCTTTCGAGGGTGAGCTGTCGGCGATCAGTCCGAAGGTCAACGGCGATACGCGCAACGTGCAGATCGAAGCGAAGGTCGACAATCCCGACAAGGTGTTGTCGCCGGGCATGTTCGCCGACGTCGCGCTCGATGTCGGCACCAAGGCGCGCTATCTGACCCTTCCGCAGACCGCAGTCGTCTACAACCCGTACGGCGAGACCGTGTATGTGGTGAAGAAGAAGGCTGACCTCGACAAGGCGCAAGCCGAGGAAGCGAAGAAAAACGGTGCCAAGCCGGCTGCTGCCGCGCCGGCAGGCCCGCCGATTCCCGCCGATGCGTTGGTGGTCGCGCAGACTTTCGTGACGACGGACGGCACGCGCGGAGATCAGGTTTCGATCACCAAAGGGCTGGACGAGGGCGCCGAAGTCGTGACCAGCGGCCAGATCAAGCTGAAGAACGGCGCGCCGGTGACGATCGACAACAAGGTGCTGCCGTTGGATGCGGCACATCCGACGCCACAGGAGAAGTGATTTTTTAGCCCTCTTCCGCCGGGAGAGGGTGGCGCGCAGCGCCGAGTGAGGATCCGGTTTCGAATGACGTTCGAGACTGCCGAACCTCACCTCAACCCCTCTCCCGGTGGGTGAGGGGCTTTAGGAGCAAATCATGAATTTCACCGATACCTTCATCAAAAAACCCGTTCTCGCGATCGTGGTCAGCGCACTGATCCTCGTGCTCGGCATCAAGGCCGTGTTCGATCTGGGCGTGCGCCAGTTCCCGAAGACCGAGAACGCCACCGTGACCGTGACCACGGCCTATTACGGCGCCGATGCGCAGACCGTGGCCGGCTTCATCACCCAGCCGCTCGAGCAGGCTATCGCGCAGGCGCAGGGTATCGACTACCTGACCTCGACCTCGGTCGCCGGCGTGTCGACGATCACCGCGACGTTGCGCCTCAACTACGACGCGAACAGCGCATTGACCCAGATCCAGACCCAGGTCACCTCGGTGCGCAACCAGTTGCCGCCACAGGCGCAGCAGCCCGTGCTCAATGTGCAGACCGGTGCATCGCTCGATGTGATGTACCTCGGCTTCCGCAGCGATGTGCTTCCCTCCAACAGCATCACCGACTATCTCGCACGCGAGGTCAAGCCCAAGCTCGACTCGGTCGAGGGCGTGCAGACCGCGGAAATCCTCGGCGGCCGCCAGTTCGCCCTGCGCGCCTGGCTCGATCCCGCGCGTCTGGCCGCGCATGGCGTGACTGCGAGCGACGTGTTCCAGGCGCTGAGCGCGAACAACTATCTGGCCGCGGTAGGCACGACCAAAGGCCAGATGGTCAGCGTCGATCTCACCGCGGCGACCGATCTGCATTCGGTCGAGGAGTTCAAACAGCTCGCGATCAAGCAGAAGGACGGTGCGATCGTGCGCCTGTCCGACGTCGCCAACGTCGTGCTCGGTGCCGAGGACTACGATTCCAACGTGTCCTTCAGCGGCAAGCTCGCGGTATTCATCGGCATCAAGGCGGCGCCCGAGGCGAACGTGCTCGACGTCGCCCGTCGCGTGCACGAGGTGTTTCCCGAAATCCACTCGCAGTTGCCGGCAGGCCTTTCCGGCGAGATTGTCTGGGACTCGACGATGTTCATCACCTCCTCGATCAACGAGGTCGTGCACACATTGATCGAGGCGCTGATCATCGTCACGATCGTCATCTTCCTGTTCCTGGGATCGCTGCGCGCGGTGATCATTCCGGTGATCGCGATGCCGCTGTCGCTGATCGGCACGTTCTTCATCATGCTCGTGCTCGGCTATTCGATGAACCTGTTGACCCTGCTCGCATTGGTGCTCGCGATCGGTCTGGTCGTCGACGACGCGATCATCGTTGTCGAGAACGTCGACCGGCACATGAAGGAGGAGGGCAAGTCGCCGTTCGAAGCGGCTTTGCTGGCTGCGCGCGAACTGGGCGGGCCGATTCTTGCGATGACCGTCGTGCTGGTCGCGGTCTACGTGCCGATCGGATTCCAGAAGGGTTTGACTGGTGCGCTGTTCACCGAGTTCGCGTTCACGCTTGCCGGTGCGGTGACCGTCTCGGCAATCGTCGCGTTGACCTTGTCGCCGATGATGTGCGCGAAGTTCTTCAGGTCCGATCAGGAAAGCGGCAAGTTCGTGCAGGCGATCGACCGCGTGTTCGAACGTGTACGCGCCGGCTACGAGCGCGTGTTGCACAGTGCGCTGGCGTCGTGGAGCGTGGTCGTCGTCATGGGCGTGATGCTGTTCGGCGCCACGCTGTTGCTCGGCATGACCGCACAGTCGGAACTTGCGCCGGAAGAGGACCAGGGCTTCGTGTTCTACGCGCTCAACGGGCCACCGAACGCGACTTCCCAACAAATGCTGAACTACACGCAGCAGATGTTCGACATCGGCACCAAGATTCCCGAATACCAGATGATGTTCCAGATCACCCTGCCCGGCGGCGGCTCGCAGGGCAGCCTGGGGGGCATGGTGTTCAAGCCATGGGAGGAGCGCAGCAAGACCGCGAAGACGCTGCAGCAGGAGCTGCAGGGCTTGTGGGCGCAGATCGCCGGCGGCCAGGTCTTCGTGTTCTCGTTCCCGCCACTGCCCGGGCCGCAGGGTGCGCCAATCCAGGTCGTGTTCAAGACCACCGAACCGTTCCAGAACCTCAACGAGGTCGTGCAGAAGGTGCTGAGGAAGGCGCAGGACTCCGGCAAGTTCTATTTCGTCGACGCCGACCTGAAAATCGACAAGCCGCAGTCCACGGTGAAGATGGATCGCGACATGATCACCTCACTCGGGCTGACCCAGCAGGACGTCGGCAGTTCGCTCGGCGCCGCGCTCGGCGGCGGCTATGTCAATTACTTCTCGATTGCCGGGCGCTCGTACAAGGTGATCCCGCAAGTGTTGCAGGTGGACCGTTTGAACCCCGAGCAGGTGCTCGACTATTACGTGCGTGCGCCCGACGGTTCGGTCATTCCCGCGTCGACCGTGGCCAGCGTGAAGCACGAGATCGTGCCGCGTTCGGTCAATCACTTCCAGCAGCTCAACTCGACCACGATTCAAGGCGCCAGCGGCATGTCGCAGGGCGAGGCTCTGCAGTTCTTCCGCGACGCTCTCGCCGAGGTCGCGCCGAGCGGCTACTCGGTCGACTACGCCGGTCCCTCGCGTCAGTTCGTGCAGGAGTCAGGCAGCTTCGCGACCACGTTGCTGTTCGCGGTGATCATCGTCTTCCTCGCGCTGGCGGCGCAGTTCAACTCGTTGCGCGACCCGATCGTGATCCTCGTTTCGGTGCCGATGGCGCTGTTCGGCGCGCTGATCTTCGTCAACCTGATTTCGTCGCTGAACATCTACACCCAAGTCGGCCTTGTCACCCTGATGGGTCTGGTGTCGAAACACGGCATTCTGATCGTCGAGTTCGCGAATGAATCGCAGCGTGCCGGCATGACCAAGCTCGAAGCGATCGCGCATGCCGCCGGCGTGCGTCTGCGTCCGATCCTGATGACCACCGCGGCGATGGTGCTCGGCGTGATCCCGCTCGTGATCGCCTCTGGCGCGGGAGCGGCAGGCCGCTTCGCGATGGGCCTCGTCATCTCGACCGGCCTTGCGATCGGCACGTTGTTCACCCTGTTCGTGGTGCCGGCGTTCTACATGATGATCGCGGCCGATCATCACGCCGAATCGGCGAAGCCGGTGGCTCAAGGGCTAAGCGGCGAGCCTGCCGCGGTCTGATTCGCTCGCTCGACAGCATCCCGGCGCAAGGCCGGGATGTTTTTGTCTGGCATCGTCTGGTAAAGCCCGAGCTTCCACTCGTCCTGCGGACGAGCGTCCTCCTTTCTTTGCTCGTGCAAAGAAAGTAGGCAAAGAAACACGCCCCAGAGCATTGCGCCCGACGCGCATCCTGCGCGCCGGGTCCGCGCCAGCGGCCGGGTTCCGTTGACTGCACGTCCGTGTGCAGGCAACGGTATGCACGCGATCCCTCGCGCGCACCCCTGCGGGGCCTCTTCGTCCGCTGCCGCCGCAATGCAATGGGGACCCGGAAAAGCCGAGGCGGCGCGCTCCTGCGCGCAGAAGCAAAAAACAAAAGCTTTCCCTTCCCCTGCGCGCAGCGCGGGGGAAGGTGCCCGAAGGGCGGAAGGGGGCGCTCTTGCTTAGGTTTTTGATCTTCGGGTCCCCGTTTGCCGCGGCGAGGGCAGGACGGAAACGTCCGCAGGATCGCGCGCACGATGCGCGCGAGTTCGTTGCACGGACAGGGACGTGCGTTCAACGAACCCCGGCCTGACCTCGCAAACTGCCGAAGGCAGCGCGGCATCCGGGGTGCATTTCTTTTGGTCACTTTTCTTTGGGCAAGCAAAGAAAAGTGACCCGCGCGCTGGATGCGCGCGGAAAAGCGAAGGGACGCGCCATCAAGCGAACCGAGAGCAACGCAAGAACTGCATTCCCGTCGACGCAGGAATAACAAATGCAAATCAGAGATTGATATACACCCGCCGCCGATCCAGCGCATAGACGATCAACCACCACAACACGACGAACGCTACCGCGAATGCAAGCGATGCGACGTACGGCCCCGCGAGCGGGGTGATCCAGCCGGAAAACAAGCGTTCGTAAATCGGTTGCTGCCAGCCGAATGCCGGCAGCAGGATCTGCATGAGTTCGGATCCGGCATAGGCGGCGATCGCGTTCACGCCGAAGCGTCGGCCAAGCGCCGGCCAGCGCCACTGATCGATCGTGATGTGGAAGACCAGTAGCGCCAGCATGGCCCAGCCCGCGCACCAGAGCGCGAACGAAGGCGTCCACAGATTCTTGTTGAACGGCAGCCACTGCGACCACAGCGCACTGAGCAGCACGGCGGCGATGCCGGCGATCAGCAGGCCGCCGCGCTGGCCGCGGCGCAGCCAGATCGAGGCGCACAGGCCGAACAGGCTCGTCGCGAGCGAGGGCAGGGTGCCGAGCAGGCCCTCGGGGTCGTGGCCGCGACCGCTCGCTGCATCGATCGAGTACACGGTCGAACCGAAGATGGCGCTGTCGAAGCGGCTGACGATGTTGTTCCAGGGTTCGAGCGTGCCGCCGGCGAGCAACAATGCCCAATAGCCGCCGAGCAGAATTGCGATCGCGAGCCACCACGTGCGCGGTCGCAGCCAGATCGCGCACGCCGCAGTTGCGGCAAAGCACAACCCGATCCGCTGCAGTACACCGGGAATGCGCCAATGCGCGCCGGGCAGCAACCATGCCGCGAGCAGGTTGATCGCGAGGCCGAGAGCGACGATGCGCAGCGCGCGCAGCAGGGCGTTGCGGAATAGAACGGTTTTATTCGCGCCTGACTCCGCGCGAGTTACGATGCCGAGGCCCGCCGAGACGCCCATCACGAACAGGAAGAACGGGAAGATCAGGTCGGTCGGCGTGCAGCCATGCCACTGCGCGTGCTCGAACGGAGCGTAGACGTGGTCCCAGTCGCCCGCATCGTTGACGAGCAGCATCGCCGCGACCGTGCAGCCGCGCAGCGCATCGAGCGACAGCAGCCGGCGTGCCGTTGTCATGGACGCGGAATCAGCGACACCGTGTCGATCACATGCAGTGGATCGTGCATGCCCGTCGCGAAGCGCAGGCAGAGATCGTGCTTGCCGGAACGCCGCGCGAATTCGAGTTCGATCTTGGCACCCTGCGGCTGCGCGAGCAGCGGCGTGATCGGCGCGGCGGCGAGCAGTTCGCCGTTGCAGCCGTCGAGGTGGACCTGCAATTCGCCAGCAGGAAATTTTTCCGGAGGGTGATCGACGACCTGGGTGCTGTCGTGCCACAACTGGAAGTTGTAGGGCAGGCTCGCCGCGTCGACTTCGATACGTGCGATACCGTCGAGATCGGCCTGCTGCCACGACCAGCAGGGGTCGAAGATATCGACCAGATACGCTTTCACCGGCGCGTGCGCCGTTGCGATGCCCGGCAGCTTCAGCGACAGTCCCTTGCCGGGGTGGCAGGAGGCGAGTTCGGCAGAGCTGCGGCGCAGCAGCGCTCCGGGATCGAGTTTGCTCGCGCGCGCATCCGCGAGCGTGATGCCGCGCACGAACGCGGTCGCGCGGATCTCGCCGTGTGCCTGTGTGTCGAAGGAGGAGTGGTAGAGCGTCGACTGCGCCGTCGGCACGCTGCCGTCGAGCGTGTAGCGAATCTCGCCGAACGCGACCTGGTTGGACAGATCGATAGCGACGCTCTTCTTCTTCGCATCGTAATTGCGGCGGACATCGACGGCGAACGGCGTCTGTCCGTAGTCGAGGCCCAGCAGGCGATAGCGTTCGAGCTGGACGGCGAGACGATCGAGGAACCCATGCCAGTCGTGCGCCGACGCGGGCGACCACAGCACTTCGGCCAGCGCAGCCGCGCGCGGCCAGGCGGCATGGGTGACGTCGGCGGGCGTGGCGAGATATTCGCTCCACAGGTTCGCCTGTGCACCGAGCACGTGCTTGATTCGGGCGGCGTCGAGTTCCTTGGGCAGCGGATCGAAGTCGTAGACGGCGCGCAGCGTGACCGCGCCAGGGCGTCCGGCCGGCTCTTCGGCCAGATCGGTGGCGAGGTGGTTGATGTACAGGTCCGGATCGGGCGAGAGCACGACGTCGTGTCCCTGCCTGGCGGCGTCGATCGCGCCCTTGGTCCCGCGCCAGGACATCACCGTCGCCTGCGGTGGCAGGCCGCCTTCGAGGATCTCGTCCCAGCCGATCAGCTTGCGCCCGTGCTTGGCGAGAAAGGTCTCGGTGCGCTTGATGAGCCAGCTCTGCATCTGTGCCTCGTTGTTCACGCCGAGCGCACGCATGCGTTGCTGCACGCGTTTCGATGCCTGCCACTGGTCCTTGGCCGCCTCATCGCCGCCGACGTGGATGTACTTCGATGGAAACAGCGCCATCGTCTCGGTCAGCACGTTCTGCAAAAAGATAAAAGTGGAATCTTCCACATTGTACAGATAGGTATGCACGCCCCAGTCGTGCGAAACGCCGGGGTTTCTGCCGGTGACGCCGAGCTGCGGGTAGGCCGCGATCGCCGCCTGCGCGTGGCCCGGCATTTCGATCTCGGGAACGATCGTGACGTAGCGCTGCTGCGCGTAGGCGACGATGTCGCGGATCTGTTCCTGGGTGTAGTAGCCGCCGACGCGCACGGGCTTGCCGTCGGGATACCTGGGATTGTCGGCCGGCGTGCGCCAGGCACCGACTTCGGTCAGCTTCGGATATTTCTTGATCTCGATGCGCCAGCCCTGGTCGTCGGTCAGGTGCCAATGCAGCACGTTGTACTTGTGCAACGCCATCCAGTCGATGAACTGCTTGACGTATTCGGGGGGCTGGAAATGCCGCGCGGAGTCGAGCATCAGGCCGCGCCACGCGAAACGCGGCTGGTCCTCGATGCGCAGGCAGGGGACGCGCACGGCACCGGAAGTCTTGCCATCCAGCGTCAGCAACTGCCACAGCGTCGTCGCGGCATTGAAGAAGCCATGCGGCGTGAACGCATCGACCACGATGCCCTTGTCGGACACGCTCAGCGCGTAATGTTCATCGTAGTCGGCATCTTCGTCTGGCTTGTTGTGGTACAGATCGATGCCGGGGCCGTCGCTGAGCTTGAGGCCGACATTTTTCGCATCGAGCTGCTCGATCCTGAGGTGCAGGCCACGCGTGCGCAACACGGTGTCACGCAGCCACTCGGCGACGGCACCCATTTCCGGGGTCGAGGTCTGCACGCGCAGCACGGTGCCGTCGCGTACTTCGAAAAATCCGGGATCGCGTTGCAGCGAGTACGGCGCGGGAATCAGCGAGATGGGAGCGGAATCTGTCGCGATGGTTGGCGCTGTCGCGGCAACAACGGGATTCGGACTGCGGCAGCCGGCCATGGCCAGCGTCAGCGCGAGTGCGCAGAGAACCTTGCGAGCAAGACGCGATGCATTAGGCATGAAGCTGCGTGCGATCAAAGGATGCTCGATCATACCGGTCGCCGGAAGAAGGGCAAAAAAAGCGGGCCTTCGATGATGCAAGGCCCGCAACGGCTGGAGAACGCCTTGAAAGGGTGATGCCGAATCCATCTGCTCCCGGGCGCCGGGAGCAGGTGGTTTGTCGCAACCTCAGAACTTCAAGCGCAGCGTGGCGTAGTACTGGCGACCGTTGACGTAGAACGCATATGGTTGTTTGCCGTAGGTGGCGTTCTCGGTGTAGTACTTGAGCTTCGGATCGTTGAGGTTCAGTGCCTCGAGTGTGACCGTCGCCCACGGTGTGACTGCATAGCCGAACGAGGCATTCAGCGTGCCCGCACCCTGCTGGAAGAACGAGTCCGTGCGGCTTACTCCGGCGTAGAACGTCGAACGGTAGGTATACGACAGGCGTGCGTTGAACTGCGCGTTCTCGAAGTAGCCCGACACGTTGAACGTGTTGCGCGAATTGCCCTGCAACGGTTGGCCGTTGTCGGTGCTGCCGTCCGCGTAGGTGTAGTTCGCGGCAACGCCGAAGTTGTCACCGATCGGCTGGATGTAGTTGAACTCGACGCCCTTGACGTGGCCGTCGACGTTGTGCGGCACGCTGACGAGGTAGCTGTTGAACACGTCGTGGCCGGAGTTTTCGCTGGCCTGCATGTCCTTGTAGGTGCGTGTCTCGTTGCCGAAGTTGATGTAGTTCGACAGGTCCATATTGTACGCGCCGACCGAAAGCAGGCCGCGCGGCGCGAAATACCATTCCCAGGCCACGTCGACGTTGGTCGACACGATCGGCTTGAGCTGCGGGTTGCCGCCGCTGCCTGTGTGGGTGAGGTCGTCGAGCGAGACGAAGCCGGCGAGGGCAGAGTAGTCCGGGCGGGTCAGCGTCTGCGAGGCGGCCACACGCAGCACCATGTCGTCGCGCATGTCGAACTTGATGTTGCCGCTCGGCAGGAAGTTGTCCTTGCTGGTTTTGGCCGTGTTCCAGTAGTAGTCGCCGAACGCGGAGCCCTTGATCGGACCGGTGACGATCTTCTCCTGCGGGCTCGTCGAGCTATAGCTGATGTCGGAATCGGTGCCGACGTAGCGCACGCCGAGATTGCCGCTCCAGCCATTGCCGACGAAGTTGAACTGGACGTAGGCGGCCGAATCCTTTTCCTTCACCGAGTAGATGTCGTTGAAGTAGAAACGCGCGACCGGATCGCGGTTGGCGAACTTCGCATCGATCGCGGCGAGCTGCGCGGGTGTCCAGTACCAGATGTTGGAGGGGAAGCTGCCGCCGACATTGCTGCCGAGGTCGCCGGGATATCGCGAGTACACGGAGGTCGGATAGCCGGCCGCGTCGGTCCAGTTGGTGGCCCAGTTCGGGCCTTGCGCCACGTCGAACAGATTCTCGCGCGTGTGCTCGGCGTAGCGTACGCCGAAGTCGATCGAGGAGAGCGCGCCGTTGTCGACCGCGAACTCGCCGTCGGCCTGACCCCACTTCTCCTTGTCCTTCACGTTGATGCCCTGCTCGCCGAAGATCCAGCCGGACGCCGGCATGATGCCCGAGGGCGAGGAGTTGTCGCCGCCCATCGTCCAGTCGATCGGCGAGTTGATGCCGTGCATGTTCCAGCTTGCGCCGGCGCCGGCCTGCGCGCCGAGCTCCATCACGTCCTGGTGCGGGCTCTTGCCGCTGCCGTTGGTGACGCCGGCCTGGGCCTTGAACGTCAGCTTGTCGCTGGCGCGCCAGTCGGCATCGAAGGTCACGTAGTCCGATTTCGAAGCCGCGCCAGGGCGCGAGATCATGTCGTAGACGACATAGGGCGCGGTGCTGCCGGCGACCGGTGCGAACGTGGCCGAGGTCAACACGTTGTTCTTGACTGTGTAGCCGGAGCCGAAGCCCGCACCGCTGTTGACGAACTGGCTGCCCCACATCATGTAGTTGCGGTTGTAGTTGTCGGCCTTGAGCTTGGAGTAGAAGGCGTTGAGGTCGAGCGTGAGGTTGTCGGTGGGCTTGAATTCGAGATCGATCGTGCCGCCCTCGCGCTTGCGCTTCTGCGTGAACAGCACCGCGCCGATTTCATTCGGGTAATACACGCCGGCGAGGTCGGGATGCGCCTTGGCGATCGCATCGGTGGCCGCGATCTGGTTGTAGCCGCCGACGACTTCCTGGCCTTGGCGTTCGAGCGAGCGTTCTTCGTAGAACAACTGGGCGAGCACGCCGAAACGATCGCTCACCTTCCAGTTGACGAGGCCGTTGAACTGCGGCTTGGTATCGCCGGGCAGGTCGGAGTAAACGCCGCCGATCGAAGCCGAGGCGGTCAGGTCCTTGCTGTACTGCAACGGCTTGCGCGTGATGATGTCGACCGAGCCGGCCGCGCCGCCTTCGACGATCTTCGCCTCGGAAGTCTTGTGCACGATCACTTCGCTGACGATTTCCGACGGCAACAAGCTGTAGCTGACGCTGCGTCCGACCGTCTGCACCTGGCTCAGCACGAACCAGTCGCCGGTACCGACGGTGTGGCCGTTGATCAGCGTTTGCGTGAGGCTGGGATTTGTGCCGCGCAGCGAAACGCGGTCGTTCTCGTCGAAGCCGCCTTCGCTCGCGCTAGAAGAGGAGATGTTGACGCCGGGCAGGCGTTCGAGCGTGTCGGCCACGTTCTTCGCCGGCAGCTTGCCGACGTCCTCGGCGGTGACGATCTCGACATGCGAATCGTAGGCCTGCTTGAGCTGGAGCGATCTGGCTTCGGTATCGCGGATGCCGGTGACGACGACGGTGCCGAGTTCCTCGGCGTTCTTCTTGTTCGCGTCGTCCTGCGACGACGGTGTCTGCTGCGGATCGGTCGCGACCGGAGCGGCGGCGTAGGCGAGTGCGCTGGCATAGAGACTGGCGGCGATGCTCGCAGCCAGCATGGTCTTGGAATATTTCATCGGTAGCCCTCTCAATGGTGTGTGTATTGTCAGGAAGACTTGGCGTTCGCCGTATCCCCAGCATTTTTCCACTTATATACTTTTATATTTATGTGACGTGCAATCCCGCACCGATACCGGATTCCGTGTGCTTCACTTCTTGTGAATCTCTCAGCTTTTTCTTCCCTCGGATTCGTGGTCGAGAAACCAGTGCGCTGCGCCGGTCACGCCAAGCTGGCCGTGGTCGATCAGATGCACCGGAACGCGTTCGAGCACGGTGTGCAGCGTGCCTTTGTCGGCCAGGCGCGCGGCGAAGCCGCTTGCGCGCAGCAGCGGCGCAATCTGCGGCAGCACGCCGCCGGCCAGATACACTCCGCCGTAGGCGCCCAGCAGCATCACGAGATCGCCGATCAGGCTGCCGAACCAGGCGCAGAACAATTCGACGGTTTCCAGCGCCAGGGCCTCTTTTCGTGCAAGCGCCGCGGCGGTGACCTGCGCGGGTGATTCGAATTGGGCATGCACCGCGCGCAACTCGCACAGCATGCGATAGAGCGCGTACAGGCCGGGGCCGGAAAAGACTTGCTCGTTCGGCACGTGTACCGAACCGTTGCCGAGGCGGTGCAGGACTTCCTGTTCGAGCTCGGTACGCGCGGCGAGTGCCGCATGGCCGCCTTCGGTAGCGAGAATGCCGGGGCGATCGCCGCCGGGAATCAGTACCGCGGCACCGAGGCCCGTGCCAGGGCCGACGACGAGCCGCGGCAGTGCGGGGTCGATCGCGCCGTGGCCGGCGATCAAGGTCGACTCCGCGATGCCCTGGAAGTGAGCGGCATAGGCTACGGCAGTGAAATCGTTGACGAGGACGACGCGGTCGAGGCCCAGTTCGCCGCGCAGGCGCGAAATCGAAACGCGCCAGGGCAGGTTGGCGTTGATCAGGTCGTCGCCGCTGACAAGGCCGGCGCAGGCGATGCAGGCATGTGCGGCGATCGGGCCGTCCACGGCATCGGTAAATTCGCGCAGGATGTCGTGCAGATCCCTGTAGTCGGCACAGACGAACTTGCGATAATGCAGAACGCTCAGTCGTTCGCCGTCATCGGTGCCGGGCTGAACGAGTCCCACGCGAGCATGGGTTCCGCCAACATCGGCCGCGATGAATGGCGTGCGCGCGGCAGATTTCGCGTGCGCGCGTTGCAACGGCTGGCCGGCGATGTGCGGACTTGCGCCTTGCATTGACTTGCGTTTCCCCGCTTCGTTGTCGAAACGTTCCCGGGCGTTGCCCGGAATCCCTAATGCTGCCGACGGTGATCGAATCCATCGGTCGCGGCGGAGTTTCCGGTATGATGACAACGTTGTCAACAGATGATGACAAAAATTTTTCTTTCCGGCTGAATTTGGTGAAAACCCTTGTGCAGTGCGGTGCGGCGCAGCAAATTCGGATGACAACGTTGAGAAAAATTCTGTTTTAATGGCGCAAGCTGCGGTAATCGAAATGGAAACGCATCGGACGCCGCGCCGCAGCGATCGATGGGAGCAGCGCGGATGCGCAAGACTTGCGCTTGCCGCGTAACTGGCCGCTCGTTGGCTTTCAGGCGACAATGGACACGGGCTGCATGCAGATGAGACAAATGAAACCGGACACGACGACACCCAGACGCAGCGCCACGATCAAGGATGTCGCCAAGCGCGCGAAGGTGTCGCTGAAAACCGTGTCGCGCGTGGTCAACAACGAGCCGTCGGTGCTCGAGGCCACGCGCAAGCGCGTCGAGCGCGCGATCGCCGAACTCAGCTACCAGCCAGACCAGTCCGCACGCAGCCTGCGCAGCGCGAAGTCGTACACGATCGGCATGGTCTACGACAACCCGAACGCGTACTACGTGATCAGCATGCAGAACGGCGTGCTCTCGGTCTGCCGCGAGACCGGTTTCGATCTCAACATCCACCCCTGCGATTCGAATTCACCGGGTCTGGCCGAGGAGTTGCGTCTGCTCGTGCAGCGCTCGCGTCTCGCCGGCCTCGTCCTTGCACCGCCGATGTCGGAGCGCATGGAGCTGATCCAGTTCCTCGCCGCGAACAAGATCAAGTTCGTGCGCATTCTTTCCGCCGCGGAAGATCCGCGCGACGGTTTTCCCTGCGTCTTCGTCGACGACCGCGACGCGGCCTATGCGGTCACCGAGCATCTGATCCAGCTCGGCCACCAGCGCATCGGCTTTCTCTGGGGCGGCAAGGCGCATCGTTCGAGTCCGGAACGTTTCAAGGGCTACGAAGATGCACTCAAGCACTACGGCATTGCGATCGACAAGGCGCTGATCGTCGAAGGCGACTATTCGTTCGACGACGGTTTCCGTGGCGCGCGAAAACTGCTGGCGTTGAAGAATCCGCCGACCGCGATCTTCGGCTCGAACGACGAGATCGCCGCGGGCGTGCTCGCTGCGGCCAAGGCAGCGAATTTGAACGTGCCCTACGACCTTTCGATCGCCGGCTTCGAGGACAGTCCGTTCTCGCGCCAATGCTGGCCGGCGTTGACCACGGCGGCGCAAGCGACCGGCGACATCGCGCGGCGCGCGACCGAACGCCTCATCGGCGAACTCAAGCACGGCCGCCATGCCGAGCACAGCATAGCGAACGTCGGCTTCAGCCCCACCTTGGTGATCCGCGGTTCGACCGGGCCGGTGCGACCCGGGGCAGCGCAAACCAAACCATAGAACCCGCGCGCCCAGAGAGGGCGCAAGCTGCGAGGATCAGTCCGCTGCTTTCAGCGCCGCGGCAGTGCGCGCGAGCGCTTCGATCTTCTTCCAATCGCCGGCCTTGAGTGCATCGGCCGGCGACAGCCACGTACCACCGACGCAGGCGACATTCGGGCTGGCGAGGAAATCGGGCGCCGTGTTTTCGCGGATGCCGCCGGTCGGACAAAAGGTGATGCCGGGCAGCGGCGAGGCCCAGGCCTTGAGCAAGTTGACGCCGCCTGCGGGCACGGCCGGGAAGAATTTCTGGAAGCGATAGCCGCGCTCGAACAGCGCCATCGCTTCGCTCGCCGTTGCCGCGGCCGGCAGCCAAGGCAGCAGGCTCGAGTCGGCCGCGTCGAGCAGGTTGCGTGTGGCACCCGGCGAGACAGCGAAGCGCGCACCGGCGCGTTCGGAGGCTTTCAGGTCGCTCGGAGTCAACACGGTGCCCGAGCCGACGACGGCGCCTTCGACTTCGCTCGCGATCGCGCGGATCGCATCGAGCGCGACTGGTGTGCGCAGCGTGATCTCGATTGCCGGAATGCCGCCGGCGACGAGTGCCTTTGCGAGCGGCACGGCTGCGGCGAGATCCTCGATCACGACGACGGCAACGACGGGGGCGAGGCGCAGGGTTTTCTCGACTTCGGCTTGTTTCTTTTCGATGGGGGTGGTCACGGATCAAACTCCAAAACGATTTTTTTCTTCACTCAATTTCCGAACACGCTGGCGCCGGCATCGGAGGCGCCGACGGTATCACGGAACAACGAAAACAATTCGCGCCCCAAACCGACGTGATGCGAGGCGAGATTGTGGTCTTTCACCGGCTCACGCGCGGCGAATGTCGCCGCATCGACTTTGACTTCGAGTGTGCCCGCGTTCGCATCGAGACGCACGATATCGCCGTTGCGGATCTTCGCGATCGCGCCGCCGGATGCCGCTTCGGGCGTGAGATGGATCGCCGCGGGTACCTTGCCCGATGCGCCCGACATTCGTCCGTCGGTGACGAGCGCGACCTTGAAACCGCGGTCCTGCAGCACACCAAGCGTCGGCGTGAGCTTGTGCAGTTCGGGCATGCCGTTCGCGCGTGGGCCCTGGAAGCGCACGACGGCAATGAAATCGCGATCGAGTTCACCGCGTTCGAACGCGGCCTTCACGTCGTCCTGTTCCTCGAATACGACGGCGGGCGCTTCGATCACGGCGCGCTCGGGCGCGACCGCGGAAATCTTGATCACCGCACGGCCGAGATTGCCATCCAATGCCTTCAAGCCGCCATCGAGGCGGAATGGATTCGATGCTGGACGCAGCACCGTTTCGTCATGGCTCGTCGCGGCAACCGGCACGTAGCTCAACTTCTTATCCGCATCAAGCAGCGCGTGCTTGCGGTAGCCGTCGAGGCCTGTGCCGTTCACCGTGTTGACGTCGGCGTGCACAAGGCCCGCGTCGAGCAGCTGCGCAATGAGAAAATTCAATCCGCCCGCGGCATGAAACTGGTTCACGTCGGCCTTGCCGTTCGGATAGACGCGCGCGAGCAGCGGCACGGTACTGGCGATTGCATCGAAATCCTCGAGCGTGACAATGATGCCGGCAGCGCGCGCGATCGCGACGATGTGCAGCAACAAGTTGGTCGAGCCGCCCGTTGCGTGCAGGCCGGCAATGCCGTTGACGATCGCGCGCTCGTCGACGATGCGGCCGATTGGCGTGTAGTCGTGGCCGAGCGCGGTGATCGCGGCGACGCGCTCGACCGCGGCCACGGTCAGCGCCTCGCGCAACGCCGAGTTCGGTGCGACAAAGCTCGCGCCCGGCAGGTGTAGGCCCATCAACTCCATCAGCATCTGGTTCGAATTGGCCGTGCCGTAGAACGTGCAGGTTCCCGGTGCGTGATACGAGGCGGCCTCGGCTTCAAGCAGTTCTTCGCGGCTGGCCCTGCCTTCGGCGTAGAGCTGGCGCACCTTTGATTTCGCATCGTTCGGAATGCCGCTCGGCATCGGCCCCGCGGGCACGAAGATCGCTGGCAGATGGCCGAAGGTGAGCGCGCCGATCATCAGGCCCGGCACGATCTTGTCGCAGATGCCGAGGTAGAGAGCCGCGTCGAACATGTCGTGCGACAGCGAGACGGCGGTCGCGAGTGCGATCACGTCGCGCGAGAACAGGCTCATCTCCATGCCGGGTTGGCCTTGGGTGACGCCGTCGCACATCGCCGGCACGCCACCGGCGACCTGCGCGGTCGCACCGATCGCGCGTGCGGTGCGGCGAATCAGTTCGGGATAAGTCTCGTACGGTTGGTGCGCCGAAAGCATGTCGTTGTAGGCGCTGACGATGCCGATGTTCGCGTGCGCATTGGCGCGGATCGTCGCCTTGTCGTCCGCGCCGCAGGCGGCGAAGCCGTGGGCGAGGTTGCCGCAGGACAGGCGCTTGCGATGCGGGCCGTGGCCCTTGGCGCGATCGATCTTGTCGAGATAGGCCTCGCGTGTCTTGCGGCTGCGCTCGGCGATGCGTGCGGTGACTTTGGCTACGACGGGATTTACGGGCATGGGAATTTCTCGGGACTCAAGGGCACCAATACACCCGAACCGGCGTGCGCGCGTTGCCGAGCACGGCACTGATCGGATAGGCGCGGTTCGTCGCGGCGACGTAACGCGCGCTTTCGAGCACCTCGCGCTTGCGTTCGCCTTCGATGTGCAGGTAGATCGCGCGGCTGTCTAGGATTGCCGGCAGGGTCAGCGTGATGCGTGGTTCGCCCGCGCCGGGCGCACGCATCGGCAGGATCAGCGCATGGCCGTTCGGATCGATTGCTTCGGCGAGCTTGTCGCCGCCGGGGAAGAACGATGCGGTGTGACCGTCTTCACCCATGCCGAGCACGAGCGCGTCGAACGGCAGATCGAGCATGGCGATGCGCGCGCTGACTGCATGCACGCCTTCCTCCGGCGTCGCGATGCCGGCCTGGTAAAGCGGTGCGAACCGCGCGGCAGCGGCGCGACCCTGGAGCAGGTTCGCACGCACGAAAGCCTCGTTGGAACGCGCATCGTTGGCCGGCACCCAGCGTTCGTCGACCAAGGTGGCGACCACCTTGGTCCAGTCGAGCGATTGTTGCGACAGGGCGTGGAAGAAGCGCTGCGGCGTCTTGCCGCCCGACACCGCGAGCAGGGCATGACCGCGTACGGCGATGGCTTGCGCAAGATTGTCGGCGACCGCGACGGCGAGTGCGTCGGCGAGCTGTGCGCCGTCGGCGAAACGCTGGTAGTCGAGCGTGCTCATGCGTCGTTCGTGTCCGCGTCGTGCCAGGTGCGGCCGTCACGCTCGATCAGCGCGACCGACGCGCTCGGCCCCCAGGTGCCCGCCGTGTAGGGCTTGGGCGCTTCGGGGCTGGCCTTCCACGCGGCGAGGATCGGATCGACCCAGCTCCATGCCGCTTCGACTTCGTCGCGGCGCATGAACAAGGTGAGGTTGCCGCGCACGACGTCGAGCAACAGGCGCTCGTAGGCATCGGGTTGCGAGACGCCGAACGCTTCGGCGAAGCTCATGTCGAGCGGTACTTCCTGCAGACGCAATCCGCCGGGGCCGGGCGACTTGATCATCAGCCACAGCTTCACACCCTCGTCGGGCTGCAGGCGCAATATGAGCCGGTTCGGTGCGATCGGGCCGGCCGAAGGCAGGAAGATCGAGTGCGGAATCTCCTTGAACTGAATGACGATCTCGGACACGCGCGCGGGCAGGCGCTTGCCGGTGCGCAGGTAGAACGGCACGCCGGCCCAGCGCCAGTTGTCAACTTCGGCCTTGATCGCGACGAAGGTGTCGGTGTTCGAACTCGGTTTGCCGAGGTCTTCGAGATAGCCCGGCACCGCGCCGCCGTTGCTCGCGCCGGCGCGGTACTGGCCGCGCACGGTGTGCAGGATCGCGTTGTTCTGGTCGATGGATTTAAGCGAGCGCAGCACCTTGAGTTTCTCGTCGCGCACCGCATCGGCGTCGAGCGAGGCGGGCGCTTCCATCGCGACCATGCAGAGCAGCTGCAGCAGGTGGTTCTGGACCATGTCGCGCAGCGCGCCGGCGTTGTCATAGTAGGCGCCGCGCTTTTCCAAGCCGACCGTTTCGGCCACGGTAATCTGCACATGGTCGATGCGCCGGGCGTTCCACAGCGGCTCGAACAGCACATTGCCGAAGCGCAGCGCGAGCAGGTTCTGCACGGTCTCCTTGCCGAGATAGTGGTCGATGCGGAACACGTGCTTTTCGTCGAACGCGCTGGCGACGTCGTTGTTGATCACGGTCGCGCTGGCGAGGTCGCTGCCGATCGGTTTCTCGATCACGACGCGCGCGTCGTCGCCGTTGAGGCCGTGCGCACGCAGGCGATCGCAGATCGCGACGAACAGGCTCGGGCTCGTCGACAAATAGAACACGCGCACGCGGCCCTTGCGCGACTTCAGGTCGGTTTCGAATTCATTCCAGCCCGCGTCCTGGGTCGCGTCGAGGCCGAAGTAGTGCACCATCGCGAGAAAGCGGTCGACGGTCGCCGGGTCGGCGTTCTTCACATGCTGCGCGATCGCCGCACGCACGCTGTCGCGGTACGACTCGTCGGTGTCCTTGGTGCGGGCGACGCCGATGATGCGGCTCTCCGGCGGAATCTGGCCATCGGCATAGCGCCGGTACATCGCCGGCAGCAGCTTGCGCATGGCGAGGTCGCCAGTGCCGCCGAAGATGACGAGATCAAACAGGTCGACCACTTTCATTTCTGCCACGGTTGCGCTCCGGAAGCTTGTTCTGCGTTGGAATTTTATTCGATTGGCGAATGATACCACTTTCATACCACTGATTGGCAATAGCACTGGCGCTCGCTTTGTTTTTTGCTCGTCATTCCGGCAGGGACTGCCGGAATCCAGACTGCATGGATGCCACGCAGCCTGCGTTTCGGAATGTGATGGCGCGTCCCTTCGGTTTTCCGCGCGCGTCCGGCGCGCGGGTTACTTTCTCTTGCTCGCACAAGAGAAAGATAACCAAAGAGAATGCGCCCCGGATGCCGCGCCGCCTGTGGCGGTGCGCGAGAGCATGCTGTGGTTCGTTGAACGCACGTCCATATGCGTGCAACGAACTCGCGCGCATCGTGCGCGCGACCCTGCGGGCGTTTCCGTCATGCCCTCGCCGCGGCAAACGGGGACCCGAAGATCAAGAGCCAGATCAAGAGCAACAGCATGCAGCGCCTTTGCTCTTGCCTTGGTTTCTGCGCGCAGGAGCGCGCTGCTCTGGCTCTTCCGGGTCCCCATTGCATTGCGACGGCGGCGGACGGAAACGCCCGCAGGGACGGCGCGATGGATCGCGCCGATTCCGTTGTCTGGACAGGGATGTGCAGTCAACGGAACCCGGCCGCTGACGCGGGCCCGGCGTGCAGGAGGCGCACCGGGCGCAATGCTCTGGGGCGCATTTCTTTGGTTACTTTCTTAGTGCAAGCAAAGTAACCCGCTCGCCCGAAGGGCGAGTGGAAGCACTTGCTCTATAGACACGAGGTCAATGGAAAGAGCTGGATTCTCGCCTGCGCGAGAATGACGAGTAAAGGCCAGCCGCTGCGTGATTCTTCGCATATGCCTGAGTGCATTTACGGAAATGCCGACGAACGAAAGCAAGGCGCCATGGTCAAAGTGGTATTTCATTGGTATGATTGTGGCATGCAAGCGACCCTGTACGGCGAATACCGAAAGCTCGATCGCGGCGGCAGCGATGCGCAACGCTCGCTGGCGTACCTGCGTCTGCGCCGCGCGATCCAGAACACGATCGAGTCGGGCGCGTTCCCGCCGGGGCAGGCATTGCCCAGCGAGCGCGATCTGGCGAAGAAGCTCGCGTTGTCGCGCGTCACCGTGCGCAAGGCGATCGGCGGACTGGTCGAAGATGGTCTGCTGACCCAGCGTCACGGCGCCGGCACGTTTGTCGCCGAGCGCATCGTCAAGTCGTTTTCGCGCCTGACCGGATTCACCGATGACCTTCGCGCGCGCGGGCTCAAGCCACGGGTGAAATTCCTTGAGCGCGGCGTCGGCGAAGTCACGCCGGAGGAGGCGATGGCGCTCAATCTTTCGCCAGGCGCCGATGTGATCCGTCTGCGTCGCCTGCGTTTCGCAGACGACAAGCCGCTCGCGGTCGAATCAACGGTCGTGCCGTCCGCGGTCATCGCCGACCCGAATGCGATCAAGCTGTCGCTCTACGATGCACTTGAGCAGATCGGTTGCCGGCCGACACGCGCGCTGCAACGCCTGCGTGCGGTCGCGCTCGGCGTCGACGATGCGAAGCTGCTCGATTGCGATGCTGGCAGCCCGGCGCTGGCGATCGAACGTCGCGCGTTTCTCGATGACGGGCGCGTGGTCGAGTTCACCACCTCGCTATACCGCGGCGACGCCTACGATTTTGTCGCCGAACTGCACGGCGAGTAGACGGTTTCCGATATCTCTCGCACCAAATTCCCGCTACCATGTCGCATCCGAATGACAACGATGTCACGCCCATGCTGAAGCCGAATGAGACCAAGATGTTCCACGAGGCCGGCGAGAGCGCCGATGCGATCGCGCGCCAGCTCGTTGCCAACGACGCCATCGTCGCCGCGCTCGTCGACAAGCTGAAAGCCGCGCCGCCGCGCTTCATTGTCACCTGTGCGCGTGGCAGTTCCGATCATGCCGCGACATTCGGCAAGTACGTGTTCGAGACGCAGGTCGGCCTGATGACCGCCTCGGCATCGCCTTCGATCAGTTCGATCTATCACGCCAAGCAGCAGTTGGACGGCGCACTCTATATCGCGATTTCGCAGTCGGGTGGCAGCCCCGACCTCGTGCGTGCGGCAAGCGGCGCGCGCGAGGCCGGCGCGCACGTCGTAGCTCTCGTCAATGTCGAGGACTCGCCGCTGGCTAGGGTCGCCGATACGGTCGTGCCGCTGCGCGCGGGACCGGAACTGAGCGTTGCTGCGACCAAGAGCTATCTCTGCGCCTTGTCTGCGCTGGTGCATATCGCCGCACGCTGGAACGGCGACGAGGCGTTGTATGCGGCGCTGCAGGACACACCCGATGCGATGCGTGCGACCTGGGCGATGAACTGGTCGCCGCTCGTGGACGGGCTGGTCGGCGCGCACGATCTGTTCGTCGTCGGCCGTGGCCTCGGCCTCGGCGCGGCGCAGGAAGCCGCGCTCAAGCTCAAGGAAACCTGTGGCCTGCATGCCGAGGCATTCAGCTCGGCCGAGGTGAAGCACGGGCCGATGGCGCTGGTCGGCCGCGATTTTCCGGTGCTGTTCCTGACCCAGCAGGACGAGTCCATCGCCGGTATACGCGAAGTCGCCGATGAATTCGCGGCCCGTGGTGCGAAGGTGTGGGTGACTTCGTCCGATTCGGCTCAGTCGCATCGCCTGCCGGTTGCGGCGGCACCGCATCCGGTCTGCGCGCCGCTGATCGCCGTGCAGGGTTTCTACAAGGCGGCGAATGCATTGTCGATCGCACGCGGGCACAATCCCGATGTGCCGCCGCATCTGAACAAGGTGACGAGGACCGTATGACGGGTGCCTCAAAAAAGCGTAGCGAGCGAAGGGATTTTGTGCGTCGCTGGAGCGCAGGAACCGTAGCACACGTAGAGCATGAGAGGATTTCGAGCATTGCCGGCGCGCAAATCGAGCGCAGTAGATTTTTCGAGGTGCCCAGATGACAACGACTGCACTTGTCAACGCCAAGGTACTCGTCGAAGAAGGTTTCCGCGATGGGCTCGCCGTGTTGATCGAAGGCAGGCGCATCATCGACATCGTCGCTGATGGCGACGTGGACGGACGCGCGCAGCAAGTGCAGGACTTGCGCGGCAGCAGCCTCGTTCCGGGCTTCATCGACACCCAGGTCAACGGCGGCGGCGGCGTGCTGTTCAACGACGAGCCGACGGTCGATGCGGTGCACCGCATCGCGCAGGCGCATCGCCGCTACGGCACGACCGGCATGTTGCCGACCCTGATCAGCGACGATGCCGAAGTGATGCAGCGCGCGATCGCCGCGGTCGATGCCGCAATCGAGCAGCATGTGCCCGGCGTGCTCGGCATCCATCTCGAAGGCCCGTATCTCGCACCGACGCGCAAGGGCGTGCACGACGCGAGCAAGTTCCGCGTGCCGGATGCGGACGAAATTGCGATGGCCGCGTCGCTGCGCAACGGCAAGACCCTGCTGACGCTGGCGCCGGATCGTGTGCCGGCCGGGGTGATCCGCGAATTCATCGCGCGTGGTGTGATCGTCGCGGCCGGCCACACGGCGGCCAGCTATGATGAAACGCGTGCCGCACTCGATCTCGGCGTGCACGGTTTCACCCATCTCTACAACGCGATG
>NZ_DASVOK010000062.1:0-7397 GCF_036383415.1 Rudaea sp. | reverse complement strand
CCTGGTCCATCGCACGGTCGCGCTGCATGAAGCCGATGCGTTCGCGGATCTTCGCGAACGCCGCCTGCATGGCGGAGCCGGCGTGGAATTCCTCGCTGCCCGCCAGCGCGGCCATCAACTTCTTCACCTCGTCGACGAACTGCGCGTGGCTTTCGTGATCGGGCTTCGGCGCGCCCGAAACTTTTGCCGCGAGACTCCGCCAATCGCCGCGCGCGGCGAGCGTGCGTGCCGCGTTGAGCATGTCCTGCCGATATTCGAGCGCCTGCGCTGCGGTGTACAGCTCGAGCGCGAGCACGTGGCCGAGATCTTCGATCATTTCGAGCACGTGGCGTGCTTCGTTCGTGCCCATCGAGACGTGGTCCTCGGCGTTCGCGCTGGTAGGCACCGAGTAGACGCTGGCCGGATGGGCGCGCGTGGCAAGGTCGTTGACCAGCGCCGCGGCGGTGTACTGCACGATCATGAAACCGGAATCAGTCGCGTCCTCGTTGCCGATCAGGAACGCCGGCAGGCCGTCGTTGGTCGCCGGATCGACGAGCTTGTTGAGGCGGCGCTCGCTGATCGAGGCGAGCACGGGGATCGCCGCCTTGACGTAGCTCATCGCGAGCGCGAGCGGCATGCCGTGGAAGTGACCAGCCGAGATCACCTGATCCTCGATCACCTTCGCGTTCTCGGCATCGGGAAAAATCAGCGGATTGTCGGTGACCGAATTCAGTTCGATGTCGAACACGCGCTGCGCCTGCGCAAGCGCGTCGCGCACGGCGCCGTGTACCTGCGGGATGCAGCGCAGGCTGTAGGCATCCTGCGGCTGGTGCTTCTTGCCGCCCTTGAACGGCATGAAGCGCGCGTAGAACGCCTCCTTGCCGTGACGCTGCGACGGTGGCACGTAGTCCCAGCCGAGATCGAAGCGATGCGCCTGATCTGCCGGGTCGCTCCACGAATCGGCGAGCCAGGTCTTGAAGCGCGGCACGAGGTGATACGGAATATCGACGAGCGTCGAGTCGCCGAGCAGGCGGCGAAGATTGGCAGCAGTCTGTACCTGCCCCGGATGCGGACGCAGCGCATGCACTTCCTGCTTGAAAGCGGAACTGCGGCCGGCGAACGCATCGAGCGTCATCGCCGCGGCAAGATCGGCGGTCGCAAGAAGTTTTTCGAGCGCGTCGAGAGCGAGCGCGCCGCTTGCGAGCATCTGCGCGGTGCCGTTGTTGAGTGCGAGACCTTCCTTGAACGACAGGCGCACCGGCGAGAGTCCCGCGCGTTTCAGCGCTTCGCTGCCGGGCAAACGCTCGCCCTGGTAAAACGCCTCGCCTTCGCCGAGCAGCACGATCGCCAGATGCGACAGCGGCGCCAGATCGCCGCTCGCGCCGACCGAGCCCTTCTCGGGAATCACCGGAATGATGTCGCGGTTGAGAAGTTCGGCGAGCGACTGCAGCGTCGCCGCGCGAATGCCCGAATGCCCGCGCATCAGCGTGTTGACGCGGATCGCGAGCATCGCGCGCACGACTTCGACCGCTAGCGGCTTGCCGACGCAGACCGCATGGGTGACGACGAGGTTGTGCTGCAACTCTTCCAGAAGCGTGCCGTCGCGCCTCTCCGGATTGCCGCCGGGCAGTTCGTCGCGCGCACGGTGCGCACCGAGCAGCTTGTCGGCATTGCTGCCAAAGCCGGTCGTCACGCCGTAGATCGGCTCGCCGCGCTGCACCTGCTCGGCGAGGAAGTCGGCTGTGCGTTGCACCTTCGCGAGTTGCGCTGCATCGAGTTCGATCTTCGTGCCCTGCTTTGCGATCGCGACGAGTTGCGCGCGCGTGAGGCTGGAACCGTCCAGACGAATCGGGGCGCTCATATCTTCATCGCCTCGGCCTGCTCAAGTTCCACGCGCAAGGTGCGCACGAGTTCGCTGCGAGCGACCTCGAACTGGTCTTCCTTGCGCAGATCCTTCACCGTCACCGTGCCCTTGGCGATTTCGTCCGAACCGAGCACGACGACGAAGCGGATGCCGGCGCGGTCGGCGTACTTGAACTGCTTGCCGAGCTTGCCGCCGTCGAGCACGACTTCAGTCGCGATGCCGCCGTTGCGCAGTTGCGTGGCGAGTTCGAGATAGGCGGGAAGCTGCGCCTCATCCATCTGCGTGACGAGCACCTTGACCGTCGACTGCGCGGTGTCGATCAGCTTCGCCTCGCGCAACTGCCAGAACAGGCGCGTCGCGCCGATCGAGATGCCAACGCCGGGCAGCTTGGACTTGGTGTAGTTCGAGGCGAGATTCTCGTAACGTCCGCCCGAGCAGATCGAGCCGATCTGCGGATGCTCGTTGAGCGTGGTCTCATAGACCGTGCCGGTGTAGTAGTCGAGGCCGCGCGCGATCGACAGGTTGATCGCGTAATGCGTCTCCGGCACGCCGAGCGCACGGATCATTGTCAGCACTTCGCGCAGTTCGACGATGCCCTGGTTGAACACCTCGCTGCCCTGCCCCAGCGCATCGAGTTTGGCCAGTGCATCGCCATAACCGTGCGAACGGATCTGCACGAAGTCGAGGATCTTTTTCGCCGCATCAGCCGACAGGCCGAAACCCTCGCCCATCAGCGTGTCGCGCACGTAATCCGCGCCGCGCTTGTCGAGCTTGTCGACTTCGCGCAGCGCGAGCGCCTGCTGCTCGATGTCGGTGATGCCGAGGCCTTCGAAGAAGCCGCGCATGATCTTGCGGTTGTTGAGCCAGATCGTGAACGGTCCGATCTTGAGATCGCGGAACACGCTGTAGATCACCGCGGGGATTTCCGCGTCGTAGCGAATCGATAGCTCGTCCTTGCCGATCACGTCGATATCACACTGGTAGAACTCGCGGAAGCGGCCGCGCTGCGCACGCTCGCCGCGGTAGACGCGCTGCATCTGATAGCGACGGAACGGGAAGCTCAGGTCGTGTTCGTGCTCCGCGACGTAACGCGCGAGCGGCACGGTCAGATCGAAGCGCAGCGCAAGCTCAGGCCGCTTGTCCTCGCCCTTTTCCAGCGCTCCGGTCGACTGCACGAAGTAGACCTGCCGCTCGGTCTCGCCGCCCGACTTGGTCAGCAGCACGTCGGAGTATTCGATCACCGGCGTTTCGATGGGCAGGAAGCCGAAGCGCTCGTAATTGCGACGCACGGTGTCGAGCATCTCGGCGAACGCGATCTGGTCGAGCGGCAGCAGCTCCATCACACCGGGCATGGTGCGGGCTTGGGTCAACGACATGGGTGTCCTTGCACAAAACAGCGGCGGAACGCCGCACAGGCGCACATTTTACCATGCCGCGACAAGACGCCGGCTGGCAAAGTCGCCAGCCGGCATGACACGGACTACAGCGTCTTGCCGACCACGTCGTTCTTGAGCTTGAAGCGCGAATCGAGCGACAGCGATTCGTTGCCTTTGAGCTCAGACAAGTCCTGATTGGCGGCTAGGCCAGGCTTGTTCATCCAGGGCGCAGGATGAATGGGGCCGGGTACGTACCCCTTCCACTTGTTTTCCTTCAAGGCCTCCGCGCGGGTATCGCCAACGCCGTATTCGATCGGGACGATCACTGTGGTACCCATCGGCTTTCCGTCGACCGTTTCGGTCATGTCGTAACGCCACTCCTTCGCGGCGGCTACGCTCGATCTCTCGAATACCTTGCGCCAGCTTTCCGCTTCATGTTCTGAACGAGTGCGCGCGCCGAGGCTGGTTTGATACGGTTGCACTTCGACGACCTTGCCGTTTTCATCGAGGCGCAGATACAACAGAACTCGCGCGCCGAGATGCGCGGCGACCGCTTCCATCGGATAGTGCGGCGGTTTCATCTGGCCGGCATGCCGCGGCTCACCGAAATTCATGCTGGCGATGCGCAGTTTGTAATTGTCTTTGCCGCCTGCGATCGGCTCGGCGGTCAAATGGATATGCATGGTGGTCCTGGCGACGACCGGCTGCCCGTCGACCAAAATCGGCTCGAAATGCCAGCCGCGCACGTTCTGATCGATCAACTTCGCGACTTCATCCGGCAATTTGCTGGCAAGCCTGTAATCGCTGACGTGCCCATCCGTGGCTATTTGTACCTCGCCGACGGCTTCCATCGAATATATCGCGGCAGGTTGGTCTGCTTTCGCAGCTGTCATGCCCGCCGCCATCAATATCGCAACCAACACCGCATCGCGGGGCAACATACTCGTCTCCTTGAGCTATTGATGCCTCGACTTTAGGGGCAATCTTTCCGCCAGGCAAGTTTGTAGAGTGCGCGAATGTTCAATACCCGCCCTGCTTGCCGATCTTGTATTCCAGCGTCGCCCAGAGCGCGCGTTCTGCCGAACCGAACGTGTTGCGATGATAGTCGGCGTAATCGAGCTCGATGCTCAAATCCTTGCGCAACTGATAATTGATCATCGCGTTGAGTTCCGAACCATAGCGCTGGTTCACGCGATCGGCGAAGAAGTTGTGGAAGGTCACGCTCCAGGTCAGGCGCGAGTCGATCTTGCCGAACGCGGCGACGTAGCGGTCTTCGAGTCCGTTCGGCGGCGTGTTCTTGAACTGGCTCGTCCAGCCGTCGAAACCGTGGTTCGATCCGTACGGCGACGAAAACGCGTACTTGCCGTTACCGCCGAGTACCTCGTCGCCAAGCTTCAGGCTGGCCCAAGAAAATCCATAACTGACTTCGAACAAGTGGTAGTCCGCCTGATAATGCTGCGGATTGTTGCGCCAGCTGTTCTGGCGTGCGCCTTCCGCCGTCCAGCCGAGCGCCGTGCCGGTATTGCCGAACTGGTATTTGCCGACCCAGCGCAGGCCGGCCGTACGCCAGGAATTCTTGGCGTTCGTGTCGTTTTCGACGAGATAGTCGTAGCCGGTCAGCGTGCCGAGCGGGAGTTTCTGATCGATGTGGATCAGATGCGCATCGAGCTGCCACTCACGCTGGGTCGGGTCGGGGTAGTCGTGGCCGACCGAACGCTGCGCCTCGTCGAGATAGAAATATTTGATCGTCGTGCCGGTATCGAATTTCAGCGCCGCGGCGACGGCGTCGAACGATTGCGGATTCTGGCGCCACAGACCCGGCGTGAAGAAGCGGTCGTTGTCGAGGCTGACATATTGCCGCCCCAAGCGCGCGGACGCCGTGCCGTTGTCGTAGGCCACCCAGGCGCTCGACACTTCGCTCGACGGCGGATCGCCTTCCGAGGGGCGGTGCGTATTGCCGTTCGCACCTGTGTTGTAGTGTTCGCCGAAAATGGCGAAGACACGCGTGCCTTCGACGTAGGCGCTCCATTCCGGCGCGAACTTCCACAGATAGCCCAGCGTGAGTCGCACCGTATTCGCATTGGCAGGCTTCGCATAACCCGTCTGATTGATGTGTGCCGAGCGATAGCGCAAATCGATGACCAGGCCGTCGGGTGGATAGTCCAGCGCACTCGCCGTGCCTGCCTGCAACAAGAGCCCCCCCAACACCAGAATCCTCGCCGATGCGCTGCCTGCCTGATTCCTCATTCGACTCTTCCGCAACCGAGATGGCTGCACGATAGTGTGCGCTGCACAACGCGCCAACTGACTGCTTTGCATGCGCTTATTCCCGGCAGCAGTAACTCCACCCGCTCGATCTGGTCGTTGCAGCATCGACAGACATGCGACTTTAGTATGAGGTTTTGAGGCAGTCGGATCGAAACAAAACGTTTAAGCTCGCTATGCGTATCGCGTCCACGGAACATCGATCGCGCTGCCCGTCCGCAGTAATTCTTCCACCCACTTCCGAAAGGTGATTCATGAGCTTTCTGATTTGCCTTGCCGCACTCGCGTTTCTGATGTTCGTGGCCTATCGCGGCTACAGCGTGATCCTGTTCGCGCCGGTCGCCGCGCTCGGCGCGGTGCTGTTGACCGACCCAGGCGCGGTCGCACCGATCTTCTCCGGCCTGTTCATGGACAAGATGGTCGGATTCGTCAAGAACTACTTCCCGGTGTTTTTGCTCGGCGCGGTGTTCGGCAAGGTGATCGAGCTGTCGGGATTCTCGAAATCCATCGTCAGCGCGGTGATCGGGCTGATCGGCGGCCAGCGCGCGATCATCGCGATCGTGCTGGTCTGCGCGCTGCTCACCTACGGCGGCGTATCACTGTTCGTCGTCGTCTTCGCCGTGTATCCGTTCGCGGTCGAGATGTTCAAGCAAAGCAACATCCCGAAGCGCCTGATCCCGGGCACGATCGCGCTCGGCGCGTTCACCTTCACGATGGATTCGCTGCCCGGCACGCCGCAGATCCAGAACATCATCCCGACCACGTTCTTCAAGACCGACGTCTATGCCGCGCCGTGGCTCGGCATCCTCGGCGGCGTGTTCATTTTCGTCTGCGGCATCACCTATCTCGAATGGCGCCGCCGCGCCGCGCTCGCCGCGGGCGAAGGCTATGGCACCGGGCACACCAACGAGCCGGAGCCGGTCGCGGGCTCGCTCGTCAATCCGTGGATCGCGATCCTGCCGCTGGTCGCGGTCGGCGTCGTCAACTACCTCTTCACGACCTTGATCAAGGCCAACTACGGCAAGTCCTACGATGTCGCGCTGGTCGCGGGTGCGAAGCCGCTGAGCGTCGACGTGACGCCGGTCGTCGCGATCTGGGCGGTCGAAGGTGCGCTGCTGGTCGGCATCCTGCTCGTGTTCGTGTTCGGCTTCAACCAGCTCAAGGCGAAGTTCGCCGAGGGCAGCAAGTCGGCGATCGCGGGCGCCCTGCTCGCTTCGATGAACACCGCGTCGGAATACGGCTTCGGCGCGGTGATCGCGGCGCTGCCGGGCTTCATCGTCATTCGCGATGCGCTGAAGGCGATCCCGAATCCACTGGTCAACGAAGCCGTGTCGGTGACCACGCTCGCCGGCATCACAGGCTCGGCTTCGGGCGGCATGTCGATCGCGCTTGCGGCGATGGCCAACGACTTCATCGCCGCGGCAAACGCCGCCGGCATCCCGCCCGAAGTACTGCACCGCGTCGCCGCAATGGCCTCGGGCGGCATGGACACGCTGCCGCACAACGGCGCCGTGATCACCCTGCTCGCGGTGTGCGGGCTGACCCACAAGCAGTCGTACAAAGACATCTTCGCCGTCACCTGCCTGAAGACGCTCGCGGTGTTCTTCGTCATTGCGGTGTACTACATCACCGGCCTGGTGTAAGCCGCCCTTGGTCACAATGACGGGAAGCCGCGTGCAATGCCCCACCACCCTGCCCTCGCCTATCTGAGATCACCGGACAAGGGCAAGGTGGTCAGCGCGGCCGAGGCCGTGCGCCTGATCCGCGATGGCGACACGGTCGCCACCGGTGGCTTCGTCGGCATCGGCTTCGCCGAGCAGATCGCGATCGCGCTCGAAGAACTGTATCTGTCGAACGAAGTCGACGCACCGTTCGCCACGGGCAAGCCGAAGAACCTCACCCTCGTCTACGCC
>NZ_DASVOK010000061.1:0-13866 GCF_036383415.1 Rudaea sp. | reverse complement strand
GCGCGCGCGCGAGGCGATAACCGCCGTTGACGCCGCGGAACGACTCGACGAGTTCCGCCTGCGCGAGCTGCTTGAGCAGCTTCGACACGGTCGGCAGTTCGAGGTGCACGCGCTCGGCCAGCGCCTGCGCGCTGAATACCTCGTCGGGCGATTCGGCGAGCACGGTCATGACGACGGTGGCGTAGTCGGTGAGTTTGCTGACGCGGAGCATGTTCGCAGCTCTGGTTGAGAAGTGCGGCCGGATGGCCGCCTCTTGGTTCTCGCGATCAGGGACGATCGCATTAATACCGTACCGATATAGTACTGTTTTACCGTGAGCCGGTCAAACGACACGCTATAGTTGTTTGCTCGAACAAATCCGGGAACAGAGATGATCGTTTCCTTCGTGCTGGCGCTGTTGTTTCTGGCATTCGTCCTGCATCGACGTCGCCGGCGAACTGCAAGCTTTCTTGCGGTCTCCGGAATCGCGCTGCTTGTGTTCTCCGGATGCGGCCTTCTGGCGGCGCCGATGCTGAGCGATCTGCAAACGCCATTCATCAAACCGCCACAAGTCAGCTGGGGCCAAAGCAACGCGATCGTCGTGCTCGGCGTCGGCACGGCGAAGGTCGACAGCGTGGTCGAACCGACTCCTTTCGCCTATGGACGGATGCTGCAGGCGCTCGAACTCTACGCCAGCTGCAAAAATCACGGCCGCTGCCGGATCATCCTCAGCGGCGGCGATCCGCAGCACCACGGCGCGTCCGAGGCCGCCGTCTATGCGGCAGAGCTCGTCAAGGCAGGCGTCGACCGCGCCGACATCGTGCTCGACGAAGCGAGCCGGAACACCTGGGAAAACGCGAAATTCACGCGCGCGCTGCTCGAACGCGAGGGCGCGAACAACATCGTGCTCGTCACGGCGGCGCTGCACATGAAGCGCAGCTTGCTGTACTTCGCGCATTTCGGGATTGCCGTCACTCCGATCCGCGCCGACGCGGTCGAGGGCGAATTTTCATTGCCGCCAAGCGGAATGAACATCGCCTACTGCGACATCGCACTGCACGAATACCTGGGCATCGCGCAGTATCACGTCTACAACACGCTCGGATGGAACACTCCGCCGCTCACGGCGTTGCACTCTCGGCTGTAGGACGCACCGCGACATCGTCGGCGCGATCGCGACGCTGCTTTCGCCGGGCAGCCACTGGATCACCGGTTGGCGCATCGAGACCTCGGGCGGCACGTTCCGGTGACCACCGCGCCGATTGACGGACCGATCAAGACGGCATATCTTGTGTTCGTCAACGGCGTCCAACCCAGCATCTTGTTGGCGAGGACTTAATCGGGAACCCGGTGTGAATCCGGGACTGCCCCGCAGCGGTGACCGGGAACGAACGGTGCCAACAGCACTGGGTTGAAGATGCGGCGATCCATTCGCCGCATTCGACGATCTGGGAAGCGGCATCGCAGTAGGTGAGACGGGCGTTGCGCAAGCTGCCTGCCTCGCGCCCGGGAGTCCGAATACCGGCCCGCGATCGTCGTGCGCAAGCGCGGCGTCTGGCTTGCAGACCTTCGCGGGAAGGATGGCCGGGCAGCGTGACGTTTGGTCGCTTTTTCGGGATCGCGCACCCTGGCCCGTCTCTCCTCTCAAACAGTTCTGCATTCGCTCGCGGGAGCGAAGGCCGGCGGTCGCGGCCTGTTCCTGCATCCGCGTTCGCCTGCCTTGCTTCCTTCCGCATCACCGGCAAGGAGAGGCACACATGTCCGACACAGAAACCCTGGCGCCTTCGGCGACACCCATCTCATCGCTCCCGATCGCACAAGCGAATCAGGCAGGCTTCACGCTGACGCCGCCGCACAGCGCGCCGGCCGCGATGCGCGTGACCAAGCGCTCGGGTGCGAACGAGCCGGTCGACCTCAACAAGATCGTGCGCGCGGTGACGCGCAGCTGCGACGGCCTGCGCGACGTCGATCCGATGCGGGTCGCGGTGAAGACGATCACCGGTCTCTACGACGGCGCTTCGACGCGCGAACTCGACGAACTCTCGATCCGCACGGCCGCCTCGCTGATCGCCGAGGAACCCGAATATTCGCAGCTCGCCGCGCGCCTGCTCGCCGGCTACATCGACAAGGAAGTGCAGGCGCCCGGCGTCTACTCGTTCTCGCAGTCGATCCGCCTCGGCTTCGACACCGGGCTGATCAACGAGCGCGTGCTCGCCTTCGTCGAGACCAATGCGCGCAAGTTCAACGACGCGATCGACACGAGCCTCAACGCACGCTTCGAGTACTTCGGCCTGCGCACGCTGTACGACCGCTACCTGCTCAAGCATCCGCACAAGCGCCAGGTCATCGAAACGCCGCAGCATTTCTGGATGCGCATTGCCTGCGCGCTGACGCAAACGACGAGCGATGCTATCGAGCTCTATCATCTGTTCGCGACGCTCGACTACGTGCCGAGCTCGCCGACGCTGTTCAACGCCGGCACGCGCCACGAGCAGCTGTCGAGCTGCTTCCTGCTCGACTCGCCGGCCGATTCGCTCGATGCGATCTATGAGAAGTACAAGGACATCGCGCAGCTGTCGAAATTCTCCGGCGGCATCGGTGTGGCCTGGCATCGCGTGCGCGCCGAAGGCTCGCTGATCCGTTCGACCAATGGCCTGAGCAACGGCATCGTGCCGTGGCTGAAGACACTCGATTCGTCCGTCGCCGCGGTCAACCAGGGCGGCAAGCGCAAGGGTGCGGCCTGCGTCTATCTCGAACCGTGGCATGCCGACGTCGAGTCCTTCCTCGAACTGCGCGACAACACCGGCGATGAGGCGCGGCGCACTCACCATCTCAATCTCGCCAACTGGGTGCCCGACCTGTTCATGCGCCGCGTCGACGAAGACGGCGCGTGGTCGCTGTTCGATCCGGCCGACGTGCCCGACTTCCCCGATCTTTGGGGCGCCGCGTTCGAGCAGGCCTACGTGCAGGCGGAGGCGCGTGGCCTCGCGAAGAAGACACTCAAGGCGCGTGATCTCTACGCGAAGATGATGCGCACGCTCGCGCAGACCGGCAACGGCTGGATGACGTTCAAGGACGCCTGCAACCGCGCCTGCAACCAGACTGCGCAGGCGGAGAACCGCGTGCACCTCTCGAATCTCTGCACCGAGATCATCGAAGTCACCGGCGGCGCGGAAACGGCAGTGTGCAATCTCGGCTCGATCAATCTCGCGCGTTGCGTCGTCGACGGCGCCTTCGACTTCGACAAGCTCGCGCACACCGTGCAGGTCGCCGTGCGCCAGCTCGACCGCGTGATCGACCTCAACTTCTACCCGATCGCGACCGCACGCGCCTCGAACCTGCGCTGGCGGCCCGTTGGCCTGGGCCTGATGGGCCTGCAGGACGTGTTTTTCCAATTGCGCCTGCCGTTCGATTCGGCAAACGCGCGCGAACTGTCGGCGCGCATCTCCGAGGAAATCTACTATCACGCGCTACACGCCTCGCTCGAACTCGCACGCGAACACGGCGCGCACGCCGCATTCGCGGACACGCGCGCGGCACGCGGCGAACTGCAGTTCGATGCATGGAACGTGACGCCGAGCGACACCGTGCGCTGGAACGCGCTGCGCGAGCAGATCAAGGCACATGGCCTGCGCAACTCCCTGCTGGTCGCGATTGCGCCGACCGCGACGATCGCCTCGATCGCCGGCTGCTACGAATGCATCGAGCCGCAGCTGTCGAACCTGTTCAAGCGCGAGACCCTGTCGGGTGATTTCCTCCAGGTCAACCGCTACCTCGTCGAGGAACTGAAGTGCCTCGGACTGTGGACGGCCGAGATCCGCGATGCGATCAAGCTCGCCGAGGGCTCCGTGCAATCGGTCGTCGCGCTGCCCGAGGAGCTGAAGATCATCTATCGCACAGTTTGGGAACTGCCGATGCGAGCGCTGATCGATATGGCCGCCGAGCGCGGCGCGTTCATCGACCAGAGCCAGTCGCTCAACCTGTTCATCGAGAACCCGAACATCGGCCAGCTGTCGAGCATGTACATGTATGCGTGGAAGAAGAGCCTGAAGACGACGTACTACCTGCGCTCGCGGCCGGCGACGAAGATCGCAAAGGCAACGGTGACCGCAAGCGATACCGTACCGAAGAAGATCTACTCCGACAGCGAGGCGGTCGTCTGCTCGCTAGAGAACCCGGAAATGTGCGAGGCCTGCCAATGACGACCTCGCATCTGCTCGACCCCGGTTTCAACCTCACCCTGCGACCGATGCGCTATCCGCAGTTCTACGAGATGTATCGCGCCGCAATCAAGAACACCTGGACGGTCGAAGAGATCGACTTCCAGATCGACCTCAACCATCTTGACAAGCGCATGACGCCGGCCGAACGCCATCTGATCGAGCGCCTCGTCGCCTTCTTCGCGACCGGCGACTCGATCGTCGCCAACAACCTCGTGCTCAACCTGTACAAGCACATCAACGCGCCCGAGGCGCGCATGTACCTGTCGCGACAGCTTTACGAGGAAGCGCTGCACGTGCAGTTCTACCTGACCCTGCTCGACAACTACATTCCGCAGGCGGAGCGGCGCGCGCAGGCTTTCGCCGCGATCGAGAACATTCCCTCGATCCGGCACAAGGCCGAGTTCTGCCAGCGCTGGATGGATTCGGTGCAGAAACTGGATCGCATCGACAGCGACGCGGACAAGCGCCAGTTCCTGCTCAACCTCACCTGCTTCGCTGCCTGCATCGAAGGCTTGTTCTTCTTCGCCGCGTTCGCCTACGTCTATTTCCTGCGCTCGCGTGGCCTGCTGCCGGGCCTGGCCGCGGGCACGAACTGGGTGTTCCGCGACGAATCCGCACACATGGCGTTCGCCTTCGAGGTGATCCGCACGGTGCGGCGCGAGCAGTCCGAGCTGTTCGACGAGCAATGGGCAGCCGACGTGCGCACGATGCTCGCCGATGCGGTCGACTGCGAAACGCAGTTTGCCGAGGACGTGCTTTCTGGCGGTGTGGTCGGCATGTCCGCCGCCGAGATGCGCCAGTATCTCGAATACGTCGCCGATCAGCGCATGACCATGCTCGGCCTGCCGCCGATCTACGGCGCGAAGAACCCGTTCCCGTTCATGGAGCTGCAGGACGTGCAGGAGCTGACCAACTTCTTCGAGCGCCGCGTGTCGGCGTATCAGGTCGGCGTGCAGGGAGAGGTCAGTTTCGACCACGCGTTCTGACTCGCACGCAGCGCGTCAGAACACCATGTTGAGCGCCAGTGCCGGCGTCGCCGACGCCGGTGCCGTGCTCGTGTGCGGAATCACGCGTACGCCGAGCAGCAGGCCGATGTTCGCATTCCAGTTGTATTCGACCGCGGGCGCGAGCGCGAACGACACATGCGGTCCGGTGTCGACACGCACGTCGTCCGCCGTCGCATCGGGCGTGGCGCGGCCGACGATGCGCGTGCTCGCGGCATGCCGGTAGACGACGTCGGCTGCGAGCACCCAATTCGAGGTCAGGCTGTACTCGAAGGCGAGATCGACGCTGCCGACATCGCCCGGGCTCGCCCTGCCGCGGAAGCCCTGCGCGGTGCCGTAAACGCTGGCGTCCTCGATGTTCGCATCGCGCGAGAACGCGTAGGCAAAGTTCAGGCGCGTGCGCAGGATGCGCCCGTTCGGCATCCAGTAATAGGTCTGCATGTACCAGCCCAGCGTCGTCGATTGCGCGCCGCTGCCGAAGCCGTCGCCGACATGCTTGCCGAGACGATCGAACTTGCCGGTCGGGAACGATTGCTGCACGTTGAACGCCATCGCCGGCATGCCACTGTCGGCGTCGAACCGGGTCACGCTCCACTGCGCCTGCACGCTGACGTCGCCAATGCCGACATGCGAGGAACCCGCGCCGCCATCGATGCGGTTGTAGCCGAAGGTCGGGATCATGCCGATGGTCAGGCGATCGGTGAGGCCATAGTTGATGTAGCTCAGCGAGCCGAAGCCGTCGGAGTGCGGCGCCATCACGTCGTAGACGTACGGTTCGACCAGCCAATGCCCCTGCGGCAGCGCACCGGCCGACGGCGCCAGCATCGGGCCGGTCCACCACGCTTCGTCAAGCGACTCGCGCGCGGCCGACGGTTCTTCGGCGCCTGCTAGCGCGCAGACCAGCAACGCGGAAAATCCCGTCGCGCGAACGACGGTCGATGCGAATGTCACGAGCGAGCCTCCTCGCAAAAGTGTGCGTATGCTGGCCGTTGACCCATTCATACGACAGGGGCACTCCGCAGCAAATCAACGGGGCCAATTCCGCGCATGTCGCGGGCCCGTGCATCACCGCGGCCGCAGCCGCTAAACTGACCCGCATGACCGATCCGCAATCTGCCCGCCGCAGCGAACTGCAGGCTTTCGTCGCCGCGCAATTTCCGCAACACGACTTCAGCCTCGCTCCTGCTTCGGCCGACGCGAGCTTCCGCAGCTACTGGCGCGTCGACGCCGGTGGCGAAACGCGCGTCGTCATGGACGCACCACCCAACAACGAAAGCATCGCGCCGTGGCTGGCCATCGGCGCGCGCCTGCATGATGCCGGGCTGCACACACCGCAGGTATTCGCGGTCGATCACGCGCGCGGCTTCATCCTGATGGAAGACCTCGGCAACCGCACTTATCTGCCCGAACTGAACGCCGCGAGCGCCGATGCGCTCTACGGCGACGCACTTGATGCACTGCTGACGATGCAGACGCGCGTGTCGCCGACGGGCCTGCCTCCGTTCGACGAAGCGTTGCTGCGAACCGGCATGGAGAACCTGCCGACGTGGTTTTTCGATCGCCATCTCGGCTTCGTGCCCGACAGTGAGGAGCGCGCCACGATCGAGTCCGCGTTCGCCCTGCTCGTCGCCAATGCGCGCGCGCAGCCGCGGGTGTTCGTGCACCGTGACTTCCACAGCCGCAATCTGATGATCGTGGCGCGCGACAACCCTGGAATAATTGCCCCTGGGCTCTTGAGCCCAGGGATAATAGACTTTCAAGGTGCGCTGCACGGCCCGATCGCCTACGACCTCGCCTCGCTGCTGCGCGACTGCTACATCGCCTGGCCGCGCGAGCGCGTCGACGCGTGGATGCACGACTACCATCAACGCCTGCGCGCGGCCGGAGTCGTCGATGTCGATGCGGCCGTGTTCCGGCGCTGGTTCGACCTTATCGGACTGCAGCGGCATACGCGCCTGCTCGGCCAGTTCTGCCGGCTCAACTATCGCGACGGCAAACCTGGTTACCTCAACGATCTGCCGCTGACCCTGCGCTATGTGCTCGACGTCGCGCGCGGCTATCGCGAACTCGCAGCATTCACCGAGCTGATAGAACGCGCTGTCGGCGATCGCGACATCACGCAGCCGCGCGCACAGGAGCAGGTCGCGTGATTGAGCGTGCGCTGATCTTCGCCGCCGGCCGCGGCGAACGCATGCGCCCGCTCACGGACGCGACGCCAAAGCCATTGCTCGAAGTCGCCGGCAAGCGACTGATCGAATACCACCTCGACAAGCTCGCCCGCGCGGGCGTGCGCGAGGTCGTCATCAACACCTCGCATCTCGCCGAACAGTTTCCCATCGCTCTCGGCGACGGCGCACGCTGGAACCTGCGCATCCACTTTTCCCACGAAGGCCCCGAACCGCTCGAAACCGGCGGCGGCATGCGGCATGCGCTGCCGCTGCTCGACGAAGCTCCGTTCATCGCGGTGAACGGGGATATTTTTACCGATTTTGATTTTTCCACTTTGCCGCAAAATCCACCTGGACTCGCGCATCTCGTCCTCGTCGACAATCCGCCGCAACATCCGCGCGGAGACTTCGTGCTGCGCGACGGACTCGTCCACGACGAGGAAGCGCCGCGCCTCACCTTCGCCGGCATCGGCGTGTATCGCCGCGAACTCGTCGCCGCGCATGCCACGGGAAAATTCCCGCTCGCGCCCCTCTTGCGCGCCGCGATGCGACAGGCAAGAATCTCCGGCGAGCACCATGGCGGCAGGTGGACCGATGTCGGCACACCGCAGCGGCTGACGGCGCTCGAAGCCGACATCTTGGGGAAGCAAGGCGTCGTGCAGCAGAACCCGCAGGTCGGGTAGTACCTGCAATCCACGCGGACCGCAACGCGGTGCGCGGCGGTGCGCTCGACCTGGACCGGCAAAGACTGCTCTTCGACAGGCTGTCGACAAACACGGTTTCGGTCGTGGCGTCATCGCGGCGCAATCTGCCGCGGTTCCAATCGTTCGATTGACGCAAACACGGAGACCGTTCATGCCTCATCTTGCAGCACGCCGTCGCCTCACGCTCGTCATCGCCCTCACGCTCGTCATCGCCCTCGCGCTCGGCATCGCCAGCCCATTCGCCAGCGCGGCGCCTTCCAGCATCGACTACGAAGACCACTTCGAATTCGACGCAAGCCTCGACGCTCCCTATGTCGCCGATGCGGCACACAGCCGCGATTTCACATTGCACTTCCGCTTTCCCGGCGCGGCCGACGGCAGCATCGTCGGCTGGAAACTGGAAATCGTCGATGCCAACGGCGCCGCCGTGCGCACATGGCGCGGCGAGGAAACCCTGCAGCGCGGTTCCGTTGACGCGCAGGTGCGCTGGTCCGAATTCGATGCGCAGAACGCCGCACTGCCGAACGGGATCTACGCCGCGCGCCTGTCCGCGTACGCGTTGCCGTCCTACCTCGGCGGCGGCGACACCTACGGCACGCTCGCGCAACGCGTGGATGCCGCGCTGGGCAATTCCTCGAACGACATCATCGAACAGGAATCCGAAGTGAAGGTGGGCTATGTCGAGCCGCCGTACATGCCCGAATTCGCGCCGCTGCCGACGAACGCCTCTGCGCACGCATCGCTGCCGAACTCGAACGGCCCGCAATCGGCGCGAGCCGCGCGCCAATCGACAATCGACTCCGCCTCGGCCACCGCGAGTCTGCCGTACACCGTCTACTACGGCAACCTGCACAGCCAGACCGCCTTGTCCGACGGCAGCGGCGCCCCGCTGTCGACCTGCAACAGCGAGCAGAGCCCGCAAACCGGTACGGGCGGCAATGCGACCGCCGCCTACACCTATGCGATGAACCACGGTCTCGACTTTTTGATGACCAGCGAACACAACCACATGTTCGATGGTTCGACCAGCACGAATACCTCGGCCGATCCGACCTCGGTCAAGGCGCTGTACCAGTCCGGCCAGACGATGATGAGCAACTGGAACTCGTCGCACTCGAACTTCCTCGCTCTCGCCGGCATGGAGTGGGGCGTGATCAGCAACGGCGGCCACATGAACGTGTTCAACGCCGACAAGCTGGTCGAATGGGAATACAACAGCTCAAACCAGCTGCTCGGCGACATCTTCGTGGCGAAGAGCGACTACGCCAGCATGTACACGACGATGAAGAACAACGGCTGGATCGGGCAGTTCAATCATCCGGCCAGCATCGGCCAGTTCACGATCAACGGCACCGACCTCGCCTACACCGCCGACGGCGACGCGGTGATGGTCACCTGCGAGATCATGAACTCGTCCGCCTTCTCCAACGTCACCGACGAGTCGCAGGGCGCGGGCGGAGGCTATGCGGCCGCGTGCAACAAGCTGCTCGAAGCCGGCTATCACGTTGCCTTCTCGTCCGACCAGGACAACCACTGCGCCAACTGGGGCGCGAGCTACAGCAACCGCACCGGCGTACTGCTGCCGACCGGGCAGGCGCTGAACCGCGCGAACTTCCTCGCCGCACTGCAGGCGCGCCACGTGTTCGCCACCTGGGACAAGACCGCGCAGATCGTCCTGACTACCGATGGCGGTCACCTCATGGGCGACCAGTTCAGTCATTCCGGCGCGCTCACCCTCACGGTCAACTATGCGCCCGGCACCGGCCGCAGCGCCTCGACCGTGAAGATTTACCAGGGCGTGCCGGGCAGCAACGGCACGGTCAGCTCGACCACGCTGAGCGGCAACACCTACACGACCACGCCAGCCAACGGCAGCTACTTCTACTACGCGGTCGTCACCCAGGACAACGGCACGCAGCTCTACTCGGCGCCGGTGTGGGTGAATCAGGGTGCGAGCAGCGGCGACACGACACCGCCGACGGTCAGCGCCTCCGAATCGGGCACGAGCGGCACGATCACGCTGTCGGCGACGGCCAGCGACAACGTGGGCGTGAGCAAGGTCGAGTTCTACGTCGACAGCGCGCTCGTCGCGACCGACACCGCACCGCCGTATTCGACCATGCTCGATTCGACCACGCTCGCCAACGGCAGCCACAATCTCGTCGCCAAGGCCTACGACGCGGCCGGCAATGTCGGCACAAGCAGCACGGTCGCGTTCTCGGTCAGCAACTCGACGACCGACACGACGCCGCCTACGGTCAGCGCCTCCGAGTCGGGCACGAGCGGCACGATCACGCTGTCGGCGACGGCCAGCGACAACGTCGGCGTGGCCAAGGTCGAGTTCTACGTCGACAACGTGCTCAAGGCGACCGATACCGCATCACCGTACTCGTCCACGCTCGACTCGACCACGCTCGTCAACGGCAGCCATAACCTCGTCGCCAAGGCCTACGACGCGGCCGGCAATGTCGGCACGAGTTCGACGGTCGCGTTCTCGGTCAGCAACACGGTCGTGGCGACCGAACTGATCACGAACGGCGGCTTCGAATCCGGCAGCACCGGCTGGACCGCGTCCAGCGGCGTGATCACGAACCAGAGCGGCGAGTCGGCGCATGCCGGCAGCTACTACGCGTGGCTTGACGGCTACGGCGTGGCGACGACGGACACAGTCAAGCAGAGCGTGTCGATTCCGTCGACCGCGACCACGGCGACGCTCTCGTTCTGGCTGCACATCGACACCGCCGAAACGACCACGACGACCAAGTACGACACACTGACCGTGCAGCTGCTCAACAGCTCGGGCACGGTACTGACGACGCTCGCGACCTACTCGAATCTGAACGCGAACATGGGCTACGCGCAGAAGAGCTTCGATGTGAGTGCGTACAAGGGCCAGACTGTGCAGGTCTATTTCAAGGGCGTCGAAGACAGTGCGTACCAGACTTCGTTCGTCATCGACGACGTCAGCCTGAAGTCGCAGTAAGCGGGTGGAGAAAACGACGCGCCCGGTCGAACGGGCGCGTCGTGGCACGAACCCAGCAACGTGCCGGCTTCGGAATGACTTTTCCAACCGCGCGGGAACACGATAGCTCAGGGCGCTGCGGTACAATCCCGCCATGCGCATCCTCCTGCAAACCCAGCCGCAAGCCGCCGAAGCGCCGCGCTACTACCAGATCCAGCTGCAGCAGGATCTGCTCGGCGGCTGGACGCTGACGCGCGAGTGGGGCCAACAGGGCGGACGCGCGAGTCTCAAGCGTGAAGTATTCCTCGAACGCGACGATGCGCTCGCCGCGTTCGAGCACGCGCGCGACGCGCAGATCAAGCGCGGCTTTCGCCTGATGTTCAGTCAGGGAATCGATTCGCCGTATTCATAGACGATCTTTCCTTCTCCCCCGGGAGAAGGTGCCCGAAGGGCGGATGAGGGAAAGGCATTCCACTTTCCGGCAAGAGCGCAATCGTGCAAGGCTCTTCCCTCATCCGGCGCTTCGCGCCACCTTCTCCCAATGGGAGAAGGGAAGCAAAAAGAGTATACAAATGCAAAACCACCGCTTCCTGCGCGCACTTGCGCGCCAACCCGTCGACGCCACACCGGTCTGGATCATGCGCCAGGCGGGGCGCTACCTGCCCGAGTATCGCGCCACGCGTGCGCGCGCCGGCAGCTTCGTCACTCTGTGCAAGACGCCGGAGCTGGCCTGCGAGGTCACGCTGCAGCCGATCGCGCGCTATCCACTCGATGCGGCGATCCTGTTCTCCGACATTCTCACCATTCCCGATGCGATGGGCCTCAACCTGTCGGTCGACGAGGGCATCGGCCCGCGCCTGGCCAACCCGGTGCGCACGCTGGCCGAGATCGAAAAACTCGGCGTACCCGACCCGGAAACCGACCTGCGCTACGTGATGGATGCGGTGCGCCTGATCCGCCATGAGCTCGACGGCAAGGTGCCGCTGATCGGCTTCGCCGGCAGCCCGTGGACGCTGGCCTGCTACATGATCGAGGGTGAAGGTTCATCGAGTTTCGCGCGGCCGAAGGCGCTCGCGCTCGAGCAGCCGGCGACGATGCACAAGCTGCTCGATGTCGTCGCGCGCTCGGTCGCCGCCTATCTTGCCGCGCAGGCCGCCGCCGGCGCGCAGGCGCTGATGGTGTTCGACACTTGGGGTGGCCTGCTCGCGCCGGCGATGTTCCGCGAATTCTCGCTGCGCTATCTCGCGCAGATCGCGCAGGCTCTGAAGAACGACGCCGTTGCGAAAAACGTGCCGCTGATTCTTTTTTCCAAGGGTGCGAACGGCCATCTCGAAGCGCTCGCCGACACGGGATGCGATGCGCTCGGCCTCGACTGGACGATCGGCCTCGATGAGGCGCGCGCGCGCGTCGGTGGCCGCGTCGCACTGCAGGGCAATCTCGATCCGGCCGTGCTGCACGCGAGTCCCGAAGCGATCCGTGCCGAAGTCGGCCGCGCGCTCGCCGACTTCGGCGTGCATCCGGGCCATGTGTTCAACCTCGGCCACGGCATCACGCCCGACGTCGATCCCGAGCGCCTTGGCGCGCTGATCGACGCTGTGCACGAACTCAGCGCAGGCCAGCTCGACTAGGCGGGCGCAGCCGCCGGCATCGGAATCGGCTGCGGCGCCGCCGGCTGTGTGTACGGCGCGACGCCACGTGCGATGTAGTTGCGGTCGACGCCGCGCAGGATGTTGCGCACGACCGCGATCGCCGGCGCCGACTCGAACACGGCGGAGTGGATGCTGTCGTGCGTGTCGATGTAGTCGCTGACGTCGAACTCGAACACGTTGTCCCAGACATTGCCCGGATCGGCGAGGCCACTGCGACCGAGCCGGCGCGTGCCGAAATGCTTGAGCCCCGCCGACATGCCGAGCACCTGGTCGAGGCCGGTGTACAGCGCGGCGATGCGATAACACAGGTTGGCCATCAGGTTGCCGTCGCTGCCTGCGGGCTGGTCGCGCTCGAACAGGTCGTTGTCGACATCGGCCGCGATCATGACAAACTGGTTTATGAGGCTGACCAGCTGCGGATCGTTGAGCTGCTTGGACGCCGCGACGAGCGCCTCCTGCATGACGTAGTTGCCCATGCTGTGCGCAAGCACCGACACCTTCATGCGGCAGAACTTGCCTGGATCGTCGGTGCGCGCGGCGATGCGCTGGCGCAAAGTCAAATAGTCGCTCAGCTCGACCAGCAATGCGGCGAGATCGGGGGCGCTGTCGCGCGCACTCTCGCGATCGGGCAGATAGCCGGCGACGTTGCCCTTCGACGGCCACGAGTACAGCACGAGCTGGCCCATGTCGCCTGCGCCTTCCATGAGGCCGTTCTTGATCAACAGATAGTCGTTGACCGTGTCTTCCCAGTCCGAGTTGTAGCCGTGGACGAACAGGCAGAGCAATTTCTGCTCCTCGTGCTCGGCCTCGGGCACGATCGGGCACTCGGTGCCGATCGCCTTCAACTGCGCGACGAAGGCTTGGCGCGTCACCTTGGTCCACGCCGAGAGCGTATGCAGCTTGCCGGGATCGGCATCGGCCGGTGCGGTGTAGAAACCCATTGTTGCCAAGCGCGAGCCGAGCCGGTCGTCCTCGCGATTGCGGTTGCTGATCATCAGGTAGGGGCGCATGGCATTGCCTCCGACTGCGTGAAACATTCGCCCGATTATGCGCTTATGCCAATAGCGGTTTGATGACGTGGTCGACGCCTGCGCGCAGTGCGTCACCGGTAACCGGCTTGCGCAAGAACGCATCCATGCCGGCGGTCAGGCACAGCGCCTCCTCGTTGCCGGCAGAG
>NZ_DASVOK010000060.1:0-2415 GCF_036383415.1 Rudaea sp. | reverse complement strand
GCCGGCGAACTCGGGTCTTCGGCGCCGAGGTGATACGTGATCAGCGCTTTGGTCGGCTGCGCGAGCAGCGCCGCGGCGTTGCGACCGTTCGCGCGCGGCTGCACTCCGACGCGTGCGAGACCGACCGCGTTGGCACCGTCGGCGAGTTCGTTGAACGCGCTGCCGGTCGCCTGCGCGAGGCACTTCGCGAGAGCGCGCAGCAGCGATGCCTGCGCGTGGTGCACGGCGTCGTTGCCGAACACGAGCAGCGAACCGTTCGCGTCGTGTAGCGCCTTCACCGTCGCGCGGTGCGCATCGGTCGGCTTCGCCGCATCGACGATGGCGGCGAGATTCGCCGGTACATTCGCAGCAGTTTCACGCGCGGCCGCGACCAGCGCGGCGAGCTCACCTGCCAGTTGCGACGGCAGCACGATGAATTTGCCGCCGAGGTGGAAATCGAAATTGAAATCGTAATCGAGCGGATTGATCGCGAACACCTTCGCGCCGTGCTTCCACGCCTTGCGGATGCGATGGCCGAGCAGTGGCGCGTCATGGCGCGGATTGCTGCCGACCAGCAGCACTGCGCCGGCCTTCTCGATCTGCGCGACCGGCATTTCGAAGGTCGCGCCGGTCGGGCCGCCGTCGGTGAAATCGGCGACACGCAGGCGATGGTCGATGTTGTCGCTGCCGAGGCCGCGCACGATCTGCGCGAGCAGATGGCCTTCCTCACTCGAAGCATACGGCGCGACGAGCGCACCGACGTCGGCACTATGCTTCAGCCCGTCGGCGACGAAGGCGATCGCTTCGTCCCACGATACTTCGACGAGTTCACCGTTCTTGCGCACCATCGGCTTGGTTGCGCGATCTTCCGCGTACAGGCCCTGGTGCGAATAACGGTCGCGGTCCGACAGCCAGCATTCGTTGATCGCTTCGCTGTCGCGCGGCACCGTGCGCAGCACTTCGCCGCGGCGCGTGTGCAGCCAGAGGTTCGAGGCCAGCGCGTCGTGGTAGCCGATCGATTCGCGCGCGATCAGTTCCCAGGGGCGCGCACGGAAGCGGAACACCTTGTTGGTCAGCGCGCCGACGGGACAGACGTCGATGATGTTGCCGCCAAGCTCGCTGTCGATCGTCTTGCCGATGTAGGTGCCGATCTCCAGATGCTCGCCGCGGCCCATGCCGCCGAGTTCGGGGCTGCCCGCGACCTCGGTCATGAAGCGCACACAGCGCGTGCACTGGATGCAGCGCGTCATCTCGGTTTCGATCAGCGGACCGAGATCCTCGTCGGGCACGACGCGCTTGCGCTCGACGAAGCGCGACACCGAGCGGCCGTAACCCATCGACAGATCCTGCAACTCGCATTCGCCGCCCTGGTCGCAGATCGGGCAGTCGAGCGGATGGTTGATCAGCAGGAATTCCATCACGTTGCGCTGCGCCGACAGCGCCTTCTGCGATGCGGTCTTGATCTTCATGCCCTCGGCGACGGGCGTCGCGCACGCGGGCTGCGGTTTCGGCATCGGCTTGCCGCCCATCTCGACCTCGACCATGCACATGCGGCAGTTCGCGGCGATCGGCAGCTTGTCGTGGTAGCAGAAACGCGGGATCGGAATGCCGGCCTTGTCGGCGCCGGCGATGATCATCGAATTCTTCGGCACCTGCAGTGCCTTGCCGTCGATTTCGATGTTGACGAAATCGGGCGGCGCGGCGGGGGCTGTGGGTTGAGCGCTCATGCGGCCACTCCCATCGGCGCATCGACGATCGAGCGTCCGTTCTTGATGTAGTACTCGAACTCGGGCCAGAACTGGCGCAGGAAGCCCTGCACCGGCCAGGCTGCAGCTTCGCCGAACGCGCAGATCGTATGACCTTCGATCTGCCCCGCGGCCTGCTTGAGCATGTCGAGATCGCCGAGCTGCGCCTTGCCCTCGACGATGCGTGTCAGCATGCGGTACATCCAGCCCGTGCCTTCGCGGCACGGCGTGCACTGGCCGCAGGATTCGGCGTAATAGAAGCGGCTGATGCGGTGGCAGGCGCGCACCATGCACGTCGTTTCGTCCATGATGATGACCGCTCCGGAGCCGAGGCCCGATCCGGCCTTCTGGATCGCGTCGTAATCCATCGTCAGGCCCATCATCGTCTCGGCTTTGAGCACGGGCATCGATGAGCCGCCCGGAATCACGGCCTTGAGCTTGTTGCCGTTGCGCACGCCGCCGGCCATTTCGAGCAACTCGGAGAACGGCGTGCCGAGCTTGATCTCGTAGTTGCCCGGCTTGTTGACGTGGCCCGACACGGAAAAGATCTTCGGGCCGCCGTTGTTCGGTTTGCCTTGGGCGAGGAACCACTCGGCGCCCTTGTTGAGGATCGTCGGCACCGAGGCATAGGTTTCGGTGTTGTTGATCGTCGTCGGCTTGCCGTACAGGCCGAAGCCGGCCGGGAACGGCG
>NZ_DASVOK010000059.1:0-3027 GCF_036383415.1 Rudaea sp. | reverse complement strand
ATTGGCGAGCTCCCAGATCTCGCCGACGTCGGGATGGCCGCGGTAGAGCTCGCCGGTCCACGAACCGCGGGCGAGAACACGGCAGGGGCAGCCGTAGCGGTGATGCAGCAGATGGAACAGCGGCTCCTGCAACAGCATGTCGCCAAGACGGCCGAAACGGATGACCAGCGGAACCTGGGGCCGGGCCGGCCCGTTTTGCACAGACATGCGGGGAATTGCTCGACAGCCGAGGCGATGGGATCGACTTGGCCGCGATTATAGGTGGGCGCGGTTAAGCAAACTTGAAGACATCGTGCAGAACCTGCGCAGTTTTGCCGGGCGATTTGCCGTTCCGGGCGCGGGTCTTTGCGGCATCCTGCGCATTGCATCGACAGCGGAACCAAACAGGCACACACCACCGCGCGATTGCGCGACGGTGTGTCGGGACTGTCGGCTTATTGGCAGCCGGCGAACTTGAGCGAGGCGATGCGCGTGCTCCAGTTGAACGCGCCTGTGGTCTTGAGGTACTCGTTGGTATACCAGAACGTGCAGTCGTCGCTGGGATCGATCGTCATGGCGCTGTAGTCGCCCCAGCGCGAAAGATTGCTGCCGCTCTGCGAGCCGGTGCCCGCAACGATGCTGGTTTCCGACTGCATCGTGTTCAGGGTGTCGCCGGCGAGGCGTCCGGTATAGCGGATCGCCGGATGCATGGTGCTGCTCGAGACGCTGTAGCCAAGCGCGATGTTGCCTTGCTTGTCCATTGCCAGCGAACCCATCCAGCGATAGCTCGAATCCGGTGCGTAGGTCGATTGCTGATATACCGTCGGCGCGGCGGCGCCGGGGCTGCGGATCTCGTACCAGCGCACTCCCGACGGCGATGTCCTCTTGTTCCCCGCCGTGACCGAATGCGTGATCACCAGCGATTCGTGGTCCGTGAAGTTGCGATAGCCGACGCGGAACATCAGGCGATCGGCGAGCGAGTCGAGTTTCTGCGACGTGCCGGATTGCGGGATGCAGGTGCCGCCGCTGCACGCTGCGCTGAACGCGGCGACCGGGATGCTTACCGGTCCGGTGAGCTTGGTGTTGCCCGGCACGTTCCAGTCGATATGGAACTTCCACTCGTTGAGCTTGCCCGTGCCGAAGTTGAACAGGTAGTTCGGCGCGCCGGCGGGCGGTGCAGTCGAGCCGTCCATATCGGCCGGCAGCACGCCGCCGTAGCTGCTCGACAACTGGAAACACTGCTGCGTCGCCGGCAGTCCGTTCAACATCGAGTTGCGGTCGTAGGCACACAGCTTCGCGCCAGCGAAGGTGTTTCCATTGAACATGTTGAACGTCTCGTAGTACGCATCGGGCCATACGCCCATCTTCGGGTAGTCGGGGAAGACGCTGCCGTAGGGGAACGCGTACAACCAGTAGCCGCCGGTCGCGTCCGCGGTCTTCGACACGGCGACGCATTCGTAGTATGGCGCGGCAGTCACCGCAAACTGCGAAATCACCCAGCGGCCTGCGGCCTTGTCGTAAACCACGGTAGCGTCGCCATCATTGTCGCTCTGGCATGGGCCGCCAAAGCCCTGCCACAACGTATTGGTCGGCACCGGTCCGTAGACGGCGGATTTGCTGGTCTTGTCGAACACGGCGAAGCCGGAGTTGACGATCTGCACGTACTGGGTCGCGCCGACCGCACCGTTGGTGTCCGGCGGTGCACTGTCGACGGTGAACGTGCCCTGTGGGCCGCTGAAACCGTTGCCGACGCCGTCGACGCCCGATCCGAACGTCGGCGCGGCAGGGCCGGCCGAAGTCTGCACGACCGGATCATTCGGCTGGCCCGGTCCGTCGACCCAGGGCAGAGGATGTTGCTTGTGCTCACGCGGACTCTTGGAAAAGTCATCCGGTCGCGGCATCGCGCCGCGCAGCGAGTGCAATTCGCCGTGCTGTGCGGCGGATACTTCGGCGGAACCGTTGTCTTGTGGCTGGTCAGCCAATGCAGGTGGAGCTTGCGCGCTGCCAAGCGCGGCAACGGCGATGGACAATGCAAGCGGACGCCAAACGGTTCTCTTTGGAAAAAAAGACATGAAAGCCCTCCCGGTGAGTGGACACAGTTCAATCGCATCGCGTGAATGCCCAGGCCTTGCTCTCCCAAGGTTGAGGACGGCGTAGTCTAAGTCCGAATTGATCGTAAAAAAAAACATAAATACGCCGCCCCCGGAGGCGCATCTGTTTTGAAAGGGTTTCTTGGCCTGGCCAATGCTCTGGTACCGGGCGCAGTTTTGCCGTTATGCTTGGCGTCGCATTTTCGCAACAGGCTCAGGTCCCAGCATGGCTTCCGGCCGCATCCTCGTCGTCGACGACGAACCCGACATCCGCACGACGGTGAAGGAAATCCTCGAGGACGAGGGTTACCAGGTCGCGCTCGCGGCCAACGCCGCGGCGGCGCGCGAGGCGCGTACGCAGGGCCGGCCCGACGTGATCCTGCTCGATATCTGGATGCCCGAGACCGACGGCATCAGCCTCTTGCGCGAGTGGTCGCAAGCCGGTGCGTTGACCACGCCGGTGATCATGATGAGCGGCCACGGCACGGTCGAGACCGCAGTCGAGGCGACACGCCTGGGTGCCTACGATTTCGTCGAGAAACCTATTTCGCTGGCCAAGCTCCTGCTGACGATCGATCGCGCGCGCGAGGCGAGCCGGCTCAAGCGCGAAAACGAGGGCCTGCGCGAGCAACTCGCCCTGCCGCTGGAGCCGATCGGCGCGTCGAAGGCGATGAGCGCATTGCGCACGCAGCTCGACAAGCTGGCCCAGCACGACACCTCGATCCTGATTCAGGGCGACGCCGGCACGGGCAAGGAATCGCTCGCGCGCTGGCTGCATGCGCGCTCGCAACGCCAGGGCGGACCGTTCGTCGCGGTCGCGGCCGGCGGCATCCCGCGCGACCATCTCGCCGCGGCGCTGTTCGGCAGCGAGGATGCGAACGGCGTGCAGCCCGGACTGATCGAGCAGGCGAACGGCGGCACGCTGTTCCTTGATGAAGTGGCCGAGCTCGATGCCGAG
>NZ_DASVOK010000058.1:0-6020 GCF_036383415.1 Rudaea sp. | reverse complement strand
GCGCCGAACTGCATCACCTCGGCGACCTTGGGGCCGGCCAGCATCGCGCCGACGGGGAAGCCGCCGCCGAGCGCCTTCGCCAGCGTGACGATGTCGGGTTGGACGCCGTCATGCCAGTGCGCGAACAGCAGGCCGGCGCGGCCCATGCCGCACTGGATCTCGTCGAGCACGAGCAGCGCGTCGTGCCTGTCGCAGAGCACGCGCAGGCCGCGCAGGAAACCCGGCGCCGCCGGCATCACGCCGCCCTCGCCCTGGATCGGCTCGACCAGCACCGCGGCGACATCGCCTTTCGCGAACTCGACTTCGACCTGGGCCAGGTCGTTGAAATCGACGTAGCGGAAACCGCCCGGCAGCGGTTCGTAGCCTTCCTGGTACTTCGGCTGCGCGGTCGCGGTCACCGCGGCGAGCGTGCGGCCGTGGAAGCTGCCGCGGAAGGTGACGATCACGCGCTTCTCTGGCGGCCGCCCCTGCGCCGCCGCCCACTTGCGCACGAGCTTGATCGCCGCCTCGTTCGCCTCGGCGCCCGAGTTGCACAGGAACACGCGCTCGGCGAAGCGCGAGGCTTCGACCAGCTCTTCCGCGAGCCGCAGTGGCGGCTCCGAATAGAAAACGTTGCTCGTGTGCCAGAGCTTGCCGGCCTGTTCGGTCAGCGCGGCGATGAGGTCCGGATCGCAATGACCGAGCCCGCATACGGCGATGCCCGCGCCGAAGTCGACGTATTCCTTGCCGTCGCGATCCCATACGCGCGAACCCTTGCCGCGTTCGAGGATCGTCTCGCGCGGTTTGTAGATCGGGACGTAGTAGCGTTTGCCTGCGGCGAGCAGGTCGGCGGTAGTGAACATGCGAAACTCGAATATTGTCGACGAGGGTGAGGGTGCGCGAGGCTACCACGTACCGACGTTCGGCATCGACGCCCACGGCTCCCGCGGCGGCAGATGGCCATCCTGCAGCAGTTCGACCGAGATCAGGTCGGGCGAGCGCACGAAGGCCATGTGGCCGTCGCGCGGCGGGCGGTTGATCGTCACGCCCATCGCCTGCAGGTGCGCGCAGGTGGCATAGATGTCGGCGACGCGGAAGGCGAGATGGCCGAAGTTGCGTGCGCTGCCGTAATCCTCGGTCTTGCCATCGGCGTCAGGCCAGTTCCAAGTCAGTTCGATCTCGGCGTCGGGCGATTCCTTCGCGGCGAGGAAGACGAGGGTGAAGCGGCCCTTCTCGTTTTCGAGACGTCGCGTCTCGACGAGGCCGAGGCCGTCGCAGAAGAATTTCAGCGAGGCGCCGAGATCGCGGACGCGGATCATCGTGTGCAGGTATTTCATGGTGTGTTTTCCTTTGCGATCGTCCGTGATCGCGAAGATCAAAAAGCGAGCGTCCTGCCCGCACTATTCAATTCAATCCAGGAACAAGTCGGGCAGCAGCGGTTTCGACGGATCGACCGTGTAGGTGGAGAAGTCGGTGACACCGGCCGCGCGCAGCACGTCGTCGTCGATGAAGAACTTGCCGGTCGCCTCGCGCGCAGGACGCGTGAGGATGGCATGCGCGGCATCGGCCATGATCGCTGGTTTGCGCCCGTTGCCGGCGTCGACACCCGGGATCATGTTGAGCGCGTCGGTCGCGATCAGCGTGCGCGGCCACAGCGCGTTGATCGCGACACCCTTGTCGGCGAACTCGGCGGCGAGGCCGAGGGTGACGAAGCTCATGCCCATCTTGGCCAGCGTGTAGCCAGTGTGTGGCGCCCACCATTTCGGATCGAGTGACGGTGGCGGCGCGAGCGTGAGGATATGCGGATTCGTCGCCTTGAGCAGATGCGGCAAGCACACCTGCGCGCAAAGAAACGTACCGCGCGAGTTGACCTCGCTCATCAGATCGAAGCGCTTCATCGGCGTGTCGAGCGCGCCGCGCAGCCAGATCGCGCTGGCGTTGTTGACGAGCACGTCGATGCCGCCGAAGCGCGCGACCGTGGTCTCCACCGCGTCACGCACCTCGGCCTCCTCGCGGATATCGCACTTGATCGCGAGGGCCTTGCCGCCGGCCGCGTCGACCGCGGCCGCGGCGCTGTGGATCGTGCCGGGCAGCTTCGGATTCGGCACGTCCGATTTCGCTGCGATGACAACGTTGGCGCCGTCGCGCGCGGCGCGCAGCGCGATGGCGAGGCCGATGCCGCGCGATGCACCGGTGATGAACAGCGTCTTGCCTTGCAACGAGCCCATGTCGGTTCCGGTCGATGATGAAGCAGTTGCGGTGAATGATGCATCAGCCGCCGCAGACGCTCCAGCATCGGCGTGCACGCCAGTTGCGCCGCCCGGGCAAACCGCTACACTGGCTGCGGGGAGCGTGCGTGAGTCAAACCTGATGGATCGGGATGCCGCCTAGTCAGTTTCCTAGCGTGTCGGTGCGGAAACGGCGTGCCATGTGCACCCGGCAAGTGTTTTGCTTCCGTTCCTATGCGATGTGGCGTGAAGGCGTGACGGCGTGATCCTTCTCGCCTTCCAGGCCATCCTGCTCGGCGTCGCCGTACTCCTGCTCGTCCGCCTGCGTTCCCTGTTCGGGCTGGTGCCGCTGTACGTCCTGCTCGGCGCGCTGCAGATTCTGCAGGTGCTGAGCGGCGCGATCCTCGTCAGCGCCGCCCCTGCCGTAGCCGTGAGCCCCGGTTCGGCCGTGCTCTTCAGTGCGGGCTTGGCCGCGGTGCTGCTGGTCTACATCCGCGAGGACGCGCTCGAAACGCGCAGGCTGATCTACGCCCTGGCCGCGGCCAACGTCATCACCGGTACATTGCTGGTCAGCATCGGCTGGCAAGTCGAAGCGCCGGGCACGGTCAACCTGATCGGCGTGCCGGCCTCGGTCTTCAAGCGCACCGCCTACGACCTCCTGGTCGGCACCGGGCTGCTGGTGCTCGATGCCCTGGGCATGGTCATCCTGTACGAAGCGCTCGCGCATCGCCTGCGCGGATTGTTCGTCGCAGTGGCCGGCACCATCGTCACCGTGCTGTGCCTGGACAGCGTGGCCTATATTTCGAGCACGCTGTGGGACCGGCCCGACTACGTGCACATCCTCTGCGTTTCCATCGTTTCCAAGGCTTTGGCCGGGCTATGGTTCGCATCGATCATCACCTATTACCTGCAGCGCCATGAGCGCGATCCGGACGTCGGCAACGTCGACGCGGGTCCGCGCGACGTCTTTTCCATCCTGACCTACCGGCAGAAATACGAGTTGATCAAGGCTGCTTCGGTACGCGATGACCTCACCGGCGTCTACAACCGCGCCTACTTCAATGCGCACTTCGCCGACTTGCTGCAGGCCGCGCGCGAGGCGCGCCGGCCGCTGACGATATGGTTCGTCGATATCGACCATTTCAAGTCGATCAACGACAACCACGGCCATGCGGCCGGCGATCGCGTCATCAGCGCGATTGCGGGTGCCATCGTCCGCTCGCGCCCACAGGCCGAGTGCGTCTCGCGCTATGGCGGCGAAGAGTTCGTCGCCGTGCTGCAGGGAGTCGACGTCGAGGCGGCGACGAACGCGGCCGAGCGGCTGCGCCGCGAGGTAGAGCAATTGCAGGTCGCGGATGATCTGGACATTCCGCTGAGCATAACCGTCGGCGTCGCCGGCTTTCCCGATGATGCGGCGACCGCAGCCGAGCTCGTGGAAATTGCCGATCGCCGCCTTTACGCCGGGAAAAACGCCGGTCGCAACCGCGTGATCAGCATGGGTTGAAGCGACCAGTCGGGAGTCAGGCCGATTGGAAGCGCGGCAGCGCGTGCATCAACTGCGTCAGCCGTTCGAGCGGATCGGCCGTCTGCAGCAGCATCTGGCGCTCGCGGTTCTCGAGCGGCAGCAGTTCGGCGAGACGGAAGCCGACCCAGCTCGCATCGTCGAAATTCGCACGCGGCGCGTTTGCATGGGTGCCGCCGATCTTTTCGAGCAGGCGCTCGAGAATCGTGGCAAGCAGGTGGAATTCGACCGGCACCTCGACGCGCGCCTCGTCGGCCCATGGATCGACCTCGCCATGTGCGAGGCCGTTGTCGCGTACGCGCGAGCGCGCGAGGCGAAAACGCTGCGTGCCTTGCGCGCGGATGCCGAGCAGGCCATCGGGCGTGGTCGAAAAATCGACGATGCGCGCGAGCGTGCCGACCGCGGCCGGTGTCGCGGGTTCGCCGACTTCGGCGCCGTCGAGGATCAGGCAAACCCCGAACGGCGAGTTCGTGCGCGCGCAGTCGCGGACCATGTCCAAATACCGCGGTTCGAAGATGCGCAGACCGACCTCTCCGCCCGGGAACAGCACGGTGTTGAGCGGAAACAGCGGGATGTCGGTCGTCTGCCTGGAGATCACTGCCACAGTATAGGTCCGTTGACCGCAACGCGGATCGCCGCGATGCCCGCCCGGTCGTCATTCGCTGCGGTGCAAATCGATGCTCGTGCGCTTGCCGCGCAGATTGAAATCGAGCTGCAATCGCGCGCCGTTGCGCTCGATGCCCACCGGCAACAATGCGCGCCGCGCACCCACGTTCATGATCGCTGCGGCGCAAGGCTCGCCTTCCGACATTGCGCGGCTACGCGTCTTGCCGAACTCGCCGCGCAGCGCGCAGGCCTCGAGCGAAAGCCAGCCCTGGACATCGAAGTTCGCCGCGGAGGGCGTGCTGGTTTGTTTGAACTGAAAATAGGGGATCAGCGACCTGCTGCCGTCGTGCTCCGTGCGCGACTGCATTGCCCAAGTCTGCTCGTAGGTGGACTCGGCGTCAGTCTGCAGATGCACTTGCCAAAGCGCAAAGTCTTTTTGCGGCGTGGGTTCGATCGTCACCGTGACCTGTGGGATCGCGGAGTCGACATCGCGCGGTGACTTGGCGGCCTGATCGCGATTGTCGTAGAGGCCCTGCTCGACAAGAAGGGGTGCTGCGGTGGCGCCTGAGGCGGCGAGCAGAACGGACAGAGCGAATCGCATCATGGCGCATACTCCTCCGGCGCTTGAGATGTCACGACGCTACAAGTACGTCATGCGCCAGTCCACTTCGTGGTGGGGTGTTGCGTACACGGGGCAATTTGTCCACGGTCTGCGAAGTTTCATCGCAGTCCGGTCGATTCGTCGGCGAGCAATCCGCGGCGCCTACAGCTCAAAGCCGATGCACTCAGTTCCGCAGCCGAGGTCGGCAGCATGGCGAAAGCGGACAAAACGGCGGCGACGAGGCACAGCCGGCGGTGAAATGCGTGCATGCGGATTCTTGGTTGCATCGGCATGCATGCGAAATAAATCACGCCGGCGAAATTCAATCGACGTGCACGAAGCATGCGGAGAACACCATGTTCCATTCTGCAAACGATGGTGCGACGCTGATCTTGCGACGCCGCTACTTCGGCGCGGACGAGGCGGCAGCGACGAACCGCCGCGGCGCGTTCTCGAAGCCACCGTTCGACATGAAGACGACGTGGTCGCCCGGTCGAGCCTGCTCGCGCAGCGCGGTGATCAGCGCGTCGACCGTTGGCGCGGTGCGGCCGCGGCCGGCGAGCGCAGCGGTAACTTTCTGTGCATCCCACGGCAGTTCCGCGCGCTGCAGGAACACGACCGCGTCGGCGTCGGCCAGGCTCGGTGCGAGTTCGGCGGCATGTGCGCCGAGGCGCATCGAATTCGAGCGCGGTTCCATGCCGACGAGGATGCGTGCCCTGCCGATTTTTGCGCGCAGGCCGGCGAGCGTGGTCGTGATCGCGGTCGGGTGATGGGCGAAGTCGTCGTATACTTTTATACCGTTCGCTTCGCCGACGAGTTCCATGCGTCGCTTCGCACTGAGGAAGTCGGCCAAGCTCGCGATCGCCTTCCCGATATCGACGCCGCCCGCCTCGGCCGCGGCGAGCGCAGCGAGCGCGTTCGTCACGTTGTGCCGGCCGATCAGGTTCCAGCGCACGACACCAAGTTCTTTACCTTCGCGCAGCACGGCGAATTCGGAACCGTCGGCTGCGATCAGGCGCGCGCGCCAGTCGCCCGCATCGATGCCGAACGTCGTCACCGGCGACCAGGCGCCGATCGCGAGCAC
>NZ_DASVOK010000057.1:0-12585 GCF_036383415.1 Rudaea sp. | reverse complement strand
AGGCGTGTGATCCAGCTCAGCACGTCGTCGCCGATGTGCACTTCACGCGTGAGCTTCTGCAAGGCGATCACTTCCTCGCCGCTCATCACGGCGCTGATCTCGGCGCCGGGGCCGCCGGTTGTCTGGGCGAGGATCGCACGCTCCTCGGCTTCGTCCGGGTAGTCGACGCGGATATGCAGCAGGAAGCGGTCGAGCTGCGCCTCGGGCAGCGGATAGGTGCCGGCCTGTTCGAGCGGATTCTGTGTCGCGAGCACGAAGAACGGCATGGGCAGCACGTACGTGGTGCCTGCATAGCTGATCGTGCGTTCCTGCATCGCCTCGAGCAGCGCGGACTGCGTCTTCGGCGGCGTGCGGTTGAGCTCGTCGGCGAGCAGCAGGTTGGTGAACACCGGGCCTTGCTGGAACTTGAAGTAGCGCTTGCCGGTGCCGTGGTCCTCCTCGAGGATCTCGGTGCCGACGATGTCGCTCGGCATCAGGTCGGGCGTGAACTGGATGCGGCGGAAGTCGAGCGCGAGCGCCTGCCCGAGCGAGCGCACGAGCAGGGTCTTGCCGAGGCCGGGCACGCCTTCGAGCAGGCAATGGCCGCCGGCGAGCAGGCCGATCAGCAATTGTTCGACGACGTCGCGCTGGCCGACGATGACCTGCGCGATCGCTTCGCGCAGCGCAGTGAGTCTGGCGAGCTGATTCTGGATGGTTTGTTCGGTGATCGCGTCGTTCATCAGTCTGCTCAAGTGTTGTTTGTCTTTCGTTCCTTTCGGCAGAAGGCTTCAACCTATGCTGTCAACGCATAGATCACCACATTGACCGCGAACTTCGTATTGTCCTCGGCGAGGAAACGCTTGTTGCGCCAGTCGTAGTCCCATTCGCAGCCGTAGTCCTTGTTGCTGTAGAGCACGCCAAGACGGCCGCCGATCTCGATGCCCTTCAGGTATTCGTGGACGATATCATCGCCCCAGCCGTTGAGTTCGAACGCGGTGTTCGGCGGCCCGTCGAACTTGAAGAAGGCATCGAACAGCGGATGCTTCTTGGGCAGCTTCTTCAGCGCGCCTTCGCCGAAGATCGAGGCCATCTCGCGCTCGAACGACTTGGCGAACAGGCCGTCGATGTCATGGTTGCAGTCGTCGACGAGGACGAAGCCACCGTTGCGCACGTAGCGTTCGAAGTTGCGCCGCTCGTCCGGGTTGAACTCGACCAGCTTGTGCCCGGCCAGATAGCAGAACGGCTGCGTCAGCATGCGCGGATCGGCCAGCGGCAGCACGCGTTCCTTCGTATCGACACGCAAGGTCGTGTACTGGATCAGCGCATCGACAAGGTTCGACGGCATGCGCGCGTCGACATCCCAGTCGCCCGATTCGTACATCAAGCGAGTGAACCAGAAGTCGTAGGCGGGCTCGCCTGCGTGCGCGCGTGGCGCGAACACGAAACCGGCAAGGACGGTGCGGAGGAATTCGGCGCGGGTCATGGTGTGTATGGCCGGGCGTCGGTGAACACCATCCCCGGTCAACCCTCCCCTTTCCGGGGAGGGCTGAAACGGCAGGTCAGACGGCGTCCGACAACGAAGTGAAGGTAAAATCGCGGATCTTCATCGGCGGAATCATCATCACGAACGGCGATTCGTTGTCGCCGACGCGTACCGGCTTGCCGATCTCCTCGATGTTGTTGAGCATGATCGCCGGCGATTCGTTGAAGCGGAAGTTCTTGATTGGGTACTTGATCTCGCCGTTCTCGATGTAGAAGGTGCCGTCGCGGGTCATGCCGGTCAGCAACACGGTCTGCGGATCGACCATGCGGATGTACCAGGTGCGCGTGACGAGCACGCCCTTCTTGGTCGACTTGACCAGGTCCATCGTCGACTTGTCGCCGCCGACCATGATCAGGTTGCCGGGCTGTCCGATCGCCTTCTTGCCCTGCTTCTGCGCCCAGTAGCGCGAGTACTGCAGGTAGTCGACCTTGCCCTTGGTGATGATCGGCGTCTTCTCGCGCGCGAGGCCGTCGTTGTCCCACGGCAGCACGGCGGAGCTTGCGTCCCACGGATCGGCGTAGATCGTCACGCGCTCGTCGAACATCTTCTCGCCGAGCTTGTTGCCGCCGCCCTTCTTCGACAGGAAGCTGCGGCCCTCGTCGGCCTGGCGCGCATCGAAGCCGAACATCATGAAGCTGATCAGGCCCGCGGTCGCGGCCGGTTCCATGATGACGGTGTACTTGCCCGGTTCGAGCGCCTTCGCATCGACCGAACCCTTGGCCTTCTGCATCGCGGTCTTGATCTCGGCTTTCGCGTCGAACTTGGCTACGTCTTCGAGATTGCGCGCGACCCAGCCTGAGCCGTGGCCATCCGCGGTGCGCACGGTGCAGGTGAAGTCCATGCCGCTCGATTTCTGATAGCCGAAATTGCCCTTGCTGTTGGCGATCGCGGCAAAATCTTCCTCGTCGCTGAAGAAACCGGCGGCGACGAGATTGTCCTTGCGGCACGGCTCGATGCAGTCCGCCGCGACCTGGGCGCGGTACTCGGGCGTGATCGCGGCGGTCTTCTCGGCAAACGTCGAAGTCGGTTTGTAGGTCTGCTTGTCGATCGCCGGCATGAACTCCGGATTCTCCGGCGCGAGCTTGGCCAGTTCCTCGGCGCGGCGCACGACCGCCTCGATCGACTTGTCGTCGAACGCGTTGATCGTCGCCGTACCGGTGCGCTTGCCGAACGCAACCTGGACGACGAGGTCGGCGTCGCTCACGTAGCCGCTGGTCGAGACGTTGTTGAGCGCGTAGCGCACGTTGCCGCCGTTCGAGCCGGTCAGCTGCGCCGTGCATTCGTCGGCCTTGGAAAACTTGATCGCCTTGTCGAGGATCGCCTTGGCCTGTTCTTCGCTGTAAATGGTCATGTTGTGCTCCGTATCCTTAGCCGAGGCTGCGCGCGGTGTTGATGACGTTGACGCCGTTGAAGCGCGCCGTGCTCGAGCCGTGCGACACGGCGGAGACCTGGCCCGGCTGGCCCTTGCCGTCAAAGAACGAGCCGCCGAGGCGGTAGTCGCTCTCGTCGCAGACTGCGACGCAGGAGTTCCAGAATTCCGGCGTGCGGATCTGGTAGGCGACGTCTTCGAGCGGCTGGGTCACTTTGCCGTTCTTGATCTCGTAGAACAACTGGCCGCCGAACTGCGCGTTGTAGCGCTGCTGATCGATCGAGAACGAGCCCTCGCCGACGATGTAGATGCCGTTCTCGATGCCTTTGATCATTTCCGCCGGCGTGAGCTTGTCCTTGCCCGGCTGCAGCGAGACGTTGGCCATGCGCTGGAACTGCACGCTCGACCAGTTGTCGGCGTAGCAGCAGCCCTGCGATTCCTTGAGGCCGAGGATGTGCGCCTGGTCGCGGATGACTTGATAGTTGACGAGCACGCCGTCCTTGATCAGATCCCACTTCTGCGTCTTCACGCCTTCGTCGTCGTAGGCGACGGCGCCAAGCGAGCCCGGCTGGGTCTTGTCGGCGACGATCGTGACCTTGTCGCTGCCGTACTTGAACTTGTCCTTGAGCTTGTCGATCGTGGCGAAGCTGGTGCCGGCGTAGTTCGCCTCGTAGCCGAGCACGCGATCGAGTTCGGTCGGATGGCCGACCGATTCGTGGATCGTCAGCCAGGTGTGCGAGGGATCGAGCATGAGGTCGTACTTGCCCGGCTTGACCGAGGTCGCGGTGAGCTTTTCCTTCGCCTGCTTCGCTGCCGCGATCGCGTCGGCCTTCATGTCGTAGGAATTACGGTAGACGACTGCACCGCCGGGCAGTTCGATCTTGTCCGCGGCCTTCGCGTCGAGGTACTCGAAGCCCATACCTCGCGGGGCGGAGAGTCCCTGACGACTGCGGAATTTTCCGGTCGTCTTGTCCACGGCGGTCACGTTCATCGGCGCCCAGATGCGATGCACGTCCTGGTCGATATAGGAGCCGTCGGTCGAGGCGAAGTACTTCTGCTCGTTGACCAGGAACAGGGTCGAGTTGATGAAGCTCGCGCCGGCCTTGATCGCTTCGGCGTTGACGCCGAGCAGCAGGTCGACCTTGTCCTTGATCGGCACTTCCATCGAGTTCTTCACGATCGGCGTCTTCCACGACACCTCGCCGACGCCCTTGGTCGGCGCGAGCTGCACCGGCTCGCTGCGCAGGCGCGCGTTCGCCTTCGCGATCGCGATGGCCTGTGCAGTGGCCTTGGCCACGGCGTCGTTGGACAGATCACTCGTTGCGGCAAAACCCCACGAACCTTTCGCGATCACGCGGATGCCGATGCCGGTCGATTCGGTGTTGACCACGTTCTGCACCTTGTCCTCGCGCGTGACGACGAACTGGCGCAGGTAGCGGCCGATGCGCACGTCGCAATAGGTCGCGCCGCCGGACTTGGCCGCATTGAGTGCGACGTCGGCGAGCTTCTTTTTCGTTGCCACGTCGATCGCGCTCAGCAGTTGCTCGGCCGCGATCACGCGCCCGTAAAACGCGGGTAGCGCGAGGCCGCCGAGGCCGGCGCCGGTGATCTTCAGGAAATCTCGTCTGTCCATTGTTCCTCCCAGGTGATTGCGCGGCGCGAGGCCGAAAGCGAACCGTGGGAAGGTGTCAAAGCCGGCGCCTGCCGTCGTGTGCCAAACGTCATGCGCAAGGAATTGACTAACCCGGTTATCCTCCCAACTCGTTTGTCGGGGAGTCCAACATGTCCTTTCGTTCCGTTTTCGTTCTCACCGCTGTTGCCGGAATTGCCGCGACGACGTGCGTCCACGCCGGCATCTACGATCGCGATCCGCAGCAGGCCATCGACAAGGCCTACACGGACAAGATCGCGCAATACACGACCGGCGCGCAGTTCAACTCGCCGCTGACGAATTATCTTCCCGCATCGAGCACCGTGCCGACGCCGGCCAAGGTGCTCGGCGACGTATCCGGTGCACCGAACATGCTGCCGTACACGAAGGACGTGGTGCGCTACTTCGACCAGCTCGCGCAGACGAGCCCGCGCGTCAAGGTGTTCCGCATCGGCAAGAGCGAGGAAGGTCGCGAGATGATCGCGGTCGCAGTCGCCGACGAAGCGCTGCTAGCGAATCTCAAGGACAATGACGCGCGCCTTGCCCAGCTTGCCGATCCGCGCACGATCGACCTCGACGATGCGAAAGCGGACGCGCTGATCGCACAGACGGCGCCGGTCTACTACATCACCGGCACGATCCATTCGCCCGAGACCGGATCGCCGACTGCGCTGATGGAACTCGCCTATCGCCTCGCCGTCGACGACGCGCCTTACATCAAGAAAATCCGCTCGAAGGTGATCACGCTGATCACGCCCGTCGTCGAGACAGACGGCCGCGACCGCATGGTTGATCTGTACAACTGGCATCGTGCCAACCCGGGCAAGACGCCGCCGCCGCTGCTCTACTGGGGCCACTACGTCGCCCACGACAACAACCGCGACGCGATGGGGCTGACGCTCGCGCTGTCGCGCAACGTGCTCGACACCTATCTCGGCTGGCACGCGCAGGTGCTGCACGATCTGCACGAGTCGGTGCCGTTCCTCTACGACAACACGGTCGGCGACGGCCCGTACAACGCCTGGGTCGATCCCATCCTCGTCGGCGAATGGCAGCAGCTCGGCTGGAGCAACGTGCAGGAACTGACCAAATTCGGCATGCCGGGCGCGTTCACCCACGGCGACTTCGACACATGGAGCCCCGGCTATCTCATGTTCATGGCGGCGATGCACAACGGCATCAGCCGGCTCTACGAGACATTCGGCAACTCCGGCGCGGACACGGTCGAGCGCATTCTCGATCCGTCCGAATACGCGCGCACCTGGTACCGGCCAAATCCGCCGCTGCCGAAGGTGCTCTGGTCGCAGCGCAACAACAACAATTACCAGCAGAGCGCGCTGCTCTCTACGCTGAATTATTTCGCCGACAACGAAAAAACCTTTCTGCGCAATTTCTGGCTCAAGGGCAAGCGTTCGGTCGAGAAACCCCAGGCAGCCGGACCTATCGCCTATGTGCTTGATGCCGGCGATGTGCATCGTGACGCTCAACGACAGCTTCTTCGCGTGCTTCAATTGCAGCACGTTGAAATCAGCGTCCTCAAGAACAGGACCACGGTGATGATTCCCGTGCCGGCGAAGGACGTCAAAAAAGACGAGGCGAAGAAAACGGACGCCTCACCGCAAGCCGAAAAGCCAAAGCATGCGGAACAAACATTCAGCGCCGGCAGCTACATCGTGCGCATGGACCAGCCCTACTCGCGCATCGCCGACACCCTGCTCGACCGCCAGTACTGGTCGCCCGACGATCCGCAGAAGCATCCCTACGACGACACCGCCTGGGCGCTCGGCGACATGTTCGGTGCCGAGGTCGTGCGCGTCACCGACTCATCGATTCTCAAGGCGCCGATGGAAACGCTGCGCGAGGCGGTCCCTGCGCGCGGTGGCGTGCAGGGCAGCGGCAGCATCGTCTTGATCGAGAACCACGCCGACACGTCGCTGATGACGCTGCGCTATGCGTTCAAAGGGGCCGACATCTCGATTGCGGAAAAATCGTTCGAAGCCGCCGGCCGCAAGTTCGCCGCCGGCGCGTGGATCGTGCGCAAAGCCGACAACGCGGCTTTCTCCAAAAAACTGGGCGAACTCGGCCTCGATGCCTGGGCGGTCGCGTCCGAACCGAACGTGGCATCGCACAAGATCGGCGCGCCACGCATCGCGCTCATGCACACCTGGCTGTCGACGCAGACCGAAGGCTGGTGGCGCCAGGCGCTCGACAAGCTCGGCATTCCCTACGACTACATCTCGACGCAGACCGCCGCGCGCTCCGACAACCTGCGCGGCAAGTACGACGTGATCCTGTTCGCGCCGATCGGGGCCGACAACTCGCAGCTCGTGCTCAACGGCCTACCGCTGTGGGGCAATGCGCAGCCGTGGAAGAAGACCGCGCTGACGCCGAACATGGGCATCGACGAAACCGACGATATCCGCCCCGGTCTCGGCGCATCCGGCCTCGCCCACCTGCAGCATTTCGTCGAACAGGGTGGCCTGCTGCTTGCCGCGGGCGATGCGGCAAAGTTCGCGATCGACGTCGGCCTCGCGCCCGGCGTGTCGGTGACGGAGAAGAAGGACCTCAAGGTCGTCGGCAGCATCCTGCAAGGCGTGACCGTCGACGAGGCGCATCCGGTCACCTACGGCTACGCGAAGGAATTCGCGATGTACAGCCCCGACGGCCTCTCGTTCAAGCTCAGCAACCTGCTCACCGGCGATGACGGCCTGCCGACCGCGAAGGACTTCAAGCGCCCGACCGGCCGCGGTGGCCCGCACGACACCGACGCGGCCGAAGGCCGTGTCATCACCGAGGCTGCCGAGCTGCCTGCACCGAAACCGTGGGAAGCGACGCCGCTCAATATCGACCAGGCTCGACCCGGCCCGTTCTTCCCTTCGACCGTCATTCCCGAACACCAGCGTGCGCGCGCCGTCGTCCGCTTCGGCGAGGCCGACGATCTTCTGATCGCGGGATTGTTGCAGGGCGGCGCTTCGCTCGCCGAACGCGCCGCCGTCGTCGATGCGCGTTACGGCCGCGGCCACGTGGTGCTGTTCGCGACGAATCCGATCTGGCGCGGGCAGACGATCGGTACCTACGGCCTCGTGTTCAACGCGATCCTGAACTACGACAAGTTGTAAGTCGCTCGCCGCTGGCTCAGGCGGTGGTGTTTTCGAGCACGCGGCAGATGCGCTCGAATCCGGCGTCATCGAGCCAGGGGCTGTTGGAGATCGTCAACATGCGCGCGGCGAAGTCGCGCGCATTCGGCACGTCGGCCTGCGGCACGATGTCCGCGAGATAGGCATAGTCCGGCAGCGCGTGGATGAACAGGCGGCTGACGCCGAGATTCGTGCTCCATAGTCTGGCCAATGCTGCGTCGCGCGCTGCTTCGCTCGGCATCAGCACGAGCAGAAAAGGCCAGGTTCCATGTCCGAAGTGATCGAGCAGCACATCGGATTTTGCGCGATTTTTTACCAACAGCTGGGCGATACGCGATTGTGCTCGCCTGAAACACTCGTGCTGGAATTCACCGAGTCGCGCGAACGCGTGCGCTCCGATCGATTGCCGCCATGTGCCAAGTGTGTGCAGCGGAATCGCCAACGAAAAATCATCTCCCACCGCGCCGATGAGGTCGCCGTTGCGCAGTGCGCGGCGGCGCGGATCGCCATGGACGAACTTGAGACCGAACGGGTTATAGAGCGCGTGGTAGCCGAGGAGTTGTACGCTGCGCTTGAGTTCCCACGCGAAACTTCGCGGGATGATTTCCTCGCTGACGCGGCGCAATTCCCTGCGCAATGCGGCATCACGCGCAACGAGCAAGCCACCCTCGAATGTGGTCAGGCCTTTGCCGACGGCGAGCGAGAAAAATCCGATGTCGCCACGCGTACCTACAGCAGAACCGTCCGCAAATCGTGCGCCGAGCGCTTGAGCGGCGTCTTCGATCACGCACGCGTCGACACGGCGCGCGCAGGTGATTGCCGCGTCCACGTCGGCGACGCGGCCGGCGAGATGTGTTGGCACGATCGCGAGCGTGTCCTCGTCGCATAGCGCGTCAAGCTGCAAGTCGTCCATGTCGATGCCATCGGGCACGAGATCGCAAAGGCGCAATTTCAGTCCGCAATGCGCGACCGCTATGGCGACGAGCGGACAGGTGTAGGCCGGCACGATCACGCTCGTGCGATGGCTTTGCCGCTTCAATGCGGTCAGCGCTACGACGAGTGCGGCGGTACCCGAGCACTCAACCTGCACTTCGTCGACACCGAGGAACTGCGCGGCTCGCGCGGACAGCGTCGGCGTGGCCGACGGCAACAGATCACCGAAGCGCGGCGGCAAGCCCGCGGTCGGCGGCACTTCGTAGAGGAAGCTACGCGGCATCGTGCCCTTCGTCGGGCGGATCGAAGGCGAGGCAGACGATGCCGGCGAGGATGATGCCGCAGCCGACCAGTTGCAGCGTCGACAGGCGTTCGCCGAACAAAAAATAGGAAGCAGCGAGGACGAAAACGACCTCGAGATGCGAAGCGGCGAATGCAGGTCCGACCGGCGCGTGCTTGAGCAGCGTCATCCAGGTAAAGAATGAGCCGAGATAGCCGCAGATCGCGACATACATCCACGGCGCACTGACCATGCGCAGGAACCAGGCGAACTCCGCCACGAACGGACCGGCGTGATTGGCGTTGAGCTTGAAGCAGATCTGGGTCATCGTGTCGAACGTCATCAACACGAGAAAGCCGATCAAATAGAAGCGGCGCATGTCAGCCGACTCCGACGATGGCGACGCCGACGGCGATCAGCGCACAGCCGGCGACGCGCGGCGTAGTGAACTTCTCGGCGAACAACACGCGCCCGGCGATCAGCATCGCGACGATATTGATCGAACCGAGCAGCACTCCCTGCGACAGCGGGACCAGCGAAAGGAATCCCTGCCAGACGACGAATTCGGCGACGAAACAGACCACGCCGATCCAGATCCACGGCCGGCTCGCCATCGCTTTCCAGCGCGCAAACTCGCCGTCCGTGTCGGGCTGCGTCGCCGCGGCCTTGAACGCGAGATGTCCGCCCGTGTCGAGCGAGATGTTGAGCATCCAGAAGATGAAGACGAGCAGCGACATGTGCGACCAGGCTGACGAGGATGTCGCGGATTATCGCAGAGCATGCACCGCCAAGTCAGGCCGTAGACGCACGCTCCGTCGCAACTTCCACCGGATGCGGGTCGAACGCGTGCAGATCCATATGACTCACCGGAATCGGCTTGAACGTCTGCTCGTCGAACGCGACTTCCTGCAGTTTCCAGCCGTCGGCGCTGCGCACCGCGCCCCAGAAGCGCCTGAGCGCGCCCCACTGCATCGCGATCACGCCGCGGCTGTTGTCGGCGTCGACCGTGGGATCGCCGACGCCGGTCGGACGCGGCGGCTCGCCGTACAGCGCGGTGCCGAACAGGTTGTCCCAGACCGACAGCACCTGGCCGAAGTTGCAGTTGTGCAGCGTCGGCCGCGAGGGATCGACACGCATGTGGTGCAGGCGATGGAAGACCGGACCGACGAAGAGCCGTTCGAAGAAGCGGCCGAAACCGATGCGCGTATTCGTGTGCGAAAAATTCTGCACGAGTTCGCTGACCAATTCGAGCAGGGCGAACTGCGCGGCATCGACGCCCATGAGCAGCCCGGCCGAGGCGAGCACGAGGGACTGCATCACGCCGTCCAGATAGCTGCCGCGGTCGTTGGTCCAGCAATTCATCTGGCGCTGGCTGTGGTGCATGCTGTGCAGCGCCCACCACCACGGAATCGCGTGCTGAGCGCGATGCATCCAGTAGTAGGTCAGGTCGTAGACGATGTAGTAGAGGAAGAATGCGAGATACGGATGCTGCTCGATGCCCAGCACAAAGCTCAGCAATCCACCGCTTGGCTCCGCCACCGCGCCGACCTCCGCGCCACCGCCGAAAAGATTCGCAAACGGCGTCAGCACGAGGAAGGCGAACAGCGGATTGAGGCCGAGCACCATGAGCAAGGTGAAGGTGCGGTCGATGCGCGTCAGCTTGCGGTCCTTCCACGCCTCGGCCGGTACGAACGTCTCGAGCGGGCGGAAGATGCACGAGATGATCGCGAGCTGGAGAAAAGCGATCAGCACCGCCGCGGCGATGTCCTTCGGATCGCCCATCAACTGCGCGACATGCAGGAACGACAGCACTGGCACGACGACGTGCCCGCTGATCCAGAGCACGAGGCCGGTCCACCAATGCGTTACGACATCGAACATCGCCCAAATCCGCGCGTTGCCGCTCAGACGTTCTCGAATTTGCCGAGGAAATCGTTCTTGCCGATCTCGACGCCGTTGTGGCGCAGGATGTCGTAGAGCGTCGTGGCGTGGAAATAGAAATTCGGCAGCACGAAATCGAGCAGATAAGGCAAACCTTTGATGTGCAGATCGCCGCTGCGACGCGGCACATGGATCACGCGGTCCTCGCTGCCCGCGAACTTCTCCGGCGCAACGCCGTTGACGAATTCGAGCGTCTTAGCGATGCGCGCCTCGAGCTCCGCCAGCGTCGTCTCGGTGTCGGGGAACGACGGAATCTCGATGCCGGCCAGGCGCGCGGCGCCGGCTTTGACGCCGTCGGTGGCGATCTGCACCTGGCGGGTGAGCGGAAACATGTCCGGCGCGAGGCGCGAATTCAGCAACACGCTCATGTCGATTTTCTTCGCCGCAGCGAAGGCCTCGCCTTTCTTCAGCACGACGAGCATGTTGGCGCAAACGCGATTGACGGTGGGAACGAGAACGCTGTAGATCGACACGGTCATGGGAAATCCTTCGTATGGAACGGAACAACACGGAACACATTCTCTCACGAGCACGAAAATTTCCCCAAAACAACGAAGCCGGCCGCATGGCCGGCTTCGGATTGCGCCATTCGTGGCGCGCAGGACGTCAGTTCGCGCTGCTCGCGTAGATCTTCACGACCTCGTAGAGGAACTTGCGTCCGTCCAGCAGCGACTTCACGCGGATGCGCTCGTTGAGTCCGTGCGCGCGACTGCCCTCGGCGTCGTGGAACATGCCGGACAGGCCGTAGGTCGGAATGCCGGCCGCGTTGAGAAAACGACCGTCGGTCGCGCCGGTCGACATCGTTGGCACGATCGCGACGCCCGGCCACATCGATTCAGAAACCTTGCGCACCGGCTCCATGATCTTCTCGGACAGCGGCGGCGGCGGCGACTGAATACCCGGATCGCCGGCGAGCTTGACCGCGATCTTGTCGTCGCCCATGACACTGACGATCTGTTTGCGCACATCCTCGATCGGCACGCCCGGCAGGATGCGGCAGTTGACGTTGGCGGTGACGTGCTGCGGCAGCGCGTTCGGCGCATGCCCGCCCTCGATCTGGGTGACGACGCAGGTCGTGCGCAACATGCTGTTCCAGCCCGGATTGATCGCCCAGAGCTTTTCGATCGCGGCTTCGTCCTTCGGATTGGCCAGCACAAGCTTCATCTGCGCGCCGATATCAGCCGGCAACAGCTTGGACTCAGCCTCGTAATAGCCTTTCGTCGCCTGGTTGAAGGCGACCGGGAAATTGTAGGCGGACAGTTTCTCCAGCCCCGCGGCGAGATGGGCGATCGGATTGTTGTGCGTCGGCCGCGAGCTGTGGCCGCCGACGTCGCTCGCATCGAGCTTGAAGTCCTGATACACCTTCTCACCGGCCTGGATCTGCAGCGCGACGTGCTTGCCGTCCTTGTCCAGTTCGCCGCCTGCACCCTCGTTGAGTGCGAACGCGGCGTCGAGCGCTTCGGGATGCGCCTGGATCAGCCACTTCACGCCATTGAACGTGTCCGGCGTTTCCTCGCCGCAGGTCAGCGCGAGCTTGATGCTGCGCTTCGGCACGAATCCCGACTTCTTGTAGCGGATCAGGTTGTCGGTGAACGACGCCGCCATGGCCTTGTCGTCGCTCGAGCCGCGCGCGTAGAACCAGCCGTTCTCCTCGACCAGCTTGAACGGGTCGCGCTCCCAGTCCTCGCGCTTGGCTTCAACGACGTCGATGTGCGCAAGCAGCAGGATCGGCTTGGCGAGCTTGTCGCTGCC
>NZ_DASVOK010000056.1:0-6137 GCF_036383415.1 Rudaea sp. | reverse complement strand
GTGCGCGTGGTCCGCGTCGTAGCTCATCAGGGCGAAGCCGATCACGCCTGCGCCGTCGCGGGCGACGATCACGTTGCTGCGCGGATCGCGGATGCAGTGCTGCACCCGCGCCGGCGTCCACGACCAGCCCAGTCCGTGCTCGATCTCGTCGCGCGCGAGCAGGGCGATTGCGCGTGCGTCGGCCATCGTGGCGAGGCCGATTTCCGGTGTCGCGATCATCGCGTCAGCCGTGTGCCGGCGTTTCCGCAGTCACGGCGAAGGCGCTGCCCAGTGCCGGGTCGAGCTCGCGCACTTCGTTGACGAGTCCGTAGGCGAGGCAGGGATTTTGCGCGAGCAATTGCACCGCCTCCTCGAGGCTGCGCGCATGCACAGACCAATAGCCGCCGATCACTTCCTTCGCTTCGGAGTAAGGTCCGTCGACGACGCCGCGGCGCGAGACGAATTTGCCGTCCTTCATCAGCCGGCTTCCTCGCGTCGCCTTGCCCTCCACGACCATGCGCTCGTGCCAGACATAGAACGCGTCGATCGCGCGCTGGATGTCCTCCTTCGATGCGGACGCGTCCCACTGGCCGCGCGAGATGACGAGGTATTCGGTGAGAGGAGCGTCTGCGTTCATGGAGATATCCGTGAAAGGGATTTGGGACAAAGAGTACCTGGCTCATGCGGGAAGGTACTCGCGCATCTGCGCATAGATCGGCGTCAGCGTGTCGATGTCGCAGCTGCCGCCTGCGAACACGTAGGTGGTTTCGAAATCCTCGTAGCTTCGCGCGCGCCACAGGCGGCCGACGGGATCGATCACGAGCGAGTGGCCGACACCGCCGCGAAAGATCGCCGAGCCTTCGGTGCCACGATAGACCTTGCATGTCCACGGGCGTTCCTGCGGACGCGCGGCCATGAATGCCTCGATGTCGCGAACGAGGCCGGCGAACAAGGCGGCACGATCGGCGGCGGGTGCACGCAAGGTCCGCGCGATGGCATCGGCGAGCAGCGGATCCGCCGGCGAAGTCAGCACGCCGGACTGCAGCGGCTGTTCGGCAGGCACGTTCACGGCGTTATCGCATTGAAAAAGACGGCGTCCTCACGCGTTCTTGTTCTTCTCGTCCCATGCCATCGGCTGCCACAGCTCCACCTTGTTGCCGTCCGGATCCATGATCCAGGCGAACTTGCCGTTCTCGTGCGATTCGGGGCCGCCGACGATTTCGATTCCGTCCGCGTGCAGCTGCGCGATCAACTCGCCGAGATCGTCGACGCGGTAGTTGATCATGAAAGCCGAATCGCTGGGGCTGAACCACTGGCTGTCCTTGCCCGCGACGTGCCATGCAGTCACGCCCTTGTCGTCGGCCTTGTCGTCCGGCCAGCGCAGCGCCGCGCCGCCCCAGACCTCGAGCGGCATGCCCAGATGCTTCTGATACCAGGCGGCAAGCGCCTTGTTGTCGTTCCTGCTCTTGAAGAAGACGCCGCCGATTCCGGTGATTCTCGCCATGATTCGTCCGTCCAGATTGATTGTCGAAGTCGAAGGCCGCTCGATGATCGGGCCGGGCAGCCGGGTGCGACAGCTTACCTCAGCAGCCCGGCAGCGGTTCGCGTGAACGAACCGTCATGCAACGACACTAGAACCAATAGTCGGCCACGCACCTGCCATCGCGCGGCAGGTCTTCGAAGGAGTCCAGGCCATCGAAGTGATCGATCGGTATCGTTGCCACTGCCGCCGGCTCGGCCAGGCGCAGGTTGACCGCAATGCGCAGACGCCCCTCTGCATCTTTCTTGCTTGCGCGCCAGAAAGCAATGCAGCCGCAGTCAGGACAAAAGTGGAACTCCAGAGCCTTGCCTCTTACGTAGGGTTTGGTCGGCCCGGCAACCTGAATGCCTTCGCCTTCGTAGTCATAGGCCCAGAGCACGCCGTATCGACGGCACGCCGTGCAGTTGCATGCGGTTGCCCCATCGGGTTGGCCGGCGAACTTCCAGACGACGACACCACAGAGGCAGGAACCTTCAATCATGGCGTGCTTCCCGTTTCGCGAAGCGGCCTCGGCGTGAATGACGTCAGGCCTGGCCCGAGGGTGGCTGGGAGGGTGGAGCGGGTTGATGCTCCACACGTTCCAGCGATGAATCAAGGCAGGCCCAGTCAGGCGCACTTGCCACCCAGATGTTCACGCCAGGCTGGATGGACGACGGGTCATCCAGATTGCCGACACGCACCACCCTGAATTGCGGCCGGGTATTGGATTTGGCAAAAAGATGCGTGCCGCAATTGGAACAGAATTGGCGGGTTACTTCATTGCCGCTGTTCGCCACTTTCACATGTTCGGACAACGGGCCGGAATGGGTGAGCGCCGAGGTCGGCACGAGCATGTTCACCGTGCCATTTGCCGCCAGATGCTGGCAGTCCCGGCACCAGCAGACTCGCACCGCGAGCGGATCGACAGCAAGCGTGAAGGTCACCGCGCCGCACAAGCATCGCCCTGTTCGTTGAGTCATCTCGAGCTCCGATGGGATGAGTCCAGCCTGACGTTTGAACCAGCCGCCACCGCGGGACCGTCAGCTTACCGCAACGCTGCCGTTGCGGTCCGCCGGGTCGAACCCATGCCGTCAGCGCGGCGCGAGGAGCGCACCGAGTCGGTCGACCGTGCCGGGGATGCGTTCGAGGTGCGGATACTTCGCGCCGTCGCGGTAGTCGACCTTGAACGTGCGGTAGAGGTCGCCGTTCTTCACGAGCAACTCGATAGGCGCGTTGCCGGCTTTGCCATCCTTGATCGCGTCGGCGAGGCGTTCGGGCCGGTATTCGCGGCCGTCGACCGCGACGAGCGTGCCGCCGGGCGCGATGCCGGCCTTGAACGCGGGACCGTTCCAGCGCACGTCGGAGATGCGGCCACCGTCGCTCGCGACCATGAGGCCAATCGAGGCAGCGAAGTTGTTCGTTTTCGCGTTGCCTTCGGCGTTCTTCTGGTAGTCGCTGGGTTTGTCGGTGTAGACGAGCTTCCAGCCGGCGGCGGCGAGGCCGTCGAGTGGCGGGGCGTTGGCGTCGAGGCGCTCGTGCAGGAATTTCGCCCAGTCGTGCGGCGCGATCGAATTCAACGTCGCAGCGACATCATCGAAAGTATACGTTTTCACTTTCCAGTCGCCGTTGTCGACGCCGAAGAAGGCGCGGGCGAAATCGTCGAGCGACTTCTTCTCGTGCGAGAGTTCGCGCAGCTTCGTGTCGACTGCCAACCAGACCAGCGCGCCGGCGCTGTAGTAGTCCTCGCTTAGCTGGTAATTGCGGTATGGCAGCGGACGGCGCTGGGCGATGGTTGGATCGTTGGTCGTGTCCTGCACGTTGCGCCAGGCGAAACCGGGGCGGTTGTCGGCGTAGTTGGCCACGGTGAGCGCGAGTTCGTCGCGCGCCTGTTCGGCGCTGTGCAGGCCCGCGCGCGCGGCGAGCACGTTGCCCCAGTATTGCGTCTGGCCTTCGTAGACCCAGAGCAGGGTGTCGCCCATGGTGACGTTGAAGTTCGGCGTGGCCAGATCGGCCGGGCGGCGGAACTTGCCGTTCCACGAATGCGTGTACTCGTGCGGCAGCAAGTCACGTTCGCCGGCCTGCTTGGCCCAGTCGGTGAAATACTCGGGCGCGACGCCGTTCTCGCTGGAGCGATGGTGCTCGAGGCCGATGCCGCCGAGCTTGTTCGACAGCGCAAAGAGGAAATCGTAATGGTCGTAGTGCTGCGAGCCATAGAGCTTGTAAGCCTGCTTGACCAGTTCCTGGTGCGCCTTCAATTGCTCGGGTTTGATCTCGAGATATTTCGCCTCGTCGGCGACGATGTTGAGATGCACCGGCACCTTCGCGCCGGGATCGAGGTCGACGCGCTTGAAGTGGCGGCCGGCGAACATCGGCGAATCGACGAGCGTGGCGAAGTCGACCGGGTTGAAGCTGGCCTTGCCGTCGCTGGGTGCGCCGTCGCGTTCGAGCGCGGTGGCGAATTCCCAGCCGGCGGGCAGCGTCGCGCTCGCCGCGATCTGCACTCGGCTCGCATCATGCCCGGCCGGATACAACGCGACCGTGTTCCATTGCAGGTTGAGCATGTCCGGCGTCATCACGACGCGGCCCTGGCCGCCGTCGAGCGGCGAGAGGAACTGGAATTCCGCTTCGATCGCGTTCGCGCCCTCGGGCACGTCGACATGGAAGGCGTAGACGTTCTCCGGGTCGCGCCGCCATGCCAGCGTCTTGCCGTTCGCGCGGATCACCAGACCGGCGAACTTGTCGATCGGCCCGCGCGGCGAGTGGTTGCCGGGCAGCCACTGCGGATAGAGGAGAGTCAGCGTGCCGGGCGTCGCCGGAATCTCTTCGTGCACGCGAAAGATGCGGTGGTCGAGGTCGGTCGCGTCGACGTGCAGTTTCAGCGTGCCGGGGTACGGTGAGTCGGCCGGCGCAGGCACCGCGGCCTGCACGATCGTTGATGCGGAAAAGACGACGAGGGCGGCGAGTACGCGGCGCATTGCAGGATCCTTTTGAATGACGGCGCAGCATAGCAAGCGCCCCGCGTGGGCCCGGTAGGCCAGAAGTCATGCTTCGCTCGTCATTCCGGCAGGACTGCCGGAACGACGGGAAATCAGGCGATGATGCTGACCGTATCGCCGACGCGCACCACGCCCCTGCCGCGCGGAATCAGGTTTTGCCCGAAGGTCACGCCTTTTTCGCTGCGGCGGTAGCCGATCAGTGTGCGCAGGGGCTCGCCGGAAGGGTCGCGTTCGCCGCGCTCGAAATCGACCGTCGTGAACACGCAGCGCACGCAAGGCTTGACCACGTCGAACTCGACCTCGCCGACACGGATGCGTTTCCATCCATCCTCGGCATGCGACTCGGTGCCGGTGACGACGAAATTGGGGCGGAAGCGCAGTGCCGCCACCGGCGCAGCGAGTTTCGAGTTGAGCAGGTCGAGCGCGGCCTGCGAGATCAGCAACAGCGGGAAACCGTCGGCGAAGCTGACTTCGTCGCCGGCGCGCGCGTATTTCGCATCGACCGCGCGCACGCATTCCGCGTCCATGTGCACGAGGCGCGCGGGCGCGCCGAGGAACTTGCTCAGCCACGCGTTCGTGGCTTCGTCGGCGAGCAGCGGCGCGACCGGGTTGTCCCACACCGCCGTGGCGATGCGCCGGCCGTGGGTATCAGGCAGCGGAACACGAATGCCCGCGGTCGCGGGCGCGTCGAGATGCAGCGAGCCGTCCGCATTCGGCAGCGCGCGGATCAGGGTCAGGCGCGCATGCTCGCGCCCGGTGAGGAACCTGCCGTCGGCATCGATCACCATCCAGCGCCGGTCGCGCGCGAGCCCACGCGTTTCCACCGCTGACGACTTGAGCGTCACCGGAGCACAGGACTTGACCGGATAGATGTGGATCGAAGCGAGCGCGAACGTCATCGGCAAAGGATACGGCAAGCGCATCGCCGATGGCAGTTCTCGCCTTCTTCCGATGGCAGGAGGGCAGCAAACCGCGGCACGCATGTTACCCTTGCCGCCCCCGGCAATCGGCGACAGCCCTTGGCGACATCCAGCACCGAGCAGAGCCGCGGCTTCTTCCGCGTCGAATCCGCGGAATGGCCCGCGTTGCTGCTCTCGTTCGCGTATTTCTTCTGCGTGCTCGGCTCCTACTACGTGATGCGGCCGGTGCGCGAGCAGCTGGTCGCGGCTGCCGGTTCCACTTCGCTGCCGTCGTTCTACCTCGCGGTGTTTCTCGTCACGCTTGTGTTCACGCCGATCTATGGCGCGCTGGTCGCGCGCTTTCCGCGCAAGCGCTTCGTGCCGATCGTCTACGCGTTCTTCATCCTCTGCCTGATCGCCTTCATCCCGTTCTTCGAACTCCAGGGGCAGTTGAATCCGAAGCTTCTCGGCGGCGTGTTCTTCGTCTGGGTCAGCGTGTTCAACCTGTTCGTCGTCGCCGTGTTCTGGAGTTTCATGGCCGACATCTTCACCGTCGACCAGTCGCACCGGCTGTTCAGCGTGATCTCGATCGGCGGCGGCCTCGGCGCGATCGGCGGTTCGCTGCTCGCCGGCAGCCTCGTCGGCCATATCGGCATCGCCAAGCTGCTCGCAGTGTCGGCCGGCCTGCTTGCATGTTCGATCGCCTGCATCGCGGGGCTTGTCGTATGGTCGCGGCGCAATCCG
>NZ_DASVOK010000055.1:0-10922 GCF_036383415.1 Rudaea sp. | reverse complement strand
GCAACGGCATCGTTCTCGACCCGACGCGCCTGGCCAAGTTGCCGGCGAGCGTGCGCGACCTGCTCGACGGCCAGCAGGCCGCGGACAAGGTCGACGCGCTCTATGCGGCGCGCAGCAGCGGCGGCAATGCCGAGGGCCTGCGTCGCCTGCTGCTCGCGATCATCAAGGACCTGCGCGTGGTCTTCATCCTGCTCGCGCGCCAGCTCGCGCGCCTGCGTGCGGCGGAGCGGCTCGAACCCGAGCAGCGCCGCGAGCTGGCCCAGCTGACCGCCGACATCCACGCGCCGCTCGCCAACCGGCTCGGCATCTGGCAACTCAAGTGGGAACTCGAAGACCTCGCGTTCCGTTACCTGCAGCCCGACACCTACCGGCGCATCGTGCGCCTGCTCGACGAGCGCCGCAGCGAGCGCGACGGTTTCATCGAGACGACGATACGCACGCTGCGCGGCGCGCTCGACAAGGCCGGGGTCAAGGCCGATATCGCCGGGCGTTCCAAGCACATCACTTCGATCTGGAAGAAGATGCAGCGCAAGGGCGGCGATTTCTCCGCGCTGTACGACATCCGCGCGGTGCGCCTGCTCGTCGACGATGTGGCCGCGTGCTACGCCGCGCTCGGCGTGGTGCACACGCTGTGGCCGCCGATCCCGAGCGAGTTCGACGACTATATCGCGCGACCCAAGGGCAACAACTATCAGTCATTGCACACGGCCGTCGTCGGCCCGCAGGGCAAGACGCTCGAAGTGCAGATCCGAACGCACGAGATGCACGCGTTCGCCGAGCGCGGTGTTGCCGCGCACTGGCGCTACAAGGAAGGTGGCGGTTCCGACCAGAGCTTCGAGCGCAAGGTGGCGTGGATGCGCCAACTGCTCGAAGCGAAGGACGAGTCCGGCGACGAGGCCGCGTTGCTCGCCGGCTTCAAGACCGATCTGCTCGAAGACCGCGCTTACCTGCTCACGCCGGCGGGCGAGGTGATCGATCTGCCGCGCGGCGCAACCGTGCTCGACTTTGCCTACACCGTGCACACCGACGTGGGCCATCGCACGCGCGGTGCCAAGGTCAACGGCCGCATCGTGCCGCTGGCGTTCCAGCCGGTCTCGGGCGATCGCGTCGAGATTCTCACTGGCAAGAGCGCCGAGCCGCGCCGCGACTGGATGAACGCGCAGTCCGGATTCCTCACCACGCAGCGCGCGCGCGCCAAGGTGCGCGCGTGGTTCAAGAAGATCGACCAGGACATCAACCTCGCAGCGGGCCGCGAGATTCTCGAACGCGAATTCAAGCGGCTTGCGTTGCACAACATCGACCTCGATTCATTGCCGCCGAAGTTCCACCACAAGACGCTCGACGAATTCCTCATCGCGCTTGCGCTCGGCGACATCACCGCCGGCCACGTCGCGCGCATGCTGCACGAGGCACAGGCGCCAGCTGTGCCCGCTGCGCCGGCGCCCGTGCGCGCACCGAAGCGTGACAAGGATGCGATCGTCATCGAAGGCGTCGGCAACCTGCTGACGACGATTGCGCGCTGCTGCCAGCCGCTGCCGGGCGATGCGATCGCCGGCTACATCACCCAGGGCCGTGGCGTATCGATCCATCGCGCCGATTGCGCGAGCCTCGCGCGCCTCGTCACGCGCGATCCCGGTCGCGCGATTGAGGTCGAATGGGGCGGTGCGCGCAAGGCCGACTACGACGTGGACCTCGTCGTGCGCGGCTACGACCGCAAGGGCCTGCACAAGGACGTCACCAACGTCATCGCCGTGGCCAACATCAACCTGATCGCGGTCAACGCGCGCGTAGATGCGACGACGGGCCTGGTGACGATGAATTTCTCCGTGCGCGTCGCCGACTTCGAGCAGCTCTCCTCGCTGCTCGCGCGCCTGGCCGGCGTGCCGAACGTGATCGAGGCGCGTCGCGTCGCCTGAAGCGCACCGCGTTGATGCATCAGTCTCCGAGGTCGACCGTCTCGCGCATGCCGATGCCGTTCGCGTTCGCCTCGAAGGTGAACTCGCCGGAGCGGATCATCTTCTCGTACAGCGCGAACAGCTTGGTCTGCGCGCCGAACGAGTCCTTCTGTTCGGCCGACATCCTTGTCTGCATCAGGTCGGCATACTTGCCGAACAGTCCGTACAGCGAGCCGGCGAAATGCACGCGCAGGAACACCGGCGTCGCGCTAGACGGTGCGGCGAAGTAGGCGCCGAGCGTGGCCTCGCTACCCGGGCCCGCGGAGAGCGCGATCGCCTTGTCGGTCATCGCGAGCCACACTGGCGGCAGTTGCGCGGAAGGGGGCAGCAGGCTGGCCGGCAGCGCGACCGGCTTGCCGTCGGCCGTGATCTTGAGGTCCTTGAGCTGCGGCACCGCCATCTGCGCCATGCCGACCGCGGCGAGCGGATTGTTGGTCGCGATCAGCATGCGCGAGGCGGCATCGGGCACCCTGGAATCCTTGCGCGGTTCGAGCTTGTCGAGGGTTACGCGCAGTCCGGTCAGGTCGCTGAATGGCGGCGGGATCGTCACGCCGAGCTGCTGCTTCGACTTGGCGAACATCTCGTTGATGCTGGCGAACTCGGGGCAGGCGAACGGTTTCGCCACGACCGCATCGGCCTGCTTGAGCCAGAACTCCTTGAGCTTGAGCAGCGGCGTGGCCAGGCTGATGTCGAACAATCCTTCGGCCGGCGCACCGGTGCCGGGCGCAGGCGCGAGCGCGGCCATCAGCGCCTGCGCGAGCGCGGGCTCGGTTTCGAATTGCATGGCGACGCGCAGCTGCGGCGGCGCGTAGGTTTCGGCGCCGGCGACAATGCGCGGGAACTTCTGCACGATCGCCTTGGCCTCTTCGACGCAGACAGGGCTGTCCTTGGCGACGTCGGTCGGCAGCTTCAGCGCCTTGGCGATTTCCAGATCGGCGCCGGTCGGCGCGTCCGACAGGCGCTGCGCGAGCGCAGCGAAATCGAGGTAGCCTTCGCCGTAGGGTGAATAATTATACTTTTTCGCAATCGCCTGCAGCGTGCCGGCATCGAACAGGTTCTTGCCGGGTCGGGTGATGCCGAGCAGCAACTGCCTGACCGTGTCGTTGGCGTCGGCCGGCCACAGCGTGGCGACGAGGTGCGAGCCCTGCACGGCGACCGCGAACTGCACGTCCTTGTCGCCGAACTGCCAGTATTCCTGCTCGCCGGTCTTGCCGGTCGGAATCTTCTCGCCGACCTTACCCTCGACGCGCGCGATCATCGCCTTGAACGCAGCCACATCGCCGAGCTCCATGCGCAGCACCGGAACCAGGCCGACGCCGTAGATCGCCACGCGCGCGCCGGGTTTGTAGCCGAGCTCGCGCAGCTTGTCGAACGTGTCGCGGCCGCGCAGCTCGTCGAGCACCGCGGCGAGGATCTTCGTCTCGCGCTCGCCGAGCGCCTTCTGCTGCTTGAGCAGGCCGTCGTACATGTCGATCACGAGCGGCATCACCGCCTGCATCTGACGCGAGGACCAGTCGATCATCGCCTGCGGCTGCGGCTCGAGATTGGCCCAGGCGTACGGCGTGTCGGCGGGCGCGTAGGCGAGCGGCTGGTCCGTGCCCGGCTGCGGCTTGGCGCAGGCGGCGAGGATGGCCGCGGAGAGCACGAGGACGGCGTGGCGAGCGGCCTTGTTCATTCAGGGTTTCCTTTCGGCTTGCGGATACGGGCGTCTTTCGTGAAAGACGGAAAAAGCTGCCGCGGGGTGTCGTCAGCGCCGTTCGAGCAACTCCGCGAGCACGGCCATGCGCGCGAACACGCCGTTGCCGACCTGTTCGAGGATCAGCGACTGCGCGCCGTCGGCGACATCGTCGGCGATCTCGACGTTGCGGTTGATCGGTCCCGGATGCATGACGACGCAGCCGGGTTTCGCGCGTGCGAGGCGCGCGGCGTCGAGGCCGTAACGGGCGAAGTAGTCGGCCTCGGACGGAATCGCCGCGGCTTCCATGCGCTCCTTCTGCAGGCGCAGCATGATCGTCGCGTCGCAGCCGGCCACGGCTTCGTCGAAATTGTGTACAAGTGTACATTGCGCAAATTCGGCCGCGCCCGGTTCCGGCAGCAGCTCGGGCGGCGCGCACAGACGCAGATCGCGCACGCCGAGTGTGCGCAGCACGTCGACGTCCGAGCGCGCGACGCGCGAATGGCGGATGTCGCCGCAGATGACGACGCTCAACCTGGAGAAATCCTCGACGCGGCGGCGCAGCGTCAGCGCATCGAGCAGGCCTTGGGTCGGATGCGCGTGGTTGCCGTCGCCGGCATTGAGCACGGCGGCGTTCGAGCGCAGGTTGCGCGCGATCGTCTCCGGCGTGCCCGACTCCTTGTGGCGCACGACGAAGGCATCGGTGTGCATTGCTTCGAGCGTGTGGATCGTGTCGAGCAGGCTCTCGCCCTTGACCGTGGACGAGCGCTCGATGTCGAAGTTGATCACGAGCGCGCCGAGCCGTTGCGCGGCGAGATCGAATGAGGTGCGCGTGCGCGTGGACGGCTCGAAGAACAGGTTGATCAGCGTGCGCCCGTCGAGCAGGTCGAGCGGTCGCGCGCCGCCCTGGCTGTCGCGGCGCATGGCTTCCGCACGGTCCAGTATTCGTTCGATGACCGCGCGAGTTAGGCCGGCAAGCGTGATCAGGTGGCGCAGCTGGCCGTCGGCCGCAAGTTGCAGGTCGTGCATGAGAGTCCTATCCGTTAGCTGGCGACGCTGTGGCTTCCCGCAACCACTGTTCGACGATGATTTCGGCGGCGATCGCGTCGAGCGCGGCGGCATGCTTGCGTTTGGCCGAACCGCTCGCGCGACGTTCGGCGAAACGCTCGGAGGCGGCGCGTGAGGTGAGGCGTTCGTCGACCATTTTCACCGGCAAGGCGTGGCGTTCGCGCAGCACTCCGGCGAACGCGCGCGCGTTCTGGCTGTTCGCCTGCTCGCCCGAGTCGAGCGTCAACGGCAGGCCGACGAGCAACGCATCGGGGCGCCATTCGCGCAGCAGTGCGGCGATGCGGGTGAAGTCCGGTCCGTTGGCGCCGTTGCCGACGACTTCGAGCGCACGCGCGCTGCCGGTCACGCGATTGCCGACCGCGACGCCGATCCGCCTCGCGCCGTAGTCGAAACCGAGCACGGTGGTGATGTCGCGCTCAGGCATTCCCGGCCTGGCTGGAAAGATTCGCCACGTTGACCCCGATCAGTTTGGCCGCCGCTTCCCAGCGCCGCTCGAGCGCGACGTCGAACAGGATGCGCTGGTCGGGTTCGGCGGTGAGCCAGGCGTTCTGCCGGATTTCCTCTTCCATCTGGCCTGCGCTCCAGCCGGCGTAGCCGAGCGCGACGATCGACCGCTTCGGACCGCGACCTTCGGCGATCGCGACGAGCACGTCACGCGACGTGGTCACGCTGAGCGATTCGGAAATGCGGTAGGAGGATTCCCAGACGCCGTCGGCCGAATGCAGCACGAAGCCGCGTTCGGGCTGGACCGGACCACCGATCAGCACGGGCGCGTCCTCGACTTCGGCGAGCTGCGATTTCAGCCCCATCTGCGCGAGCACGTCGCCGAGGCGGTATTCGGACAGGCGGTTGATCACCACGCCCATCGCGCCGTCGTTCGAGTGCTGGCAGATCAGCGCGACGCTGCGCACGAAGCTCGGATCGCGCATGTTCGGCATCGCGATCAGGAACTGGTTGGCGAGTGCGGTGAGGGCCTGCATGGCGCCATTGTACAGCGCGCCGCGATGGCTCCGTATGACATCGCCGCTCAGTGCGTCTTCAGCACCTGACCCGGCTGGAATTCCCAGGTGCGCGTGATGTACAGCTCGTCGTAGTCGATGCCTGCCGGCAGCGGTGGGAACGGCGCGGCGAGGCGGACGATGCGGATCGCCGCCTCGTCGAGCAGCTTGAATCCGCTCGACTGGATGATGTCGACGCTGGCCAGGCTGCCGTCGCGCTTGATGCCCGTGGTCAGCATCAGGCTCAACGTCCTGCCGTTCTGCAATTGCTGGCGGCGTGCCTCGTCGGGATAGTTGAGGTTGCCGATGCGTTCGACGCGCGCGACCCAGCCGGCCTGATATGCCGCATCGACCGCTTCCTTGGTGTTCGCCGAGATGTATTTCTTCTTCGGCCGCTTGGCGTAGACCTGGGTTTCGCTGTGCAGCTCGTTGGCGAGACGCGCCATTTCCAGTTTGCGCTCGCTGAGCGCATCCGGATTGGGCTTGGCCGTGTCCGATTGTTCGGTCGCCTGCGTTTGCGTGCGCACGGCGAAGTCGGATTTCCTCTGTGTCGTCAGCAGCTCGTGCTCGCTGGGCGGCTGCGGCGCGCGCGTGCCGGTTTCGACCGGTATCGGCGCGACGCCGGGTTGCGTCTTTGGCACGGGCGCGGTGACGAGATCGGTCGGACGGACCGCCTTGTCGCTGGTGCCGCCGCCTTCGTTGTTCGCGTTGGCGAGGAAGTCGGCTTTCTCCGGCTTCTTGCCCGTCGCCGACTGGACCAGGATCACGTCGAGCGAAGGTAGGCGCGGCGCCGGCTTGACATAGTCGAAGGTGAGGCCGAGCACGACCACCGCGTGCGCGATGATCGAAAACAGCATGGTAACGGAGAGGCGTTCTCCGCTCGCGGACGCCGGCCTGCTCACGCGTGTCGCGCGCCGCGTTCGAGCGCGTCGAACAGCTGCCCCGCGATGTTCAGCCCGAACTGCGCGTCGAGCTCGCGGATGCAGGTCGGCGAGGTGACGTTGACTTCGGTGAGGAAGTCGCCGATCACGTCGAGGCCGACGAAGCGCAGGCCGCGCTTGACCAGCTCCGGTCCGACTTGTGCGGCGATCCAGCGGTCGCGTTCCGACAGCGGCACGCCGACGCCCTTGCCGCCGCGCGCGAGGTTGCCGCGGAACTCGTCACCCTGCGGCATGCGCGCGAGTGCGTACGGCACCGGTTCGCCATCGATCAGCAGGATGCGCTTGTCGCCGGCCTTGATCTCGGGGATGAATTTCTGTGCCATCGCGAATTCGCGGCCCTCGTGGGTCAACGTTTCGAGGATGACGTTGAGGTTCGGATCGTCGCCGGAACTCAGGAAGATGCTGCGCCCGCCCATGCCATCGAGCGGTTTGAGCACGATGCGGCCGTGTTCGTGCGCGAACGCCTTGATCGCCGCCGCATCGCGCGCAACCAGCGTCGGCGCGATGCATTGCGGGAAATGCAGGGCGAACAGTTTTTCGTTCGCGTCGCGTAGTGCGCGCGGATCGTTGACGACCTGCGCGCCGCCGGCCTGGGCGCGGTCGAGCACCATCGTGTCGTAGAGGAACTGCGAGTCGAACGGTGGGTCCTTGCGCGCGAGGATCACATTCACCTTGCGCAGGTCGGTCCACGCGTGCGCGCCGAGCGTGAACCAGTCGCTCGGGTCATCGCGCACTTCGAGTGGTGTCGCGTGCGCCCACGGTTCGGCGCCGCGCAGGGCGAGGCTGCCCTGAGTGAGATAGAGAAGTCGATAGCCGCGCCGCTGCGCTTCGAGCAGCATGGCGAAAGTGGAGTCCTTCTTGATGTGGATGGCCCCGATCGGGTCCATCAACACGGCCAGGGTCGGGGTCATCGGGACTGCCATGGATGCAATGTGGAGTTCCGCACAAACACCGAGAAAAATGTGATATGCATCACGAGTGCATTCGCTGCGGGCTGTCTATACTAGCATCCGCTTCAGGGGGCTGGCAGACAAACAGACGCGCTTGGCATTGATGATGCCGAGCTGCGCAGTCTTGCGTATGTAGGCGCCCTGATTGAGGATTCGCTTGACAGGCCGCAAGCATGAGATTAAACGACATACCTGTTCGATCGTTCGCAACTACCGTGCGCCGTGTGGCTGTGGCGTGATGGTCAGCAAAGGGGGCTGTCGCCCGGCCGTTCCGGGGGAGTGGCGAGACGTTGTCAGTGCAGGTCGGAGGATAGCGCGTGGAACAGGCGGTAAACGGAGAACTGGCGGGTTTGCGGGTCTTGGTCATCGACGATTCGAAGACGATACGCAGCACCGCGGAAATGCTGTTGAAGAAAGAGGGCTGCGAGGTGATCACCGCGGTCGACGGCTTCGAGGCGCTGGCGAAGATATCCGACCATCGTCCGCAGATCATTTTCGTCGACATCATGATGCCGCGGCTCGATGGCTATCAGACCTGCGCGTTGATCAAGAACAACGCGACCTACCGCGCGACGCCGGTGATCATGCTCTCCTCGAAGGACGGGCTGTTCGACAAGGCGCGTGGCCGGGTCGTGGGCTCGGAGGAATACCTGACCAAGCCGTTCACGCGCGACGAACTGCTGGGGGCGATACGCCGCCACGCGGTGGCGCGTTGATGAGCCGAGCGGCGAACCCAATCTGCGGAGCGGCATACGCGCATGCATGACACGGTGAAGTCCCCGTTCGAAATTCTCGCCGACTACGAGCGCAGCAGTCTGGCCCATGCCGCTGCGGCGACGTCGAGCCAGGCAGCTGCGGCCAATCTGTGGCGCGGCGTCGGCTTTCGCGTCGGCAGCCACAACCTCGTTTCGAGCCTGACCGAGGTCAGTGAAATCCTTTCCTTTCCGGTGGTCACGCGCGTGCCCGGGGCCTGCGCCTGGCTGCTCGGCGTCGCCAGCCTGCGCGGCAATCTGATCCCGCTGGTCGACCTCAACGGCTTTCTGTCGGGCGAGGCGACGAGCCTGGCCGATTCCAGCCGCGTGCTGCTCGTGCGCCAGAGCGGCGGCAATGTCGGCCTGCTCGTCGACGAAGTCGTCGGCCAGCGCAACTTCTCGACAGATCAACGCACGCAGGCGCCGGCGCAGACCGGCGCCGCGATCGAGCACTACATCGTGGAGCACTACGCCCACGGCGATACGCAGTGGGGGCGTTTCAGCATCGCCGCGCTCGTGCGTGCGAACGAGTTTGCGCAGGCGGCGGCTTAGCAGGTTGGCGTGCGTCAGGATCGCCATGGCGCACGGTATTGGCAAACCACAAACCAGATCGAGGTAGCGGTAGATGAGTACAGGGGCAGGTAGCGGCGCCGAGCGCGCGAGCGGGTTCAACGGTCTGCTCGTGGCCTTGCTCGTTGTCAGCATGGTCGTGGCGGTGGTCGACTTCATTTATCTGTCGATCAAGACCAACCAGGACGCGCAGGCGAGCGCCCTGGTCACACGAATCCAGGTCTTGTCGCAGCAGCTCTCGCGCCAGAGCGCCGATGCCGCGGGCGGCAACCTCGACGCGTTCGCGAGCCTCAAGCACACCCGCGACACGATCGCCGACCTGTTGACGCGACTGAAGAACGGCGACGTGCGCACCGGCATGGGCGGTTACGCCGACCAGACGAGCCTGACTCCTTATTTTGCCGAACTCGACCAGGCCTGGACCCAGCTCTCGGCCGATGCGTCCAAGGTGCTCGACAGCCAGGAGCAGGTGCTCAGCACGGCCGCGAGCACGGACGACTTCAACCGCAAGACCGCGGTACTCAACTCGCGCATGGACGAGGTCGTCAAGATCCTCACCGAGCGCGGTGGTTCGGGCACGCAGGTGATGACCGCCTCGCGCCAGATGCTCTACGCCGACCGCATGCAGCGCCGCGCGCAGGCGATCGTCGCCGGCGGCGAGGATTCGCCCTCGGCCGCGGCAGGTCTGAAGCGCGATTCGGAATTCTATGGTCTCGTCCTCGCCGGCCTGATCAACGGCAACGCCGACCTCAACATCCGCTCGCTGGACAACGCCAACGCGAAAGAGATCCTCAACGACATCAACAAGCAGTGGATCGACCTCGCGCCGCAGGTGACCAAGCTGTTCGAAGCCGCGCCGACGCTGCAGGCGGTCAAGCAGGCCGCGGACAAGGCCTCGATCGACTCGCAGACCCTGCTGTTCAAGGCCGACCCGCTGTCCGAGCACATCAACGCGCTGGGCACGACGCGCGGCTTCCCGAACCTGTGGATCGGCCTCGCCGCCGCGGGTATTGCGATCCTGCTCGTGCTGTTCCTCGCCCTCAAGCTGTTCCGCGACCAGCGCACGCGCCTCGGCTCGAGCGCCGAACTGAACCGGCGCAACGAGGCGGCGATTCAGCGCCTGCTCGACGAAATGGGCTCGCTCGCCGACGGCGACCTGACCGTGAAGGCCACGGTGACAGAGGACTTCACCGGCACGATCGCCGACGCGGTCAACTACGCGATCGACGCGCTGCGTACGCTCGTCACCACGATCAACGAGACCTCGGTGCAGGTCTCCGCCGCGGCCGACGAAACCCAGGCCACCGCGCTGCACCTTGCCGACGCGGCCGAACACCAGGCGCGCCAGATCAGCTCGGCTTCGGACGCAGTCAACGGGATCGCCGTCTCGGCGCGCGACGTGTCGAAGAACTCGGCCGACATCGCCGACGTGGCGCAGAACTCCGTGCGCATCGCCGGCCGCGGTGCCTCGATCGTGCGCCAGACGATCGCCGGCATGGATTCGATCCGCGAGCAGATCCAGGACACGTCCAAGCGCATCAAGCGCCTCGGCGAATCCTCGCAGGAGATCGGCACGATCGTCGAGCTGATCAACGACCTCGCCGAACAGACCAACATCCTCGCCCTCAACGCGGCGATCCAGGCGGCTTCGGCCGGCGAGGCCGGCCGCGGTTTCGCGGTCGTCGCCGACGAAGTGCAGCGACTTGCGGAACGCGCGTCCGCCGCGACACGACGCATCGAAACGCTGGTCAGCGCGATTCAGGTCGACACCACCGAAGCGGTCGCCTCGATGGAGCAGACCACCAGCGAAGTGGTCGGCGGCGCCAAGCTTGCCGAACAGGCCGGCACCCAGCTCGGCGAAATCGAAACGGTGTCGGGCAACCTTGCCGGCCTGATCAAGAACATCGCGATCGCGGCGCAGCACCAGTCGGCCGAGGTCGCCAGCGTGTCGTCGACGATGAACGTGATCTCGGACATTACCACCCAGACTGCCTCGGGCGCGAGCCACACGGC
>NZ_DASVOK010000054.1:0-8403 GCF_036383415.1 Rudaea sp. | reverse complement strand
CATGAAAGCCGCGCTGCCCGAGAGCGTGGTCAAATTCCTGCGCACGACCAGCGGCCCGTGGGACGCACCGCTGTCCGGCCCGGAAATGCCACTGCCCACACTGCCGCCCGAAGGCGACATCGACCTGCGCAAGGCCGACGCGAAGCTGCTCAAGCTCGCTGCCGCGACCTCGCCGCCAGCCGACGTGCTCGGCAGCAACAATTTCGCCGTTGGCGGATCGCTGACCCAGACCGGCGCGGCGATGATCGCCAACGACATGCACCTCGGCCTGCGCGTGCCGAACATCTGGTTCCGCGCACGACTGCAATATCCGAATCCGCAGCGCGCGGGCGAGAGCATCGACCTGATCGGTGTCACCCTGCCCGGCCTGCCCTCGCTCGTTGCCGGCAGCAACCGCCATGTTGCCTGGGGTTTCACCAACAGCTACGGCGACTGGCTAGACTGGGTGCGCGTCAATCTCGATCCGGCCGACAAGAACCGCTATCGCGCGGCGGACGGCTCGCAGCCGATCACGAAAAGTACAGAAATCATCAAAGTGCACAACGCACCCGACGAGAAACTCGAAGTGCGCGACACGCAATGGGGTCCGATCCTCGCCGACGACGCCGACGGCACGCCGCTCGCGCTGGCTTGGACGGCGCTGCAGCCCGGCGGCATCAATATCGAACTGCTCAATCTCGATGCCGTCACCAGCGTCGACGAGGCGATGGCAGTCGCCAACCGCGCCGGCATGCCAGCGCAGAACTTCACCGTCGGCGACACGGCCGGCAATGTCGGCTGGACGATCGCCGGGCGCATTCCGCATCGTGTCGGCAATTGCGACCCGCAGCTGCCCTGCGACTGGAGCCAGCCTGGTAACGGCTGGGATGGCTGGCTCGATCCGGCCGACTACCCGCACGTCACCAACCCGCCCGCCGCGCGCATCTGGACGGCGAATTCGCGCACGCTTGATTTCGACTCGCCCGCGTACACGCGCGTCGGCGATGGCGGCTTCGATCTTGGCGCGCGCCAGCGCCAGATTCGCGACGACCTGCAGGCGAAACAGCAATTCGCGCCGGCCGATTTCCTCGCGGTCCAGCTCGACGATCGCGCCTTGTTCCTGCAGCCCTGGCACGAGCGCCTGCGCGACGTGCTGGCGAAAGCGGGCTCGCCCGACCTGGCTGATATGAAAAAGTATACGGACGACTGGAACGGTCGCGCCGATCCAAAATCGGTCGGCTATCGCCTCGCGCGCGCATTCCGCCTCGAGGTGACGGACACGGTGCTGAGCGGTTTCGCTGCCGCGGTGCGCGCGAAGTATGCCGATTTCAAGTTTCCGCCGCAGCTCCACAGCGAGCACCAGATCGATGCGATCCTCGCGCAGAAACCGTTGTATCTGTTGCCACCGGGCTACGCCGACTGGGACGACCTGCTGCGCCAGTGCGCGCAGCGCGTCGCCGCCAAACTCGGCGCGCAGCCGGGCGGGCTCGCCGCGCGCAACTGGGGCGAGGTGACGAAGACGAACATCGCCCACCCGCTCAGTGCGGCGGTGCCGCTGCTCGGCAAGCTGATCGACATGCCCTCGGAAGAACTGCCCGGCGACAGCAACATGCCGCGCGTGCAGGGCGCCACGTTCGGCGCAAGCGAACGCTTCGGCGTGCAGCCGGGGCACGAGGAGAGCGGCTACTTCCACATGCCTGGCGGACAAAGCGGCAACCCGCTGTCGCCGTTCTACGGCGCCGGCCACGAAGACTGGGCGCAGGGCAAGCCGACGCCATTCCTGCCCGGCGAGACGAAGTATAAATTGGTATTTTTAACCAAAGGGTAAACGCAGCATGACGACCAAAACCCTGAACCTCGCAAGCGTCGCGACCAAAGCCAACCTGTTCGCCGACGGCAAGTGCGTCTCGCACACGCTGCACTTCGCCGACGGCAGCCGCAAGACGGTCGGCGTGATCCTGCCCTCGACGCTGACCTTCAACACCGGTGCGCCGGAGATCATGGAAGGTGTCGCCGGCTCCTGCGAATACCGCCTCAACGGCAGCGAGGCGTGGATCAGGTCCGGCGCCGGCGAGAAGTTCAGCGTGCCGGCGAACTCGAAGTTCGAGATCCGCACGAGCGAGGGCTATCACTACATCTGCCACTTTGGCTGAGCACGCTATTCCTGTCAGCCGGGCTGCGTAGGGGGCGCGATTCATCGCGCCCGCTCCGTGGTGCGGTTCGTCGACGCGAACGGAAAAGCGGGCTCGATAAATCGAGCCCCTACGAAAGCAACCGTTCGGCGATTCGCAGAAACAGCGTCGGCAATTTTTCGAGTTCATCGAGCGCGACGTGCTCGTCGATCTTGTGGATCGATGCGTTGATCGGCCCGAACTCGACGACTTCGGCGCCGAGCGGCGCGATGAAGCGCCCGTCCGAAGTGCCGCCGCCCGTGTTTGCTTCGGGCACGAAGCCGCAAAGTTCGTGGATCGCCTCACTCGCCGCAGCACGCAACGCGCCCTCGCGCGTGAGAAACGGTTTGCCCGACAAGTCCCAGGCGATTTCGAAATCGAGGCCGTGACGGCGCAGGATCGCGTCCACGCGTTCGCGCAGCGAGTCGGCCGTGCTCTCAGTGCAGAAGCGGAAATTGAAATCGACTTCGAGCGCGCCCGGCACGACGTTGAGCGCGCCGGTGCCTGCATGCACGTTGGATATCTGCATCGAAGTCGGCGGGAATTCCTCGTTGCCGTCGTCCCATTTCGTCGCCGCGAGTTCGGCCAGCGCCGGCGCGGCGAGATGGATCGGATTCTTCACCTTGTCGGGATAGGCGACATGTCCTTGTACGCCGCGCACGACGAGTCGCGCCGACAGCGAACCACGCCGGCCGACGCGCATCACGTCGCCGAACGTCTGCGCGGACGAAGGCTCGCCGACCACACACCAGTCGATGCGCTGGCCGCGGCGGCGGAATTCCTCGACGACGCGGCGCACGCCATCGAGATTGGTCGGCCCTTCCTCATCGCCCGTGATCAGCAGCGCGATCGTGCCCTTGTGCTGCGGATGCGCCGCCACGAACGCTTCTAGCGCAAGCGTCATCGCCGCGACGCCGCTCTTCATGTCGGCTGCGCCGCGGCCGTATAGACGTCCATCGCGGATCGTCGGCTCGAACGGTGGGCTCGTCCATTTCGCGAGCGGCCCCGGCGGCACGACATCGGTGTGGCCGAGGAACACGAGCACCGGTTCGTCCGTGCCGTGCGTCGCCCAGAGATTGTCGACTTCGCCGTAGCGCAGGCGTTCGATCGTGAAGCCCGCGCGCGCGAGGCGATCGGCGAGGAGTTGCTGGCAGCCGTGGTCTTCCGGCGTGACCGAGGGACGGCGAATCAGGTCGATCGTGAGGTCGAGGATGTCGCTCATGCGCCGAAGATCTGTTTGAACAGCTTGTCGGTGAAGCCGAGAGTGATCTCACCACCGCGCACCACGACAGGGCGGCGAACGAGTGCGGGATATTCCTTGATCAGCAGCAGCCACTCCGGATCGGACTCGGGCGACTTGCGGTTCGGCGGCAGGTTGCGCCAGGTCATGCCGGTGCGATTGACGAGCTTGTCCCAACCGCCGACCTGCTTCGCCCAATCCTTCAGCGTAATCGCATCGACGCGGTGCTCGCGATAGTCGACGAACACATACTCCACCTTGTGCTTGTCGAGCCACTTGCGCGCCTTCTGGCAGGCGCTGCATTTTTCCAATCCGTATACTTTTGCCGTCATATCAGTCGCCGCTGCGCAACAACTCGTTGATCGAAGTCTTGCTGCGCGTCTTCTCGTCCACCTGCTTGACGATCACCGCGGCGTAGAGGCTGTGGCTGCCGTCCCTCGCCGGCAACGAGCCGGCGACGACAACGCTTCCGGCTGGCACGCGGCCATAGCTCACCTCGCCCGTGGCGCGGTTGTAGATGCGCGTGGACTGGCCGATGAACACGCCCATGCCGATCACGCTGCCACGCTCGATCACGCAGCCTTCGACGACTTCCGAGCGTGCGCCGATAAAGCAATCGTCCTCGATGATCGTCGGCCCGGCCTGCAGCGGCTCGAGCACGCCACCGATGCCGACTCCGCCGGACAGGTGCACGTTCTTGCCGATCTGTGCGCACGAGCCGACCGTGGCCCAGGTGTCGACCATTGTGCCGGCGCCGACGTAGGCGCCGATGTTGACGAAGCTCGGCATCAGCACGACGTCGCGTGCGATGTGCGCGCCGCGGCGCACGACGCTGCCGGGCACCACGCGCGCACCGAGCGCGCGGAATTTTTCCTCGTCATAGCCTTCGAAACGCAGCGGCACCTTGTCGTAGTACGGCGCGGGCTCGGCACTCATCACCTTGTTGCCGTGGATGCGGAACGACAGCAGCACGGCTTTCTTCAGCCACTGGTTGACCTTCCATCCGCCCTGCCCGTCGGGTTCGGCAACGCGCAGTTCGCCGCTTTCGAGCAGATCGAGCGCGCGCTTGATCGCGGGACGCAGAGCGGATTCGATTTCGGCGGGTTGCAGGTCGGCGCGGCGCTCCCACGCCGAGTCGATGGTGTCCTCAAGAGATAACATAAGTCTCCACGGTCTGGGTGTTCATTGCGCTCGGCGCGGCGAGGCGTTCGATCAGTGCCTCGCGCAGCACCTTGCACGCGTCGGCATCGAGCATGCGATTGTATTCGTCGGTGAGCTGAAAGAAATCCTCGACGCGCTCGCCGAACGTTGCGATGCGCGCGTCATGCACGCGCAGCTTGCACGCACGGAACACCTGCGCCACCGCGGCGAGCAGGCCGGGGCGATCCGAGCAGACCAGGGCGAGCTGGGTGCGTCCACTCTGCGCGTCGTCGCGGAATTCGATACGCGTGGGGATGTGGAAGTGGCGCAGCCGGCTCAGCGGCCGCTGCGCGCCGACCGAAACCGGATACGGGTCCAGTCGCAAGGTTTCCTCGAGCGTCGAACGCAGGCGCTGCACTGTGCCTGGGTCGAGCATGCGCGAGTTCGCATCGAGCACGAGGAAGTTGTCCATGCCCATGCCGCTTTTCGAGGTGACGATGCGCGCGTCGAGCACGGACAGGCGCATGCGTTCGAACACGGCGGTCACCGCGGCGAACAGGCCGTCACGGTCCGGCGCGTAGACGAAGACTTCGCTGCCGCCGCGCGGCCCCTGCGGATCGACGAGCACGAGCGGCGCCTTCGCGTCGCTGGCGTTGGCGATGCCCGCCGTCTGCCACGCGATCAGGCCGGGCTTGAAGCGCAGGAAGGTTTCCTCGGGGAAATCCGACCAGATGCGCCCGATCGACTGCGCCGACAGGCCGAGTTCGGCCAACGCCTCGTAGGCCTGCGCCTGCGCCTCGCGCACGCGCTCGGGCACGTGCGGCGGGCGCTCGAGGCCGCCGCGCAGCGCGTAGCGCGCACTCGTGTAGAGGTCGGCGAGCAGCTTATCCTTCCACGAATTCCACAGCTTCGAACTCGTGCCGGCGATATCCGCGCAGGTCAGCAGGTAGAGATAGTCGAGCCGCTCGGAGTCCTCGACCGTGGCGGCAAAGCGATGCACGACATCGGGATCGTTGATGTCCTGGCGCTGCGCGGTGACGCTCATGTGCAGATGCCAGCGCACAAGCCAGGCGACGAGATCGATGTCGGCCGCGGACAGGCCGAGCGTGGCGCCGAATTCGCGCGCATCCTTCTCGCCAAGTTCGGAGTGATCGCCACCGCGGCCCTTGGCGATGTCATGGAACAAGGCGGCGAGGATCAGCAGCTCCGGCTTGGCCAAGCGCTCGAACAGCTGGTGAGCGAGCGCAAATTCACGGCTCTTGTCCGCATCGGCGAAGCGCGCGACGTTGCGCAGCACGCGCATCGTGTGCTCGTCGACCGTGTAGACGTGGAACAGGTCGTACTGCATGCGCCCGACGACCTTGCCGAACGCGGGCAGGTATTGCGCGAGCACGCCGTAGCGGTTCATGCGGATCAGCGCGTCGATCGCCGGCGCGCCCTTGCGCAGCAGACGCGCGAACGCCGCGTTGACCCCGTCATCGAAGGCGAGATCGCGACCGATCTTCGTCAATGCCTCGTTGATGCGGCTGACGAGGTCGGCGCGCAGGCCTTTCACTTCGGGATGCTCGACCCAGATGCGGAACAGGTCGATCAGCGCGGCCGGACGCTTGAGGAAAAGATCGGGCGGATCGCAGTCGAGGCGTCCGCCGAGGCTGACGAAGTCGATGCTGAGCCGCTGCGGCACCGACGCGGAATCCGCATCGAGCGCCTCCTCGCAGCGCTGCACGAATTGTTCGTTGAGCCGCGCGATGACGATCGCGGCGCGGAAGAAGCTTTGCATGAACTGCTCGACGCCGAGGTTGCGCGCATGCTCGTCGGTGTAGCCCAGGCGCTCGGCCAGCAGGCGCTGGTAATCGAACAGCAGGCGTTCTTCGGGGCGTCCCGCGGCAAGATGCAGCGCATAGCGGATGTGCTGCAGGCGCGCGCGCGCGGCCTCGACCGCGACGGCTTCGTCCGCGGACAACATGCCGCGCCCGACCAGCGCCTCCAGCGTCGGCGCATCGAACAGGCGCTTGCCCAACCACAGGATCAGGTGCAGCGCGCGCAGGCCGCCGGGGCCGTCCTTGAGATTCGGCTCGAGGTTGTAGGCGGTGTCGTTGAATTTGGCCCGGCGCTGTTCCTCCTCGCTGCGCTTGGCGGCGAAATACTGCGCCGGCGGCCACAGGGTTTCGTCGTGCATCAGGCGCGCAAATTCGTCGGCAAGCGTGGTCGAGCCGAGCAGCAGGCGCGCGTCGAGCAGACTGGTGTAGATCACTGCGTCTGCGCCGGCCAGCTCGCGGCATTCGGCCAGCGTGCGCACGGCGTGGCCGGGCTTCAAGCCGATGTCCCACAGGCAGGTGAAGAACGATTCGACCGCGCGCAGCGCCGCTGGCTCCGGTTTCGGCACGCTCAGTACGAGCAGGTCGACGTCGGAGTAAGGGAACATCTCCTCGCGCCCGAAGCCGCCCGCAGCGAACAGCGCGAGCATCTCGCTCTCGCCGACACAGGCGATCCAGACGTGGGCGACGATGCGCTCGACTGCGCGCGAGCGCGTGCGGATCAACTCGGAAGTGGCCGCGTCGTAGCGATCGCGATCGATCGCGGCGAAGGCCTCGGCGAGGCGACGGTCGGTATCGCCGAGCAATTGCCGCAGCGCGAGCCGGGCCTGCTCGGACACGCCCGAACGCGGCACGCTTTTCGGCAGGCGCGGTAGTGCGATCGCGAGAGCGGAGGAGTCGGACATGGACGGCGCAGCGGGGTCGAAAGTCGAACGCGGAGGGCCATCTTCGCACGAGGCGGTCCGACTTTTAACCGTCCTGCGTCATGCCGCCTTCGGCCAGGGCGTGAGGATCTCGAAGCCGTCATCGGTCACGGTGACCGTGTGCTCCCATTGCGCGGACAGCGAATGGTCGCGCGTGACCACGGTCCAGCCGTCGGGCAGCAGGCGCGTGTCGCGCTTGCCGGCGTTGATCATCGGCTCGACCGTGAAGGTCATACCCTTCTCCAGGCGCAGGCCCTGGCCGCGATGGCCGTAGTGCAGCACCTGCGGGTCCTCGTGGTAGATCTGGCCGATGCCGTGGCCGCAGTATTCGCGCACGACCGAGAATCCGGCCGCCTCGGCGTGCTTCTGGATCGCATGGCCGATGTCGCCGAGCGTCGCGCCGGGCCGGACCTGGCCGATGCCAAGCATCATCGCCTCGTAGGTCACCGTGCACAGGCGCTGCGCGCGCACGTCGGGCTTGCCGACGTAGTACATGCGGCTCGTGTCGCCGTGCCAGCCGTCCTTGATCACGGTGACGTCGATATTGACGATGTCGCCGTCCTTGAGCACCTTGCCCGGGCTCGGGATGCCGTGGCAGATGACGTGGTTGACCGAGGTGCAGATCGTCTTCGGGAAGCCCTTGTAGCCGACGTTGGCCGGGATCGCCTTCTGCACGTCGACGATGTAGTCGTGGCAGATCCTGTCGAGATCCTCGGTCGTCACGCCCGGTTTGACGTGCGGCACGACCATTTCCAGCACCTCGGCGGCGAGCTTGCCGGCGACGCGCATTTTTTCGATCTGTTCGGGGGTTTTGATGGTAACGGGCATGCTTTTCTCGGTCCGGCCCGGGGCTGCTTGTCCCCAAGCGGGTCCACAGGCTATAATTTCAAAGTTTCGCGGGCCGCTGCAACCACAGAAGCCGGCTTTCGAAATGCGGTCGAGGGAGCAAATTCCCAAGTCCGCCGGGCATTCCGCCCAAATCCGCACACGTGTCGATACCGTTGTCGGGGTGCTTCGATCCCTTCGGGAAACGAGGTCGCCAACGCTGGACACGTGGAGGTTAAACCCCGGACTCATCGCGCCAACGACAACGCGCGAGGATGTCCATTGCAGTGAGAGTATACAATGCCTCA
>NZ_DASVOK010000053.1:0-6479 GCF_036383415.1 Rudaea sp. | reverse complement strand
GAGGTCGAGAATCATGATGACCGAGCCGTCGCCCATGATCGTCGCGCCGAGGATGCCCGGCACCGAGGTGATCTGCGGACCGACCGGCTTGACCACGATCTCGCGCGAGCCGAGCACGTGGTCGACGCGCACCGCCGCGCGCTGGTCGCCGCTGCGCACGATCAACAACGGCACGTGCACGTCGTCGTGCACCGCCGGCGAGACCTCGCCGAGCTGCGGCGCGAGGTCGAGGATCGGATAGCTCTCGCCCGCGTAGGTGTATTCGGGCTCCTCCGCCGCGAGGCGCGTATCGAGTTCGCTGCGCGCGATGTGCACGGCGCCCTGCACCGCGTTCATCGGGATCGCGTAGTTGGCGTCGCCCAGGCGCACGATGATCGCCTGGGTCACGCCAAGCGTGAACGGCAGGCGCACGGTGAACGCGGCGCCGCGGCCGGGATTCGACTCGATCGCGAGCGAGCCGCCGAGCTGCTTGATCTGGCTGGCGACCACGTCCATGCCGACGCCGCGACCCGAGAGCTGGGTCAGGCTTTCCGCGGTGGAGAAGCCGCTGGTCAGGATGAAGGCGTCGAGTTCGCGATCGCCGATCCTCGCTTCCTGCGCGAGCAGGCCGCGCTCGATCGCGCGGCGACGGATCGCGGCGCGGTCGAGGCCGCGGCCGTCGTCGCTGATGCGCAGCACGGTTTCGGTCGCTTCGCGGGCGAGCGTGATGCGCACGTTGCCTTCGATCGGCTTGCCCGCGGCGAGACGCTCGGGCACGGCCTCGATGCCATGTGCGAGCGCATTGCGCAGCATGTGTTCGATCGGCGCCTTCATGCGTTCGAGCAGGGTGCGATCCATTTCGCCCTGCGCGCCCTCGACGCGCAGCAACGCTTCCTTGCCGAGCGAGGTCGCGGTCTGGCGCAGCGTGCGGCGCAGTGCCGGCACGAGCGAGTCGAACGGCACCATGCGCGCGCGCATGAGGCTTTCCTGCAGGTCGGCGCTGACGCGCGACTGTTGCATCAGCAGCGATTCGGACTGGCGCGTAAGCTGGTCGAAGCCGATCTGGATCGCGAACAAGTCGGACATCGACTCGGCCAAGCTGCGCGACAACTGCTGCAACTGGCTGAAGCGGTCGAGCTCGAGCGGATCGAACGAGGAGGCATCGCCTTCGCGCTGGAAGCGCGAGGCCATCTGCGCCTCGGCCTCGAGTTCGAGCCGGCGCATCTGCTCGCGCAGGCGCGACACGGTCGCTTCCATTTCGACGACGTTGGTGCGGTAGCTGGCGAGCTGCTGCTCCAGGCGCGAGCGATAGATCGCCACTTCGCTGGCGCCGTTGACCATCGCGTCGAGCTGGGCCGCGCGTACGCGGATGTACTCGCTGCCGGCGAACACCGGCTCGGTGGTCTCGGTCTGCGCTTCGGCGAGGACGGGCGTTTCCGGCGCCGATTCGGATACCGCGGCGAGCGGTTCCTGCACGCTCTCTGCGGGCTCCGCGACCTCGCGTTCGGGTTCCGCTGCCAGCGGCGCAAACACCGATTCGGTGTCGGCTTCACTGCGCGACAGCGCTTCGATGCGCGCGATCAATGCCGTGGGCATCGTCGTCGGTTGGCGCGCGGCGGCCGCCTGAACCAGCGTGTGCAGCGTATCGAAGCCCTGCTCCACCGCATGCAGCATGGCGCCGTCGAGCGCACGGCCATGTTCGACCACGCCTTCGAGCAGCGATTCCATCGCATGGCCGAGGTCGCCGATCGAGGCGAGCGCGGACATGTTCGCGCCACCCTTGATCGTGTGCAGGTCGCGGCGCAGTTCGTCGAGCAAACTGGTGTCGTCGGCTGCGCCGCGCAGGCGCAGCACGAGCGCATCGGAGCGGTCGAGGATTTCCTGCGACTCGAGGACGAAGATGTCGAGCAGGTCCTCGTCGATGTCGGGCACCGGATGCAGCGCGTCGACCGGCGCCGGCTCGTGCACCTGCTCGGGCTGAGCAGGTGCGGCGGGAATCTCGGCGAGGGCCGCAGGCATTTCCGCCTCGGCTGGCGGCGATGGCGTTGCATCCGCGTCCGTTGCCGGGACTTCGGCGGCGGCTTCGACGTGTTCGTGCGCGGCGTCGAAGAACGCCGCTTCTTCCGTTTCGACCAGTGGTTGTTCGACCGGCGGCTGCGCCGGCGGTAAGAATGTCTGTGCGAGCAGGCGTTCGTAGGCCGCGGTGGCCGACTCGAACTCGGTTGCGGTCAATCCTGCATCGGTTTCGATCGGCAGCGCGGCGCGCGCCGGCGGCTCGGCTTCGTGGATCGTTTCCGGCGTCGACTCCGCTTCCGCGAAAATCTGCGCAGCCTCGATCGATTCGGGACTGGGCTCCACGCCCGCTGCGTCACCGAGATCGGATCGATTCGCCGCATCGGCGACAGTCGGCGCGTCCGCTTCCTCGAGTTCCCTTAGGAACTTGGCATCGGCCGGATCAATTTCGTACTCGACTGCCGGCATTTCCTCCGCTACGGGTTCGAGCTCGTCGACCGGCAACTCCGCTGTGGTCGGTACTTCCGGTTCGAGCAACGTCTCCGCCGCGATCGGCGCCTGCGGCGCCAGCAGCGTCTCCGTCTCGATCGGTGCTTCCGGCTCGACCGCGACAATCGTTTCGCCGGCGTGCACTCCCTCGCGCAACGCGGCGATGCGGGCGGAAAGTCCGCCGGTGTCGGGGATCGCGGCACCGGTCTCGAACGCCGCCAGCGCGGCCCTCACTTCGGCCGAGACAGCCGCCAGCGTGTCGACGCCGTGGGCGTCAAGCGGCCGGTTAGCATTGCGCAGGCGCGCGAGCCAACCTTCGAGCGGCATCAGCAGTTGCGTGATCTGCGGCGCCTCGACCATGGCGAAGGCGCCGTTGAGCGTATGCACGGCACGCACCAGTTCCTCGCGCACCATGAGCGTACGCTCGCGACCATGGGCGACCGCGGCATCGATCACGCCGAGGTGCACGTCGGCCTCGCTGCGCAGCACGTCGAGCAGCAATTGATCGACCTGCGGCGCGGAAGGCGTCGGCTCGAAGCGGACTTCGTGCTCCGCAGTCGTCGTGTCGTCTGCTGCTGGCGCAAGTTCCTCTTGCTCTGCAGCGGCAGCGGGTGCGTCCGCGAACGCGACCGGCTCGGCTGCGGGCACGGGCTCCGCGTCCACAGCGGCCAGCGACTCGGCGGTCACGGAGGAATGTTCGATTTCGACCAGAGACCACTCGGCGTGTTCCGACGATTCGACCGCGACGATCTGGGAATCATCGACAAGCGGTTCCACTTCGAACGCGGGTGGAGTTTCGATCGCCGGCACATCGGTCGCGACCGGTTCCTCGACGGGAACGGGCGCTTCGGCCACGACAGCATCTGCCACGGGTTCCACCGCCGCAGGCGCGGGTGGCGCGATGCCGGCTAGCAGATTTTCATCGATCGGCGAGGTATCGCCCGCGCACAGGCGGTCGACCGCCGCGGCAAAGCCGTCCATCGCGAAGCTCGAACGCTCGGAGCGGGCGAATTCGTCGCGGAAGCGCGGCAAGGCGCCGATCGCATGGCTGACGACCTGCATCAGCGATGCGCTTGCGGGAATGCTGTGGTCGAGCACGCGATTGAGCGTGCTTTCCACTTTCCAGGCGAAGTCGCCGAGCTCCAGCGCACCGACGAGGCGGCCGGAGCCCTTGAGCGTATGGAACGAGCGGCGCACGATCTTGAGATCTTCGGTCTCTTCCGGCTGCGCGCGCCAGAGCGGGAAGTGCCGGCGCAGGTTGGCGATCTCCTCGTCCATTTCGTCGAGAAAGACCTGGCGCAGCTCTTCGTCGATCAGCGGCTGCGCGACCGGCGTGTGCGCTGCCGGTACCGCGGCGACGGGTGGTGCTGCCGGCGTCGGCGCCGCGGCATCCGCAGCGGAATCCGGCGCTGCATCCTCGCTGGACGGTTTGATCTCGGGCCAGTAATTGAGCTTGGCCAGGCTGTCGCGCATGATCCCGAGCACGCGCTCGCGATCGCCGCGCTGTTCGCGCACGGCCTCGATGTAGTACTCGATCGAGGCGACCGCATCGGCGAGCGCGTCGATATGGCTGGGATCCGGCACGCGCCGCCGTTCGAGCAGCTCGTTGCGAATGTAGTGCACCATCGCGTTGACCGGCTTGACCGCATCGCCGAGCGCGAGCATGTCGAGTGCGCCAGCTACTTCGACGAGCAATCCGGGCGTGGGCTCGAGCTGAGCATGGTCCAGCGGCGTCACGGCGAAGGCGAGGATGGTGTCCTTGACCTTGGCGACGTTGACCAGCGCCTCCTTCATCAGCACGTACATCAGGCGCACCACTTCGGCGCGCGGCACCTGGCCCTCGGTATCCTCAGTGTCCTCGGGCTTGGCACCGAGGCGCGAGATGTGATCTTCGAGCGAAGCTTCGACGACGAGCAGGCCGCCGGCGATGTCGAGCAGGTTGCCTTCGTCGGCTTCGATCTCGCCGTGCACGATTTGATCGATCGCGGTGCGCTGTTCGAGCACGCGCAGGCGCGGCACGCCCATGCCGAGCATGCCGAAGGTATCGGCGAGGCTGCCGAGCGTGTTGGCCTGCGCGACGAGATCGGCGGGATTGCGTTGCGGCGAATGCAGGAAGACGTTGAGCGTTTCCTTGACCCGGATCAGATCTTCGCGGATGCCGCCGGCGACGCTGTCGAGCAGCGCGCGGTTGTGGCCCGAGATCGAGCCATGCGCGTGTTCGAGTTCTTCGCGGGTCGGCAGCAGGTGGTCGAGGCTGTAGAACTCGATTACCGCCTTCGCGCGCTCGCCGCGCGCGCTGGCGTGGGCGAGGTAATAAAGCAGGTTCTTGACCAGTTCCTTGGCCGCGGTCGTGTCCAGCGCGGCTTCGCCGGAATCGATCAGGTGCTTGATCTCGCGGTCGAGTTTGCCGAACAGCAGCTTCATCGCCACGCTCGCCTCGATCGCGCCGCTCTGCAGGCCCTCGACCACGGCGCCGGAGACCCACCACAGCCGGCGCGCGGCATCGTGGCTGCTGCCGGCGTAAAGCGTGTCGAAGATCTGGCCGATGCGGGCAAGCGGCGCGGTCGCGCCGGGCTCGCGGATCCAGCGCAGCAGCATGAACTGGTATTCGTTGCGCAGACCGGTCGCGGCGGTGCGCAGCGCCTGCGCATCGGGCGCCTGCGCGGGCGGTTCCGGCAATGCGGCATCGATGTTCGGCGCGAACATCACCGCTTCGCTGAGCAGCTTCTCGCCGCGCGCGGCGCGCAGGTCGTTGAGCAGCGGCAGCAATACGATCGGGATGTCCTTGTGCCCGCTCTGCAGTCGCTCGATGTAGTCCGGCAGCTGCAGGAAGCCGCGCATCAGCACCGAGTAGATGTCCTCGCGCGGCATGATGCTGCCGTCGGCGAGGCCTCGCGCGACGCGCTCCATTTCCTCGACCACGAGCGCGGCGCCATACAGCTCGACCATGTTCAGCGTGCCGAACGTCGTGTGCAACCCGCCGGCGCAGTTGCGCATGGCCTGCATGTCGGCCGGATTGGCGGCGTAACGCTCGAGCGCCTGACGCGACTCTTTCAGCGTCACGTCGAGCTCGGGCTTGAGCCAGCCGAGCGTGGTGAAGTCGGTTTCCTGGGCGAGATTCATCGACGTGCCATCATTCCGGCAGCTTGAAGTCGGCGACCGAACGACGCAGGTCGGACGAAAGTTGGGCGAGGTTGCCGATCGACTCGGCCGTGTGGCTGGCGCCCGAGGCGGTCTGGGTGGTGATGTCCGAGATCACGTTCATCGTCGACGACACGCCGGCGACCTCAGCCGACTGGTGCTGCGCCGCGATCGCGATGTTCTTGATCAGGCCGGCGAGGTTGCCCGACACCGTTTCGATTTCACCGAGCTGCGTGCCGGCCTGTTCGGCGAGCTTGGCGCCGCCGACCACTTCGCTGGTGGTCTGCTCCATCGAGGCGACCGCTTCGTTGGTGTCGACCTGACTCGCGCTGACCAGCGTTTCGATGCGTCGTGTCGCCGCCGAAGCGCGTTCGGCCAGACGCTGCACTTCGTCGGCAACCACCGCGAAACCGCGGCCGGCCTCGCCGGCCGAGGCCGCCTGGATCGCCGCGTTGAGGGCGAGGATGTTGGTCTGTTCGGCGAGGTCGTTGATCAGCTCGACGATCGTGCCGATTTCCTGCGAGGATTCGCCGAGGCGCTTGATGCGTTTCGAGGTTTCCTGGATCTGGTCGCGAATCGAGTCCATGCCCTGGATCGTCTGGCGCACGATGCCGGCACCCTTCGAGGCGATCTGCACCGAGCGTTGCGCCACGTCGGCCGACTCGGCCGAGTTCTTCGACACTTCGTCGATCGAGACCGCGATTTCGTTGATCGCGGCCGAGGCCGAGGTGATCTGTTGCGCCTGATGTTCGGCGGCCTCCGCGAGGTGCATGGCGGTGGCCTGCGTTTCCTGCGCCGAGGTCGACACGTGCAACGCTGTGTCATTAATCGTGGTGACGAGGGAACGCAGCGCCTCG
>NZ_DASVOK010000052.1:0-14034 GCF_036383415.1 Rudaea sp. | reverse complement strand
CCTGAGATTGCTAAGCCAAGCTCAATGCGACCAGATTGCACGGCAACTCAACAACAGGCCGCGCAAGCGGCACAACTTCAAGACGCCGAGGGATGTGCTCGCTCGGTCCCGCTAGGTGTTGCACTTAGAAGTTGAATCTAGGGCTCATTTGCGCGAGGGCCAATGCGCCGCTACTGCGGCCATGCTGAGAGCGGGAATAAGAAACAGCAGAACAAACAGCGTGGCAACCAATAGGACCAACGATTGCGTAAGACTTACATTTGCAACGCGATACAAGAAAATGAGCGTACAAGCCAAGACAATGAGGTTTGCCGCGATTGAAATGGCAGCCAACGCTTTGCTACGACTGCGTGGCAAGAAGAACAAGATGGTGAGCACTGGAGCGATTGCACACACCAACTTGGCGAAAATATGAAGATGTGATGTTGGCAATAGAACGCCTATCGCAAACAGAATGCAAGTGAGGATAACAACGGCGTTGAGTACGATGACGATTGGGCGCGACAACAAAAATGAAGTGGAGGCCATTGAGCGCTAACTACATATAGACCCGCATCCGGGGCGTTGCGCGGAATGTTCAGCTGGCTTCGACAGCACGTCAAGCAAAATTTCTACGCATGGCAGGCAGTTACCCAATGTCCGTCGTGACGATCTGCGCCCAAGCCGCTGCGCAATCATTGCGAAACGAGGGCGTAATGGTTTATTGGGTCGGAAACGGGTGCATAACGGCTATGCTTGCGACGCTGGCGCAAGCCTGGTTCACAGCGACAAATCGGTTATGTCGTCGTATCACGTGCGGCTGCGTGCATCGCACCCGAACCGACCTCGCCGCCGCTGCGCCGATTGCGCAGCCAATTCTGCAACTTGTCGAAATAGATGTAGATGACCGGCGTCAGGTACAGCGTCAACACCTGCGAGGTGAGCAGGCCGCCGACGACGGCAAGGCCGAGCGGGCGGCGCGAGTCGCCGCCGGCACCGAATCCGATCGCGATCGGCAAGGTGCCGAACAGCGCGGCGAACGTCGTCATCATGATCGGACGGAAGCGCACGAGGCAGGCGTCGAATATCGCCTTCTCGGGCGGCACGCCCGTGCGTTCCACCTCGAGCGCGAAGTCGATCATCATGATCGCGTTCTTCTTGACGATGCCGATCAGCATGATCAGGCCGACCATGGCGTAGAGATTGAGGTCGATGCGGAACAGCATCAGGGTGAGCAGCGCGCCGAAGGCGGCGGTCGGCAAGCCGGAAAGAATCGTCAGCGGGTGGATGAAACTCTCGTAGAGGATGCCGAGCACGAGATAGATCACGAATACGGCAAGCGCGAGCAGCAGGCCCATGCCCGCGATCGACGACTGGAATGCCTGCGCCGTGCCCTGGAACGAGCCGATGATCGTGTCCGGCAGCTTGAGTTGTGCGACGACGCCATTGATGCGCTCGACCGCCTGGCTCAACGACACGCCCGGCGCGAGGTTGAACGAGACCGTCACCGCCGGCACCTGGCCGAGATGACTGATCGTCGCTGGACCGACCGACTTGTCGAACTTCGCCACGGCCGACAGCGGCACGAGATTGCCGTTGCTGCTGTGGATGTAGAGTTGGCCGAGAATGTTCGGATCGCCCTGCTTCGTCGGATCGACCTGCATCTGCACCCAGTACTGATCGATCGAGGTGTAGATCGTCGATACCTGTGCCGGTCCGAAGGCCGTGTACAGCGCATTCTCGATCTGCGCCGCGGTGACGCCGGTGGCCGAAGCAGCATCGCGGTCGATACGTACATTGACCTGCGGTGTGGCGATGAGCAGGTCGCTGGTCACGTCCTGGAAGCCGGGTTGCTTCGCGATCGCATCGACCAGCTTGGGCACGGAATCGAACAGTTGCTTCGTATCGGTGTCCTGCAATGTGTATTGGTACTGCGTCTTGGTCAGCACGCCGCCGATGCGGATGATCGGGATGTTCTGCAGATAGACCTTGAAGCCCGGAATGCCCTGCAGCTTGGGTCGCAGTTGCTGGATCACTTCCTCGGGCGAGCCGCGCTCGCTGCGCGGCTTGAGCGTGACGATCATGCGGCCGAGGTTGAGCGTCGCGCTCGATCCGGAAACGCCGATGAAGGACAGCACGCCTTGCACGCTCTTGTCCTGATGCACAACGTCCGCGGCCAGCTGCTGCTTGCGCGCCATCTCGTCGAAGCCGACGTCCTGATCCGCTTCGGTGAACACGAACAGCTGGCCGGTATCGTCGTTCGGCAGGAAGCCTTTCGGCACCGAGACGAACAGCCATGCGGTCGCAACGAGGATGCCGGCGAACGCGAGCATCACGAGGCGACGATGCGCGAGGCAGGCTTGCAGCGTGCGCCGGTAGATATCCTGCATGCCATCGAAGCCGCGTTCGAACGCCTGATAAAGCGGGCCGTGCCGATTTTCGACGGAATCGGCGCCATGGTGTGGCTTGAGCATGCGGCTGCACAACATCGGCGTCAGGCTCAGCGAGACGAAGCCGGAGACGAGAACGGCGGCAACGATCGTCACCGCGAACTCGTGCAACAGACGGCCGATGATGCCGCCCATGAACAGGATCGGGATGAATACCGCGGCGAGCGAGATCGTCATCGATACGATGGTGAAGCCGATTTCCTTCGCGCCCTCGAACGTCGCCTGCAGCGGCGGCTTGCCCATCTCCATGTGGCGCGAGATGTTCTCGAGCATGACGATGGCGTCGTCAACGACGAAACCTACGCAGAGCGTCAATGCCATCAGCGAGAGATTGTCGAGGCTGTAGCCGAACGGATACATGATCGCGAACGTGCCGACGATCGACATCGGCAGCGCGAGCGAGGGAATGATCGTCGCCGACAGGTTGCGCAGGAACAGGAAGATGACGAGCACGACCAGGGCGAGCGCGAGCATGAGCGTGAACTGCACGTCCTCGACCGAGGCGCGGATGCTTTCGGTGCGGTCGTAGAACACCTTCAATTCGAGGCCCGCTGGCAATTGCGAGGTGAAGCTCGGCAACACGGCGCGCAGGCGTTCGACCACGGCGATCGTGTTCACGCCCGGCTGCTTCTGGATCGCGAGCACGACGCCGCGCGGCCCGTTGAACCACGCGGCGTTCTTGTCGTTCTGCACGCCGTCGTAGACACGGCCGATGTCGCCGAGGCGCACCGGCGCGCCGTTCCTGTAGCTGACGATCAGGTCGGCAAAGGGTTTTGCCGCGGCGAACTGGCCGTCGACCATGACGCTGTAGGTGCGGTCGCTGCCGTACAGCGTGCCGGTCGGCAGGTTGACGTTGCCGCTGCCGACTGCGGCCGCGACCTGATCGATGCCGAGCCCGCGCGTCGCCATCGCGCCGGGATCGAGATCGATGCGCACCGCGTATTTCTGCGAACCGTAGACATTGACGAGGGCCACGCCTTCGACCATTGACAGGCGCTGCGCGAGCAGCGACTCGGCGTACTCGTCCACCTTCGACAGCGGCAAGGTCTTCGAGGACATGCCGATGTAGAACACCGGCGAGTCGGCCGGATTGACCTTGCGGAACGTCGGCGGTGTGGTCATGTTCGGCGGCAATTGCTTGCCTGCCGCGGAGATCGCCGATTGCACGTCGAGCGCGGCCGCGTCGATGTTGCGGTCGAGGGTGAACTGCAGCGTGATCTGGGTCTGGCCGATGCCGCTGACAGAAGTCATCGAGTCGAGCGAGGGAATCGAGGAGAACTGCTTTTCCAGCACGGTCGCCACGGCCGAGCCCATCGTCTCGGGCGACGCACCGGGCAGGTAGGCCTGCACCTGGATCGTCGGGAAGTCGACGTTCGGCAGGTCCGAGACCGGCAGCAGGCGATACGCCGCGATGCCGAACACGAGGATGCCGATCATGACCAGCGTGGTCATCACCGGGCGGCGGACGAAGATTTCGGAGACGCTCATGCGCGCGCGCTCATTTCGTCGCAGCGGCTTCGCCCGCAGGCTTCGCCTCGGCGATCTGTATCGGCGTGCCGTCGATGAGGCGCGACTGGCCATCGACGACGATCGTCTCGCCGGCATCGACGCCTTTCGCGATCACCGACTCGCCGGCGACGCTGCGCGCGACCGTTACTGCGCGCTGCTCGGCCTTCTTGTCGGCCTTGACGACGAAGACGTAGTTGCCGTTCGGCCCCGCTTTCACTGCCGCGTCAGGCACGACGACCGCGTCGGCGTCGCTGCCGAGGGTCAACGTGATGTTGACGAATTGCCCCGGCCACAGGTTTTCCTCGGCGTTGGCGAATTGCGCGCGCAGCTTGATCGTGTTCGTCGCCGGATCGACCGCGTTGTCGACGAAGGCGAGGTCGCCATCTTGCGGCGTCGTGACGCCGTCACCGCGCGCTTGCACGCGCAACGCGCCCTTCGCCTGCGCCGCGCGCACGCGCTCGACGTAGGCGCCCGGCACGGCAAAGCTGACGAAGATCGGCGCGACCTGATTGATCGTCAGCAACGCATTCGTGTCGTTGGCCTTCACCAGGTTGCCGGGCTGCACGAGGATGCGCCCTGCGCGTCCGGCGAATGGCGCGCGGATGTCGGTATAACCCAGCGTCAGCTGGGTCGCGGCAACGTTGGCCTGATCGACCTTCACCGCCGCGGCAGCGGCCTCGTACGCGGTGCGGTACTGCTGCATCTGGTCGGCGGAAATGAACCCCTTCTTCGCGACCGGATCGTAACGATCGACCTGGGCCTTGGCGAGTTCGCGCGCGGCAACGTCCTTCGCCAGTGCCGCATTCGCCTGCGCGAGCGAGGCCTGCGCCGGCCGCGGATCGATCTTGAACAGCAATTGCCCTGCCTTGACCTCGTCGCCGTCCTTGACGTGGCTCTCGAGCAACTGCCCGTCGACGAGCGATTTCACCGCGACCGAATTGATCGCTTCGACCGTGCCGACCGCGGCGAGCAGATCGGGCACCGTCTTGCCGGCAGCGACAGCAACACTGACCGGCACCGCCACGGGCGCGGATGCGGGCGGCGCCTTGGAGCAGGCAGCGAGCATCGTGATCAAGACTGCGGTACAAACGCTGGACTTCACGAACCGATCGAAAATGAGCATGGGCGAAATCATGGAAAGCATCCGTGGATTATCGCTTATGACAGCGTCGCTGCCGGTGTATCCGAAGTAATGATTTGTGAAATTCCGGAAGGACGAGCCGGATAATCGGCTGATATTGGCCAGCGCATCACCGCAAACCGCATCGAACGCGGGTGTGTACAGGCGTTCGCTGTAGCGGCGAAGAACCGTTAGACCGTCTCATGAATTCGGCTTAAGCTTGCGGCGATCGACCGATCCGACAAGGAAGGTCTCTCATGCAGCCAGCATTTTCACCTGTTCTCGTCGCCAGATTTCGGCGATCGCTCGTGGCGTTCTTCGTCGGTGTTTGCTGGCCGGCATTCATGCTCTGCTCCATGCCGGCGCAAGCGCAGGACAGTTATTCCCGCCGCTACGACGAGGCAGCCGGGTTCAATTTCAACGGAGTCTGGACGCTTGTCCAGGACGACAAGGGTTTCCTGTGGCTCGGAACGGGCAGTGGTCTGGTCCGCTTCGACGGGCGAAACTTCATCCGCTGGAGCGCGGATCGGATTGATGAAGGAGTCCCGCAGCTCGCCCAAGGCCCGAACGACGAATTGCTGATCGGCGGTTTCAGTGGGCAGGCTTGGAGGCGGACATCCGCCGGAAGCGAGCCGTTGCACGGTCCCGACGGAAAACCGATTGCGAACCTGAAGTCTTTCGTTTTCGATGCGCAAGGCAACCTCTGGGCCATTCTTGCCGACGAATTGTGGCTGCGGGACGGCGCTCGGCAATGGCAACGGGTCGAACTGGATTTCGCCAAATCGCAGAAGCTCGACAACGTGTACGCAGCCGGCAAATCGGTGGTCGTTCTTACCAATGCGGCAGCCTGGCGACTGCACATCGATCGCCCCGTAGAGCTTGTTGCCCAAGGCGACTTTCGCAGGTTTGCCGGCGACGACGATTCCGCCTGGCTTGCGAATTCCAGCATGGAAGTGATGCGTATCAGGGCTGGCGAACGCCCTGCGGTCATCAAGTTGCGAAAAGACGAGTACGAATTCCCGGTCGACATGAAGCTGCGCGGTTCCACGTTGTGGATCGCGACGATCCACGGCGTGCTCGCAGTCGAAGCCGACGGGCGCATCCGTCGCAAGGCCGTAAGCGAAGGCGTTGGAAAATACCGGTCATTGCTGATCGATCGCGAGGGCAGCCTATGGCTCGGCACGTTCGCCGGCCTGCTGCAGTTCCCCGAACCGGATACCTGGAATTGGCTGCACGCCCGCGTTGTCGGAATCTGGCAAACCGCGGACACGATCTGGGTGCAGGCGCCGGACTGGTCCATTTACCGCGTAGAGAAAACCACCGGCGAGCTCGTGCAGGATGCGTTGAAAGGCGTCCTCTGTGTCACGCCCAACCAGCAGGTGTCGGCTGTCTTCGCGGACAAGATCTATTCCTGGCGCGGCTCCTCGTTTCGAAGTGGGGAGTTCAAGGCGATCGCCGACATGCCGGTCCCCGTCGACATGAGCCATCATCTTTATTGCGAGGCCGACCACAATGGTACGCTTTGGGTGGGAACCAACGAAGGTTTGTTCCGCCTCGCACCCGGCCGGGACAAGGCCATACGGATCAATTTTCCCGGCTTGTCCCCCGACGACATACACCCCTTCTGGTTCGATGCGGGGGACGATCGACCCTGGACTCTTCTGGGCGATCGGGTCTGCCGTCTGCAGGCGGACAACGACGGCAATACGACGGTCAGTGAATGCGTGGTATCCGGTACCGCACTCGGCTATGCATACTCGGCACTGCGTATCGACGCCCAACGCCTCTGGATCAGCGACTTCAGCGTATACGAACTCGGCGCCGACACCGGCCTGCGCCGTTTGCCCGGCAACCGCGACTTCGCCGACGCGAAGGTCAGCCACCTGGCCCCGGCGGCCGATGGTCACGCATGGCTGAGCGGAGGTACGGCGACTCGCGTGCGTCCTTGCGACGACTGCGCGGACGGCTGGCAAATCGTCGAACGTCTCTCATCGTGGCACGGGCTCACCGGCAACACGAACCAGGTCGTCGAAACCGCCGACGGTGACGTGTGGATCGGCGGGTTGACCGGGATCTGGCGCGTGCCGAAAAGGGTGCGCGATACTCCGCTGAGCGTGCCTCGAGTCATCGCGGTGCATGCCCAGGTCGACGCTGACGTTCGCGATCTCACGGCGCCGATCGAGGTTGCGCCGTCCGACCATCGTCTCGAACTCGAATTCGCCACACTCACCTACCGCGACCGTTCCCTGCTGCGCTTTCGTTCGCGCTTCGGCGACAACGGCAAATGGTCCACGCCGGTCCAAGACTCACACCTGCAATTCGCCGCGCTTGAACCGGGCAACTATCACGTCGAGGCCGAAGCCAGCCTCGACGGCGAGCATTGGTCGGAACAGCCTGCCACGATCGATTTCAAGGTGCTGCCGCCCTGGTATCGGACCTGGTGGGCCTACGTCTTGTACCTGCTCGCCGTGCTCGGCCTGATCGCGCTGTTCGTGCGCCAGCGCGTGGCCGCCGCACTGCGCGTCGAACGTGAGCGCACGCGCATCGCAATGGACCTGCACGACGAAATCGGCTCCGGCCTCGGCAGCATCGGCATGCTCGCCGGCGCGGCAAAACGCTCCAGCGCGAGCGAACAACTACGCCTTGTCGGCGAAATCGGCGACCTTGCCAGTCTGCTGTCGAGCGGCCTGCGTTCGGTGGTCTGGTCGCTGCGCAGCGGCAAGGCCGGCATCGTCGAACTCGGCGAGCAGATCGCCGACCAGGCGCGTCGCCTGTTCACCCACGGTGCGCCGAACCTGGAACTGCACCTGCCCGATCGCGGCACCGTTGTGCCCGTGCCTTCCGACGTGCATCGCAATACGCTCATGATCGCGTTCGAAGCGCTGCACAACATCGCACGGCACGCGCATGCCGGCAGCGTCCGCGTAAGTCTCGGAGCAGGTGCCGATGCCGGCTTTGTGCTCGTGATCGAAGACGATGGCGCGGGATTCCGACCGGATGAACAATTTGCCGGCGCCGGCCTGGAAAGCATGCGCCGCCGTGCAGACGCGATCGGCGCGCATTACGCCGTCGCAAGCAATGCCGGACGTGGCACGCGCATCACCCTAGCCTATCCTGCTCGCAGTCCTTGATCCCCTGCACACGAGACACATGATCATGCGCTTGCCAACTCGCATGCCGCGCCGCATGGTACGCGCATGATCGCCGGCACCGACATCCTGCGTCTCGCCACCGTCGAAGACGATCCGCGTTTCCGCTACGGCTTCGCCACGCTGCTGCGCAGTCTGCCGGGTTTCGATCTCCTCGCCAGTTATTCGTCCGCGCAGCCTATCCTCGACGCCGCGCAGGCGGCGCGCCAGCTCGGCGCACCCGTGCCGTGGGATCTCGTGCTCACCGACATCGGCCTGCCCGGCATCGACGGCATCGAACTGACGCGCCGCCTCAAGGCGTTGTTCCCGCAGTTGCGCATCGTCGTGCTCTCGGTGTTCGAGGATCCGGGCAACGTGCTGGCCGCGATTTGCGCCGGCGCCGACGGTTACCTGCTCAAGGGCACGACCAGCGAGGATATGGTCGCCAAACTCGACATGTTGCGCCGGGAGAGCTCCCCGCTCAGCATCGCCGTCGCGAGCACCGTGCTCAATCTCGTGCGCGAGAGCCAGAAACGTTCGTTCGCCGGCATCGACCTGCCGCCTGATCTCGGCCTCTCCGACCGCCAGCTCGAAATCCTGCGCGGACTCGTCGACGGTCTTTCCTACCGCGACATCGGCACGCGCCACGGCATCACCACCGACGGTGTGCGCAGCCACGTCCGCCGCATCTACGCCAAGCTGCAGGTGCACAACGTCGCCGAGGCCGTCGGCTACGCCCTGCGTCACGGCATGGTCTGACCTGCGGACAATTCTTTCGGCTCTCGCCGCGATCACGACGAGACTCCCTGCCCAAGACACAGTCAAAAAATTTTTGTCGGAAGCGCATGATCATGCGCCGTCGGCGGGGGGATGCGCACGATCATGCGCTCGCCAGCAGCGAAAATCGCGAATAGTGTACGCAGCGCCATCGCTGACTGGAGTCCACGTCCATGCAAGGCGCTTCGAGTACGAGGAGATTCATTGGCCTCGCGTCATTCCTCGCCGGCTCGGCTCTCGCTCTCTCGGCGATGCAGGCATGCGCATCAGGCGTCACGGTTGGAGCGGGCTCCAGCGTCGACTTCGGCAATGCCAGTATCAATCTCGGCTGCGCCGATCTGAACGTCGCTGGCGGCGCCAACGCGAATGCCGCCGGTGTGAGCGGCATCGCCAATCTCGCCGTCGCCGCGGGCGGAACGTTTGCCGCTGGATCGAGCCGCATCGCGCTCGGCGGCGACTTCGCCGACACCGGCACGTTCGCGCCCGGCACGGGACAAATGCTGATCGGCGATGCCTGCGGCAACGGCGTCAGTCACGTCACGGGCGGCAGCGCGTTCTACGACCTGCTCGTCAGCTCGTCTGTCGGCAAGCAACTCGTCTTTCCCGCCGGCATCGCGCAAAGCATCGCGCACGCGTTCGCGCTGCAGGGCGCGGCCGGCAACCTGCTGCAGGTGCTCAGTTCCACGCCGGGCTCGAAGGCGCGCCTCACCGTCGCTGCAGGCGCCGCGCAGACGATCGCCTACGTCAACGCGCGCGACAACGATGCCAGTGCTGGCGCCACGATCGCGCCCGGCGCGCCGTCCGCCTACCACTCCGTCGATGCCGGCAACCTCGTCAACTGGTTCGGCGCTGCAATCGGCGGGAATGGCGGCGGCGCCGTTCCCGCGCCCGCACTCGGACACTGGGCCGCGCTACTGCTCGCTGCATTGCTCGCCACCTTCGCGTGGCGACGATCGCGCCTTTTGTAGACGCGCCATTCACCTGCCCTCGTTCGCTGCTGCGAGAACGAGAAAACACGAATCCCTGCGAAGCAAAAAACAGAACCGTACCGAGGAAACCACCATGTCGCCCCAAGCCACTTCGTTGCGCCTCGCGATCAGCACCGCACTGTTGATCGGCACTTTCGTCGCGCATGCAGCCGACGTCACCGTGCAACCTGCCGCCGCCAGCGGCTTTGTCGTCAAGGACGCCAGCGGCGCCAACGAGCGGCTGCGCGTGCAGGAATCCGGCGCGATCACGCTGCCCGGTGTGGCCGCCGCCGCTACGCAATCCATCGGCTTGTGCATGAGCGGCGCAGGCCTGCTCGGGCCGTGCTCGGGGACAGGCAGCAGTCCCGCCTACACGGCCGCCACCGGACTCACGCTCACCGGCACCACCTTCGCCGTCGCGCCGACATATCGGTTGCCGCAAAGTTGCACAGCCAATCAGATCGCGCAATGGAACGGCAGCGACTGGACCTGCGGCGCTGCTGCCGTCGGGCCGCCGGGACCATCCGGTCCTGCTGGTCCTGCTGGTCCTGCTGGTCCTGCCGGTCCCATTGGCCCTCCGGGCCCCGCCGGCATCTCGACCGCAGCTTTCGGCGGAGACGACAACGGTTCGGCAAGCGTGAATGGATTCATCAAGCAGGTGTCGTCGATCAATCTGGGGGCTGGCAACTGGGTCGTCTTTGCAACCATCGAGGCTATTTGGAGCATGCAGAACAGCGACGAGAGCGCCGCGTTCTATTGTGAATTGCGCAATCCGACCGGTGGCTATATGGGCGGCAGCCCCTGGATCAGCATCCGAACGCCGTCTTCCGGGGACCCAAGCGTCCCGTCCTTTGGATTCACTCCAGGGCCTCAGATCAGCGTCCGCGGTGGCGCGATCGTTCCATCCGGGCAAACAGGCACGGTAACCCTCTGGTGCATGAGTCAGTGGCATGGAACTCCTGTGTTCATGGGCGTGGCGCGCCCCAGCCTGACCGGGTTGCAGATCGGCGTGTTCCAGTAAGCAAGTCGATCCGCAAGCACCTGACTGGAGCCGGTGGCAGTCAGGCCGCGACGATGGCTGTCTTCATGATCGGCCAACTTCGCTGGTGAGCCTTCGAATCGAACGCGAGGCGTGACCTGCTAAAATCGGGGCTCATCCGCGCCGCGCTGTCCATGACGCCTTCCTTCGTTCACCTGCACGTCCACAGCGACTATTCGCTGGTCGACTCGACGATCCGCCTGCCGGACAAGCCCGAATACGGCGATCCGGCCAAGGCGGGCAGCCGGGCGAACCTGATCAGCCGTGCGGTGGAATCGAAGCAACCTGCGCTCGCACTCACCGACCAGTGCAACCTGTTCGCGTTGGTCAAGTTCTATCGCGCGGCCGAAGCGAACGGGATCAAACCGATCGCCGGCGCGGACGTGTATCTGCCGAATCCGAACGATGCGCATCGGCCGTTTCGCCTCACCCTGCTCTGCCTCGACCGCGCGGGTTATCTGAATCTGGCCAAGCTCGTGTCGCGCTGCTACCTCGAAGGCCGCCAGGGCGACTTCGTGCTCGCCCGGCCCGAATGGTTCGCCGATTGCAGCGCCGGCCTGATCGCGCTCGCGGGACGGCAAAGCGATGTCGGCCACCTGCTGCTTGCCGACAAGCACGACGCCGCGCGCAGCGCGACGCGCGAATGGCTGCGCTGGTTCGACGACCGCTGGTATTTCGAGCTGACCCGCACCGGCCACGCCGACGAGCCGCATTTCGTCGAAGGCGCGTTGAAACTCGCCGCCGAACTCGAGCTGCCCTGCGTGGCGAGCAACGACGTGCGCTTTCTCACGAAGGACGATTTCGAGTCGCACGAGGCGCGGGTCTGCATCCGTCAGGGCCGCCTGCTCAGCGATCCGAAGCGGCCGCGCGACTACACCGCCGAGCAGTATCTGAAAACGGCCGAGGAAATGGCCGAGCTGTTCGCCGACCTGCCCGAGGCGCTCGAGAACAGCGTCGAGATCGCCAAGCGCTGCAACCTCGAACTTTCGTTCGGCAAGTATTACCTGCCCGACTTCCCCGTGCCCGCGGGCGAGACGATCGAGACGTTCATTCGCAAGCAGGCGCACGACGGCCTGGAAATGCGCCTTGCCAAGCACGGTGTCGCCGAAGGCTTCACGCGCGAGGACTACATCAAGCGCCTCGACCGCGAACTCGACACGATCGTGAAGATGGGCTTCCCCGGCTACTTCCTCATCGTCGCCGATTTCATCAACTGGGCGAAGTCGCACGACATTCCGGTCGGGCCGGGGCGCGGCTCGGGCGCGGGCTCGGCGGTCGCGTGGAGCCTTGGCATCACCGATCTCGATCCGCTGCGCTACGGCCTGCTGTTCGAACGCTTCTTGAACCCCGAACGCATCTCCATGCCCGACTTCGACGTCGACTTCTGCATGGACGGGCGCGACAGCGTGATCGACTATGTCGCGCGCAAGTACGGACGCGACAAAGTCAGCCAGATCATCACCTACGGCACGATGGCGGCGAAGGCCGTGCTGCGCGACGCGGGCCGCGTGCTCGGCATGGGCTATGGCCAGGTCGACAAGATCGCCAAGCTCATCCCGATGATCCCGACCGATCCGATCACGCTCGAGGACGCGCTCGGCCGCAGCAAAAAGTCGCGCGAGCGGCCCGACCGCATCGTCGCCGACTTCCGCGACCTCTACGAAACCGACGACGACGCGCGCGAGCTGATCGATCTCGCGCTGAGCCTCGAAGACTTGACGCGCAACGCCGGCAAGCACGCCGGCGGCGTTGTCATCGCGCCGAGCGCGTTGACCGACTTCGCCCCGCTCTACTCCGAAGGCGGCGGCGAGGGCGTCGTCACCCAGTTCGACAAGGACGACGTCGAGGCGGTCGGTCTGGTCAAGTTCGACTTCCTCGGCCTACGCACGCTGACGATCATCGATTGGGCGGTGAAGGCCATCAATGTTCGGCGCAAGGCCAAGGGCGAGCCGCTGCTCGACATGGCCAAGCTGCCGCTCGACGACACGCTGGTCTACGCGCTGTTCAAGCGCGCGCAGACGGTCGCGGTGTTCCAGTTCGAATCGCGCGGCATGCAGGGCATGCTCAAGGAGGCCAAGCCCGATCGCTTCGAAGATCTGATGGCGCTGACCTCGCTGTTCCGTCCCGGCCCGATGGAGCAGATTCCGAGCTTCTGCAAGCGCAAGCACGGCGAGGAGCCGATCGACTATCCCGATGCACGCGTGGAACCTGTCCTCGCCGAGACCTACGGCATCATGGTCTACCAGGAACAGGTCATGCAGATGGCGCAGATCGTCGGCGGCTACTCGCTCGGCGGCGCCGACATCCTGCGTCGCGCGATGGGCAAGAAGAATCCGGCCGAGATGGCCAAGCAGCGCGAGATCTTCCGCGACGGCGCGGCGAAGAACAGCGTCGCTGGCGACAAGGCCGACGCGATCTTCGACCTGATGGAGAAGTTCGCCGGCTACGGCTTCAACAAGTCGCACGCCGCGGCCTACGCGCTGGTCTCGTACCAGACCGCGTGGCTGAAGGTGCACTACCCGGCCGAGTTCATGGCCGCGGTGTTGTCTAGCGACATGGACAACACCGACAAGGTCGTCAACTTTCTCGACGAGGCGCGCGCGATGGGCGTCAGGGTGGCGCCGCCCGACGTCAATGCCTCCGTCTACATGTTTCATGCCGAGGACGACGGCAGCGTCAGATATGGATTGGGCGCGATCAAGGGTGCAGGCCGCGCAGCCTGCGAAAGCATCGCGAGCGAGCGCGAACGCCATGGCGCGTACAAGGATCTCGCCGACTTCTGCCGCCGCGTCGATCCGACCAAGCTCAACAAGCGCGTGCTCGAAGCACTCGTGTTGTCGGGCGCGCTCGATGCGCTCGCGCCGAACCGCGCCTCGCTGATGGTGCAGATTCCCGAGGCGATGAAGGCTGCCGAGCAGCAGGCGCAGAATCTCGAACGCGGACAGGACGACATCTTCGGTTCGAGCACCGCGGCGCCGATCGAAGTGAAGCTGCCCGTCGTCGATGACTGGCCGCTGCAGCAGAAGCTGATCGGCGAACGCGAAACGCTGGGTCACTATCTGTC
>NZ_DASVOK010000051.1:0-1664 GCF_036383415.1 Rudaea sp. | reverse complement strand
GCCCAGTGATCGTAGTCGGCGCGATGGCCGCGGATATAGACCATGGCATTGATGGCGCTGGAGCCGCCGAGCCCCTTGCCGCGCGGCTGATAGCCGATGCGGCCGTTCAGACCCTTCTGCGGCACCGTGTCGAACGCCCAGTTGTTGAGCTTGCTCGAGAGCATGAGGATGATGGCGCCGGGCGTGGTCACCACCCAATTGTCGTTCTTGCCGCCGGCATCGAGCATCGCCACCGAGGTCGCCGGATCCTCCGACAACCGCCCCGCCACCGCGCAACCGCCGGAGCCGGCGCCCACCACCACGAAATCGAATGTGTCAGTCATGTTTGTTTCCCCCATTTTGTCGTCATTTCCCGGTGCGCGATTGCGCACCTGAGGGCGCGCGAAGCGCGAGCCCGGAATCCATTTATCCGCGTTACGGCGGCGCGATGGATTCCGGGTTCTCGCTGCGCGAGCCCCGGAATGACGGCTACGACAACAGCCGCATCAGCTTCTCCAGCCGCGCGATCTTCGCGCCATAGGGTGGGTAGAGATCGGCGAGCCGGTTGAAGCGCGAGCGGTAGAACACCGGCTTCAGCTTGGTCAGCGTCTTGAATCCCCATTCGCCGTGATAGGCGCCGGTGCCGGACGCGCCGACGCCGCCCATCGGCTGATAGGCCTGCGCGAAATGGAACAGGCAATCATTGACGGTGACGCCGCCCGACACGGTGCGCGCCAGTACCGCATCGCGCGCGGCGTTGTCGGTGCCGAACCAGTACAGCGCCAGCGGGCGGTCGCGCCGGTTGATGAAGGTGATCGCCTCGGTTGCGTCGCGCGTGCCCATGATCGGCAGCAGCGGTCCGAAGATCTCCTCCTGCATCACGGTCATCTCGGGTGTGGCATCGACGATGACGGTCGGCGGGAATTTGCGCCGCGCCTTCCACTCGGGATCGTTCGGCGCGGCCGGCTGCATGATGGTTGCGCCCTTCGCGGCGGCGTCGGCGACGAGGCCCTCGAGCCTTGCATAGTGCCGGTCCGAGACGATCGAGGTGTAGTCGGGATTTTTCGGATCGGTACCGAACATGTGCTGCATGTGGCCGTGCAGCCGCATCGCGAACGGCTGTACCGAGGCTTGCGGCACCAGCACGTAATCGGGCGCGATGCAGGTCTGGCCGGCATTGAGCAGCTTGCCATAGGCGATGCGCTGCGCGGCCTCGTCGAGGTCGGCGGAGCCGTCGACGATCGCGGGCGATTTGCCGCCGAGCTCGAGCGTCACCGGTGTCAGGTTGCGGCCGGCTGCCTCCGCGACCAGCCGGCCGACGCGGGTCGAGCCGGTGAAGATCAGATGATCGAACGGCAGCGCGGCAAAGGCCGTTGCGATGTCGTCGTCGATATCGGTGACCGCAAGCTCGGTGGTGTCGAACTTCTTCTCGATCACCTCGGCCAGCAGTTCGGCGAAGCGCGGCACCAGCTCGCTCGGCTTGATGATGGCGCGGTTGCCGGCGGCGATCGCGGCGACCGCGGGCGCCAGGGTCAGCTGCAGCTGATAATTCCAGGGCGCGATGATCCCGACCACGCCGAGCGGCTGCGGGATCAGCCGGTTCCTGGCCGGCGCGAACTGCACCGTGGTCGGGATCCGCTCGGGCGCCATCCAGCTCTTGAGGTGCTTGGCCGCATGCTTGATCT
>NZ_DASVOK010000050.1:0-1589 GCF_036383415.1 Rudaea sp. | reverse complement strand
CGCGACGCGCAGGTGCATCTCGCCCTGCCCCCATACGACGATCTCGTGGGTCTCGGGATTGTGCACCACGACCAGCGAGGGATCCTCGTCGACCAGCTTGTTCAGCGCCTGCCCGAGCTTGACGTCGTCCTTGCGTTCCTTCGCCGAGATCGCGATCGCCAGCACGGGTTCGTGCGGTGTCATCGCGGCGAGCGGCGGATGCGCGTTCCGGCCGGCCGTCAGCGTGTTGCCGGTCCTGGCATGATCGAGCTTGCCGAGCGCGACGGTATCGCCGGCCGCGGCAGCGCCGCGCTTTTCAGTGCTCTGACCGACCAGCTTGAACACGGCAGCGACGCGCCCGGCTTCGGTCTCGGGCGTGATCAAGGTCGTGCCGTCGCCGACCTGGCCGGCGAGCACGCGGGCGATCGACATCTTGCCGCCATGCGCGGTGTGCATGGTCTTGAACACGGTCGCGACCGCATCGGCGCCCGGCTTCACGCCGAGGCGCTTCACCGTCTCGCCGATGCCCGGCGCCTCGTGGCGCAGCGCCTTCATCAGCCGCAGCACGCCATTGGTGCGCGTCGCCGAGCCGATCAGCACCGGGCAGATCACGCCCTCGCGCAGCTCCTTGGCGAGATCGTCGAACACCTTGTCGCGCGGCGGCGGAATGTCCTCGAGCAGTTGCTCCATCAGCTCGTCGTCGTGGTCGGCGAGCGACTCCAGCATGGTGAAGCGCGCTTCCTTGCCGCGGTCGACGTTGTCGCCTTCGAGCGGCACGACTTCGGACGGCGCGTGCTCCTTGTAGATATGGGCGCGCTCGAGCGCGAGATCGACGAAGCCGATGACGATGTCGTTCGACCAGATCGGAATCTGGCGCAGCACCAGCGGCACGCGCGAGGCGGGCTGCAGTAGCTTGAGCGTCTCGCGCACGCGCTTGTCGGCCTTGTCGATCTTGTTGAGAAACAGGAAGCGCGGGATCTTCAGGTCTTCCAGCTCGCGCAGGATCAGCTGCAATTGCGGGATCTTCTTCTCGTCCGCCTCGCAGACCACGACCGCCGCGTCGACCGCATGCAGCGCCGCGCGCATGTCGTGCGAGAACTCGACCGAGCCGGGGCAATCGATAAACGTATAGGTGTCGCCGAGGAAATTCGTGGTGGCGACCGAGAGCTCGACGCTCATCTTGTGGTGACGCGCCTCGGCAGAGGCATCGCCGACCGTCGAGCCGGACTCGACCGTGCCCTGGCGCTGGATCGCACCGGTGCGCGCGAGGATGCCTTCGAGAAGCGTGGTCTTGCCGCTCTGGAATGGGCCCACGAGTGCGATGCACCGGGAGCCCTTCGGACTCGTGCCGTTAGCGCCAGTGTCTGCCATGTCCGCCTCCCATGGCCGACGCGGCGACGTGCCGCGAACGGCTCTCGCTGATTATGACGGTATCGTTTCAGGAGAGCGCGCGACTGGCAAGCCCGCCGCAAGTCTGCATTGCGGCAAAAAGAAAGCGCGCGGCAGCTTGCCGCGCGCGTCAAGACAGAAATGCCGTCAGGTCAGCGGACGAATTGCAGCGAGATCTCGGCAATGCCCGCCGCGATGTTGATGCCGACCTGGCCCTGCAC
>NZ_DASVOK010000049.1:0-7304 GCF_036383415.1 Rudaea sp. | reverse complement strand
GCTCGACGGTACGCGCTACTACGCGCGCATCGCCCAACGCATCGTCGCCTGGCTCGGCCTGCAGACGCATGCGGGGCGGCTGTACGAGGTCGACGTGCGCCTGCGCCCCGACGGCGGCAAGGGCCTGCTCGTGACGAGCATGAAATCGTTCGCCGACTACCAGCGCGAGCGCGCCTGGGTCTGGGAACAACAGGCGCTCGTGCGTGCGCGGCCGATCGCGGGCGATGCGGCGACACTTGCGCGCTTCGCCGGCGTGCGCGCGGCCACGCTCGCGCAGTTGCGCAACGCACATGACGTGATCGAGCAGGTCGTCGGCATGCGCCAGCGTTGGCGCGTCGAGCGCGATCGTTCGACCGCCGATCAGTTCGACCTCAAGCAGGGGCAGGGCGCGCTGCTCGACATCGAATTCCTGTTGCAGGCGCTCGTGCTGATCCACGCGCATGAGCATGCGGCGCTGCTGCGCAGAGGCAACACCGCGGCGCTGATCGCGCTCGCACGCCAGGCGGGACTGTTCGACCGCGTGCAGGCACGCGCGCTCGCCGATGCGCATGCAGTCCTGCTCGCACGCGGGCTGACCTGCACGCTCGATGCGCGCCCGCGCCTGGTCGAACGCGACGCGGAACTGCTGCACCACACGCAAGCGGTGACGGCCATCGCGACGGCGTTCGGCCTCAAATTCGCCTGATCTTGCTTTGCGCCCGGCGGGTGCGAAGGAATCAGCGCTCGAACGCGACGGCCACATCGGGCCGCGTCGCCTCGATGTGATGCCAGACCTTGCTCGCGACCATCGCCATTTCGCGCATCGGCGGCGGTTGCTGCCTGCCTGCGGCATCCGCGTGGATGTCGTGCAGCCAGCCCTGGTCGACGAGTTCGGCATGGAACGCCGCGAGCTTGGCCGGCGCGCCCGCCGGCAGCGAGGTTAATACCGGTGCGCCGGTCGCGCAGGCTTCGCTGAGCATGTTGACCGAATCGGGGGTGACGACGATGCGGTCGGCGACGGCGAGATAACCCGGATACGGATTGACGCCGTCGGCTTCGCCGCCCCAGAAGCAGGTGGTGCCGTTCTTGAACGCGCCGCGCAGGCGTTCGCGCCATTCCGGCGGCGTGCGCCGCGAGGTCGTGATCAGCAGCGAGCCGCCGTCGCGTTCGTGCCAGCGCTCGAGCCGGGTGAGCAACGCGTCGAACCACGCTTCGTCGGTGTCCAGTCCGTGCCGGCGTCCGCCGACGAGCAGCGCCGTGCGCGGCTGCGGCAATTGCTGCAATGTGGAAAATTCCACTTTTGCCGCGGCGAGCCAGGCGTCGTCGACCGGATTGAGCGAGCCCATGGTCTGGATGACGTTGTCGCCCTCGAGGCCGTCGTGGCGCGGCGCGACGACGAGATCGAAATGCTTGCGGTCGACGCGCGGATCGAGGATCTGCACGGCGTAAGTCGCACCGCCGCTGGCCTCGCGCAGCGCGCGTGTGATCACCGCGGCATGGCGACCGCAGCCGATCGCGAGCGCGGGCCAAGGCGCGGACAGCATCTTCCACTGCCAGCGCAGGATGGACAGGCTGGCGCCGCGTGTGAATCCCGGCCCGAACCAGCGCCACGGCGCGCGCAGCGCGATGCGCAGCACGCGTGGCGACACCCGCATCGCCAGCGCGAGCGACAGCGCCTGCCGCTCGTTGCCGGCCGCACCGTCGGTGATGACGACGACGCCGGCGGCGCGTCCTGGGCGATGGGGCAGTTCCTGCTTCACCCGGCGATTGTACGGTTGATATGCCTCACTGTCCTATCCGCGAGCACAATCCAAGGATTGTGCGTCGATATACTGCGTCCATCTTGTCATCGAGTCGCGATGGATTGAACCGTCGGACGCCATTTGTCGAATAACGATCCATTCACCGAATTTGCTGTAGTTCCGTCATCGACCCCATCAACCCCTGAGGATTTGCACACATGAAACGTCTTGCCTTGTCTGTCTTGTTGCCGGCTGTCCTGTTGTTCGCCAGCATTCCCGCCTTCGCCGCCGATGGCGCGAAAGCGCCTGCCGCTGCCGCCGCCGTGGCGAAGTACGACATCGACCCTGCCCACAGCAACGTCACTTTCGGCTGGAACCACTTCGGCTTCTCCAACCCGACCGCGCGCCTGAAGACGATCGAAGGCAGCGTGGAACTCGACAAGGCCGACCTGACCAAGTCGTCGGTTTCCGTCACTCTGCCGCTCGACGGCCTCGACACCGGCGTGGCCAAGCTCGACGAGCACGTGAAGAGCGCGGACTTCCTCGACGCGGCCAAGTATCCGACGATCACGTTCAAGAGCACAAAGGTCGAGAAGGCCGGCGACAACGGCCTCAGGATCACCGGCGACTTGACCGTGCACGGCGTGACCAGGCCGGTGACGCTCAATGCCAAGGTCAACAAGATCGGCCTGTTCGAGATGGGGCCGTTCAAGGCGCAGGCGGCCGGTTTCGACGCCGAGACGGTAATCAAGCGTTCGGACTTCGGCGTGAACAAGTATGTGCCCGCCGTCAGCGACGAAATCCCCGTGCGCATCACGCTCGATGCGAAGCAGGCGAAGTAACTGGTTGGAAGTTATCCTCACCCGGAAGGAAGCTGCCCGTTGAGGCGTGCAGCGAGGGCCGAGAGGAAGGGCGTCAGCCCATGCAAGAAAACGGCGGGTGAGGAGGCAGCCTTCTCACCTGCTGCGCGTCGCGCAGCGGCACGTCAAACTTACGGCGTCAGCCTTTCTTCACGCCCTGCGACTTGAGCGCTTCGAGGCCGGCAAGATTGAGGCCGCCGAGCGCGGTCTTGATCGCGTCGACATTCGGTACGTGCGAACCCCGTACCATGACGACGAAGCGGTCGCCGAGGATGATGGTGTACTCGCCGTCGCCCGAGTTGTTCCACTCCTCGTGCACGAGCCGGCCGTCCTGGTGGTAGGTCTTCTCGAATCCGTGGTCGCTCTGCTCCTCCTTTTCCAGCGCGCCGAATCCGGCCAGCGCCATGAGACCCGTGGCGCCGCCGGCGTCGGTGACGGTGAGCTCGTAGCTCGGGCCGCCCCCGCTGTTGTTGCCGTAGCGCGCCTCGGCGATCGACACCTGCATGCCGATCGGCGCCTGCTTCTGCACCGAGAAACTCGTGCGCGGCAGGCCGGCAAGAGTTTCCGGCACGAACGGCTTGAGCGCGTCGGGCGCGAGCGCCTCGACCGCCGCGCCGCCGCCGAGCACCGCGCCGAGCATCTGCCCGGCGGCGTCCGCTTGCGCCTTGGCGTCACCGGACTTCTGCGCGGCCTCGAGCTTCTTGCTCGCGGCCTCCGCGCGCTGGCCCATCGCCGCAAGCGCGCCGAGCGTGCTGTTCTTGTCGGGCGTGTAGGTCGACGAACTGTTGAGGCTGCCACTCATCGCACTGCCCATCGCGCCGCTCAAGCCGGTGACGCTGGCCAGCACCATGCCGAGAACGAGCGACAGCACGAAGCCGATGATGATCGTCGCGGCCGCGTAGCCGCCTGCCTTTTCCTGCGCGCATTTCATCGTGCTCGGCAGGCCGATGTAGAGCAGATAGATGCCGTAGATCGCCGCGGCGAGCGCCGCCAGCGAACCGAGCAGGCCGACGAGGCCGAGAATGCTCGCGACCCAGCCCGCGGTGTTCGCGTAGGCGATCGACTTGAGCGCCTGCACCTGGTTCTTCTCGCCGCCGAACGTCGGCGCCAGTGCATCGACGATGAGCATCATCAGATAGCACACGCCGAGCGCGATCACGTAGGTCACCACCATCTGGGTGATGCCCATGCCGATGCCGACGCGGTAGGTGCCGCCGACGATCGGAATCGAGATGCCGATGATGCTGAGCTTGAGCAGCTGGACCACCGCCGGAATAGCGGCAAGGATCATGATGTAGTTCGTGAACAGGCTCTGCACCGTCTCCTGCTCGGAGGCGATCACCGGCCATTCGGTTTTCGGCGTCAACAGGATGTTCTTGACCCGCGCGATCAGTTTGTTGAAATCCATTGCGGCATTCCCCGTCGGTAGTGGCAACTGGAGCATCATACCCATACTTCGGGTCACGGAAATGCGGCCTTGCACAATCGCGAATCGTGAACTCGGTCACGTTTCTGCGCGTGCATCGCGAACCTTGCTAAAATCCGCTTTCTCGCCGCTCTGCGGCTGCCTGTATGGAAGATCGCACCATGACCGCCGCTGCTGCTGCCTCGCCGAACCCCGCCGCGGCGAAGACGATTCCCGCCAACGCCGAGAATCGCTACGAGGTCAGCGCCGCCGACCTGCCGCTGTCCTGCCCGATGCCGGGCATGTCGCTGTGGAACTCGCATCCCAAGGTGTACCTGCCGGTCGAGGCCACGGGCAGCGCGAAGTGTCCGTATTGCGGTGCGGTCTACACGATCAAATCTTGATTCCGCGCTGCCGCGCGTCGCGATGACTACGCGCAAGCTGACCGTCGTGCAACTGCTGCCAGCACTCAACGCGGGCGGCGTAGAGCGCTCCACATTGGAAATCGGCGCGGCGCTTGCCGCCGCCGGACATCGTTCTATCGCGGTCTCGGCCGGCGGACGCCTGGTCGATCAATTCCTCGCCGCAGGCAGCGAGCACATCGCGCTCGACATCGGCCGCAAATCGCTAGCGACGCTGCGCCATGTCTGGAGGCTGCGTCGCCTGCTTGCCGAAATTCGCCCCGACATCGTGCATGCGCGCTCGCGCCTGCCCGCGTGGATAGGCTGGCACGCACTGCGCGGCATGCCGCAGACGATGCGGCCGCATTTCGTCACGACGGTGCACGGGCTCAACTCGCCCGGACGCTACAGCGCGATTCTCACGCGCGGTGAGCGCGTGATCTGCGTGTCGAACATGCTGCGCGACTATGTGTTGAAGCACTATCCCGGCCTCGACGCCGCGCGTGTCACGGTGATTCCACGTGGCATCGATCCGGCCGAGTTCCCGCGCGGCTATCGTGCGGATGACGCTTGGCGCGCGCGCTTCTTCGCCGAATTCCCGCAGCTTGCCGGCGGCCCGCTGTTGACGCTGCCCGGCCGCGGCACGCGCCTGAAGGGCCATCGCGACGCCGTCGAGTTGCTCGCCGCACTGCGCGCGCGTGGCGTCAACGCGGGTCTGCTCCTGCTCGGCGCGCGCGAGGCGGGGCGAGAAACGTACATCGAAGAAGTCGAAGCGCTCGCGCGCGAACGCGGAGTGGCTGATCGTCTCGCGATCACGCCACCGCGCAGCGACGTGCGCGAGGTGCATGCGATCTCCGACCTCGTCCTGCAATTGTCGACACAGCCCGAATCGTTCGGCCGCACCGTGGTCGAAGCGCTGTCGCTCGGCCGGCCCGTGCTTGGCTATGCGCATGGCGGCGTCGGCGAACTGCTCGCCGAGCTGTATCCGCAAGGCAGCGTTGCGCTCGGCGACGCTGCGGCTTTGCTCGAACGTGCCATCGAACTGCTGCGCGCCGCACCGCCGGTCGCGCCACTGGAAAAATATCGGCTCGCGGACATGCAGGCGGCGACGCTGGCGTTGTATGACAATGTCGTGCGCAGCGCGAGCGACGTGATCGCGCCGGAACGGATACGCCGATGAATCTGACCTCTCCTTCCGCATCGTCGCTGCGTCGCTACGGCCCGGCAGCGATCCTGCTCGCGGTGGTCGTGCTGCTGCCGTTCGCACGCAGCGCCGAGGCGGCGATCGACATCGGCGCGATCGCCGGTATCGTCCTCGCCTGGCGCCAGCGTGGCGCATTGGCGGCCAATGCTGGAGTCCGTCTCGCGGCGATGCTCTTTCTCTGCTACTGGCTACCGGCGCTGATCTCGGCGCCCGATTCGGTCGCGCCGGGACGCTCGTGGATGAGCGTCGCGACATTCCTGCGCTTCCTGCCATTTGCCTGGTTTGTCGTGCTGGCCTTGCCTGCGACGATTCCCTGGCCGCGTTTCGTCGGCACGGTCGGACTCGTCGTCGCGTTGTGGACGCTCGACGCGTGGATCCAGGCGTTGACCGGCCACGGCCTCGCCGGCGTTCCCGAGAAGGAACGCCTGTCGGGCATCTTCGGTGCTGGCAATCTGAAGTTCGGTCCGGCGCTCGCGGTGCTGTCGCCGTTCGCGCTCGCCGCCGCGCGCGCGCGCTTCGGCCTGCGCGGCCTCGTTGCCGCATTCGTGCTGCTGCTCGTGCCGGTTCTGCTCGCCGGTTCGCGCGCCGCGTGGATCATGTATGCGCTCGTCGTGGCGGTCTTCCTCTGGCGCGAGGCCGGGTCGTTCCTGCGATTCGTGACCTGGAGCGCGGCGGGGCTCGCGCTCGTCGCGCTGGTCGGCTTCGTCGCATTGCGCGGATCGGCCGCATTCGATGCGCGCGTCGAGCGAACGCTCGGCGTGCTCAATGGCACCGAGCAGGCGGTCGACGAGGCCGCCGCCGGGCGTCTGCAGATCTGGGGCACGTCGCTGCGCATGATCGCCGCGCATCCGATCAACGGGGTCGGAGTGCGCGCCTTCCGCGTCGCCTATCCGGACTATGCGCAGCGCGGCGACAAGTTCCTCGCCGAGGGCTGCGACGGCGGCGCCTGCCATGCGCACAATCTCGTCCTCGAAGTGCTCAGCGAGACCGGAACGATCGGACTCGCGCTGTGGATTGCCGGCGTCATCTTCGCGCTGCGCGCATGGCGGCGTGCGGATGCGGCCGCACGTTCGCGCGCATTCGTGCCGGGCCTTGCGCTCGCCGTGATGGTGTTCCCGATCAACGGCTACTTCGCGTTCTATTCGGCCGACTGGGGTTTGTTTTTCTGGTGGCTGCTCGCGTTGTATTGCGCGGCGCTGACAAGTAAAAACTGGGACGCGAAGCTGAGCGACTAGGGCGCGGATTTCTGTCCGCGCAAAAGACTCAGCGCCAGATAGCCGATCGCCGCCGCGGCGACGACGAGCACGCCCCAGAGCAGGAAGGTTTTCCAGTCGTATTTCGATGCGGGTGTCGGCGCCTGAAGTGCGGCGTTGCCGGCGAGGGTTTCGCGCGTGCCGAGGGCGGCGAGCGGCGGCTGCCAGCCGGCACCGAGCTTGGCGCGCAACTGGGCGAGGGCGACATCGACTGGATAGTCGGCTCGCCGCGCGGTCGCGCTGCCGGCGACGAGGCGATAGCGGTGCTGGGCGTCGCCGAGAAAGACGAAGCGGTCGGCGCGCCAGGCAAGATTCAAGGTCGGCGCGCGGTTGAGCGGCGTTGCCGACTGCACGCGCCATTCGCTGTCGCGTACCGCGCCGGTCAGCGTCGCTTCGTCGTTGACGATCGCCTCGCCGCCCTGCTGCAGGCGGAACGCGCTGAAGTCGGCGCGCGGCGTCC
>NZ_DASVOK010000048.1:0-20141 GCF_036383415.1 Rudaea sp. | reverse complement strand
ACGCCGTTCGCGTCGAGCATCTGCTCGAAGTTGCCGTGGTCGGCGCTGATCAGCATCTCGCCGCCGGCGTCGAGGATCGCGGCGAGAATCTTGGCGAGCGCCGTATCGACTGCCTCCGCGGCCTTGATCGCGGCATCGAGCTTGCCGGTATGGCCGACCATGTCGGCGTTGGCGATGTTGCAGACGATGAAATCGTACTGCTTGCCGCGGATCGCCGCGGCGAGCTTGTCGGCGACTTCGGGCACGCTCATCTCGGGCTGCAGGTCGTAGGTCGCCACCTTCGGACTCGGCACGAGGATGCGGTCCTCGTGCACGTACGGTTCCTCGCGCCCGCCGGAGAAGAAGAAGGTAACGTGCGCGTATTTCTCGGTCTCGGCGATGCGCAGCTGGCTCAACCCCTTCGCGGCGAGATATTCGCCGAGCGAGTTCGACAGCGACTGTGGCGGATAAGCGATCGCGGTCACCGGCAGGTCGGCGCTGTATTCGGTCAGCGTGACGAACGCGGCGAGCTTCGGCCGGCGCGCCTCGAACCCGGTGAACTTCGGATCGACGAACGCCTGGGTGAGCTGGCGCGCGCGGTCGGAGCGGAAGTTCATGTAGACCACCGCGTCGCCGTCGGCGACTTTTGCGCCGGCGCCCGATTCATTCAAGACGACGGTCGGCTTGACGAATTCGTCGGTTTCGCCGCGCGCATACGCGGCATCGAGCGCGGCAAGCGCATCGTTCACACGGAATTCGGACTGCGCCTCGACAATCGCATCCCAAGCCAATTTGACGCGCTCCCAGCGTTTGTCGCGGTCCATCGCGTAATAGCGCCCGCTGACCGTGGCGATGCGCGCATTGCCGAGCGCGGCGCATTTCGCCTGCAGTTTTTCCAGCGAGGCGCGCGCGCTTTGCGGCGGCGTGTCGCGGCCGTCGAGGAAGGCATGCACGGCGACTTGGGCGACACCCTGGCGCTTGGCCAGATCGAGCATTGCGAAGATATGTTCCTCCTGCGAATGCACGCCACCTGGCGAGAGCAGGCCGAACACGTGCAAGGTCGAATCCTTTGCCGCGGCACAGGCGCCGATCAGCGCGGGATTGGTGTAGAAGCTGCCGTCCTCGATCGCCGCGTCGATGCGGGTCAGGTCCTGATAGACGACGCGACCCGCGCCGATGTTCATGTGGCCGACTTCGGAATTGCCCATCTGGCCATCGGGCAGGCCGACGAAGCGGCCGTGCGTCTCCACCAGAGTATTGGGATACGTCGCGAGCAGGTGTCGCCAGGTCGGCAGCTTGGCCTGGGCGAGCGCGTTGTCGGCAGGGTCGTCGCGATGGCCCCAGCCATCGAGGATCAGCAGGAGTACGGGCTTCGGAGCGGGCACTGCGGGATTCCTTGAACGGTTCGGCGGTATGCCCGCAATGGTAACGGAATTCGGCTTCACGCCGACGGCGCCTAAACCGTTTCCATCGCTGCTGCATCTGAGGGTAGGCTTACACCACACGAGGGAGACTTCCATGATCCGCATCAAGCTCGCCCTGCTGCTTGCGCTGGGCCTCATCGCTCCGGCATTTGCCGATGACCAGGGTGACGTCGACAAGGTCAACGGCGCCATTTCGATCGACGACGGCGCCAACGGCGGCAAGCTGAGCACGGTCAACGGCGGCATCCGCATCGGCGCGAACGCGCACGTGAAGAGCGCGGAGACGGTCAACGGCGGGATCCACGTCGGCGCGAGCGCGACGCTGGATTCGGTCGAGTCGGTCAACGGTGGCATCAAGCTCGGCGCCAATGCCAAGGTCGGCCGGACGGTCAACGTCGTCAACGGCTCGATCACGCTCGAACAGGGCGCCGACGTCGCCGGCAAGGCGTCCAACGTCAACGGCGGCATCCAACTCGACGCCGCGCACATCGGTGGCGGCATCTACACGGTCAATGGCGACATCACGATCGGCGCCAACTCGCGCGTCGAAGGCGGCATCCTCGTCGAGGAGAACCATAGCTGGTTCACCGTCAATTCGCGCAAGCCGCGCATCGTGATCGGGCCGCACGCGGTCGTGCAGGGCACGCTGAAGTTCAAGCGCGAGGTCGAGCTCTGGGTCAGCGACAGCGCGACGATCGGCGCGGTCGACGGCGCGACAGCACAGAAGTTCAGCGGTGACCGGCCGCCGCAGTAAGTTTGCTTGGGCGCCGGCCGCCTGCAATGCGGGCCGCTGCCGGCGCTTGTTGCCCTCGCCCGGGTAACGCAAAATTGCGCATCCTCACGCAGGCCGTGGATGCCGCATGCCGATACTCGTCCTTCTTTCGCTCGCCCTGCAGATCGCCTGCGCCGTGCACGTGGTGCGTACGCGCCGCGAGCTGTACTGGATCTGGATCATCCTGATCGGCTCGTATCTCGGCGTGGCCATCTACGTGATCGCCAACGTGCTGCCCGACCTGCGCCATGACCCGCGTGCGCGCAAGACCGCGACGAAAGTGCTCGACACCGTCGCGCCGGAGCGTCGGCGCAAGCAGATCGAACAGCGCCTCGAGCTCGCCGATACCGTCGACAACCGCCGCGCGCTCGCCGAGGAATGCATCAACCTTGGCGACTACACCAACGCGGCCGAGCTGTACCGTTCGATCCTGAAGGGCATCAACGCGAACGACGTCGGTTTCTCGATCGGCCTCGCCCGCGCGCAAGTGGGCCTCGATGATTTCGCCGGAGCAAAGGAAACCCTCGACAAACTGTACGCCGCAAACCCGCAACTGCGCTCGAACGATGCCGATCTGCTGCGCGCGCGCATCGACGAGGCGCTCGGCGATCCCGACGCCGCGCTCGCACGCTATCGCGACCTGGCGACGAGCTATCCGGGCGAGGAGGCGCGCTATCGCTACGCCACGCTGCTCGTGCAACGCTCGCGTTTCCGCGAAGCGCGCGAGGTATTCAACGACATGCTCAAGCGCGCGAAAGTCTCGCCAAGCTACTACCGGCGCAAGGAAGCGCGCTGGCTTGATGCTGCCAAGCGCGATCTTGCCAGCCTCGGGCCGGGCTGAGCCGCGACGTTCCTTTCTCCGGACTCTATCTCTTTGAATTCTCATTTTCCTTTGTCGGTCGCCGCGGCGACCGACCGCAACCGTGGCATCGACGCGCTGCGCGGCATGGCTATCCTGTTCGTCGTCATCCACCATCTCGCGATTCGCATTCCGCTGACCAAGACCGCACTCGCGGATTTTCTCCCGACCTGGTTGCTGAAGGGCCTGATCTACAACGGCGGCGAATCGGTGGCGATCTTCTTCGTGATTTCGGGGTTCCTGATCGCTCGCCGCTCGTTGGCACGCTGGGGCGATTTGAGCGCGCTGTCGGCGCCGCAGTTCTATCTGCAACGCGCCTCGCGCATCCTGCCAACGCTAGTACTCGTCGTCGCGCTGTTGAGCGCTCTGCATCTCGCCCGCGCGCCTTATTACGTGATCGACAAGCCGAGCCAGTCGCTGGGCGGCGCGATCTTCGCCGCGCTCGGATTCCATGTGAACTGGTACGAGGGCACCACCGGCTATCTGCCCGGCGGCTGGAACGTGATGTGGTCGCTAGCAGTGGAAGAAGTGTTCTATTTGGGGTTCCCCTTGGTCTGCCTGACCTTGGGCAAGGTGCGCTGGATGTTCGTCGCGGTGCTGGTCGCGCTCGTGCTGTCGATGCCGTTCGTGCGCATGGCGTTGCATGACGCGGGCGGCGGCATCTGGTACGAGGAGGCATATCTGCCGGGCATGTCCGCGATCGCGATCGGCGTGCTCGCGGCAATGCTCGCCACACGCATCGCCGCGCCGCCGCGCTGGCTTGCCTCGGCTTTGTGCGCGCTTGGCGGCACCGGCCTTTGCGCGATCTTCTTCGCCGGTGCGTCGCTGTGGCAGGCGATGCACGAGTACAACGTCTGGTTGCTGATCGGCAGCGCCGCGAGCCTGATCCTCGGCCTGCACTGGCAGGCGGCTTCGGCGCGACCGTGGCGACTGCGCCGCCTCGGTTGGTTGTGTTCCTGCGGCAGGCTCAGTTACGAGATCTACCTGTTTCACATGTTCGTCGTGTTCGCCCTCGTCGCGGCTTTTCGCAGCGGCGGATTCGATATGCGCTGGGGGTTTCTCTGGTACGTGCCGACGCTGGTGCTGGCGTGGCTGCTCGGCGTCGCGGTCGCGCGTGGATTCTCGCAGCCTTGCGAGCGTTGGTTGCGACGCCGCTTCGGCAACGCCGTGACGCGGCCTCTCGTCGCGCAGACCGCATCGGGCTGATTCTCCGTCATGACGCTTCGATTTCGCCCGCCGCGGCGCGGTTTGCTCCTGCTTTGCGCCGCGGGCGTTGCGGCATTGTCTACTTTTATACTTTTTCGACAGCGTGAACCCACTCCGCGGCCGGTGCCTCCGGCGCGCGCGGCGGCGCCGGCAGGTCCAGCGGCAACGACGCTCGGCTGGAGCGCGCGCATCGCCCTCGTCTCCGGCGACGGCATAGCCGGACTGCGCGACGGACCCGCTGCACAGGCACGCTGGTCCGATCCCTGGGGCGTTGCGATCGATACGCACGGCATGACGTACGTCGCCGATGCGGGCGACAACAATCGCATCCGCCGCATCGCGGCCGACGGTGTCGTCTCGACCCTGGCCGGCGGCCGCGAAGGTTTCGCCGACGGCATCGGCGCGGCGGCCGCATTCAACACGCCCTCGGGTCTCGCCCTCGACAAGACCGGCAATCTCTACGTCGCCGACACGGGCAACCACGCGATCCGCAGGATTACGCCGCAAGGCGCGGTGACGACGTTCGCCGGCACAGGAACGGCCGGCTGGCGCGACGGAGCCGCCGTGCAAGCGCAGTTCGACGCGCCAATCGGCGTCGCCGTCGACAACGTCGGCAAGGTCTACGTCGCCGATACCTACAACGACCGCATCCGCGTTATCGGGCTCGACGGTATCGTCAGCACGCTGGCCGGCAGCGGTGCGCCCGGCTACGGCGATGGCGTCGGCATCGGGGCGAGTTTCGACACGCCGTGCGCCATCGCGGTCGACAAGTCGGGCGCGGTTTGGGTGGCCGACACGGGCAACGGCGCGATCCGCCGTGTTGCGGGTGATGGCAAGGTCGACACCTTCGCGCGCGCGACCATGCTCGACGACAAGGTGTTGCTGCGCCGGCCGCTGAGCCTCGCGCTGACGCACGACGGATTTCTTTACGTCGGCGATATGGCGCATGGCGCGGTGCTGCAGTTCGCTCCCGCTGGGCAGATCGCAGTATTGACCGACGCGCGCAGCGACGGCGCTCGTTTCATCCGGCCCGCCGGCATCGCACTCGATGCGGCCGGTGCACTTCGTCTGAGCGATGCGGCGAGCCATCGCCTGCATGCGATCCAGCCGGCGGCGAGCGCAGTGCCAGCGCAGCCGACCACCGCGATCGGTCCTGCGCCTGACGCGCGACCACCCGACACGGGCGGGCGCTGGCCGGTGCGGTCGCAGAACGAGCGTCACGAAATCGTCGGTACGGTCGGCGAGGCGCGCGGTGCCTATCATGGCGACGCGTTGGATCACTTGCACGACGGTCTCGACATTCACAACAACGTCGGCGCCGCCGTGCTCGCGATCGCCGACGCCAAGATCGAAGATCCGCTGCCTGCCTGGGGCGTCGACGAGTTGCGCGAGGGCATCAGCCTCGACGTATTGAGCTACATCCACATGCGCGTCGGCCGCAACCTCAAGGACCAAGAACTCGATGCAACGCGCTTCCAGTTGTTGCGCGACGAAACCGGCACCCTCTATCGCGTGCGTGTGCGCCGCGGCACGCGCTTCATCGCGGGCGACGTGCTCGGCACGACCAACCCGATGGCTCACGTGCACCTGACCTGGGGCGACTGGGGCTATACGCGCAACGCGATTGCGCTCGGCTTCAAGGACTTCACCGACCATGTGCCGCCACGCATCGACAGCGTGCAGATCGAGGACGCCGACGGCAGGGCGCTCGCGCAGAAACGCCGCGGGCGGCTGGTCGTGCCGCGCGATGCGCGCGGTGTCGCGATCGTGGTCGAGGCCTGGGACCAGGTCGATGGCAATGAGGCGCGACGGCGCCTCGGCCTGCATTCGCTCGGTTATCAGATCCTGACCAAGGACGGCAATCCGGCACCCGGTTTCGAGCAGCCGCGCATGACGCTGGTCTTCGACCGCATCCCTGCCGACAGCGCCGCGACCAAGGTCGCCTACGCCGCGAAAAGCGGCATCACCGTCTACGGCAGCGCGGCGACGCGCTTCCGCTATGTCGTCACCAACAGCGTGCGCGACGGAAAGTTCGCGGCCGGATCGTGGCAAACCGATCAGTTGCCCGCGGGCGACTACAGCGTACGCATCATCGCGAGCGACTACGCGGGCAATATGGCGATGAAGAATCGTGACCTGCCGATTGCCTTGATGGACCCGACCGATATCGAGCCACCGAAGCCCGAGCGCAAAGCCGCGCGCGCGAAGAAATCCAGCCGTTAGCGCGCTTCGACGTTCGCCGGCGGCTGCGCTGAATAGCGCTTGTAGTGCCACTGATACTGGTGCGGCGCTAGGCGGATGCAATTCTCGATGCCACGATTGAGCGCAGCCACGGCGTTCGGCAACTCGGGATCGGCGATGCCATCGGGCGCCGGCAGAATGTGCAGCACATAGCCTTGCCCGCGCGGCAGGCGCTCGGCGAAGGCGAACAGCACGGTCGCGCCGGTGCGCTGGGCGAGGCGCGAGAGCAATACCATGGTCAGCGCCGGGCGGCCGAAGAACGGTCCAAACTCGCCTTCGCCCTGTTTGGGTTCCTGGTCGGGCAGGATGCCGACGACGCCACCCGCCGCGAGCCGCTTGAACAGCGTGCGCACGCCGGCGCTGCCTTCGGCGCGCACCTGTTCCGCCGACAGCCCGCCACGCGCTCGGATCAGCAGCGGTTCGAGTTCGGCCTGCCGCGGTGGACGGTAGGCGATCGCGATCCGCGTGCGGCTGCACAGCCAGTAGTTGAGCAGTTCGAAGCAGCCGAGGTGCGGCGCGGCGATGATGAGGCCGCGCCTGGCCGCGAGCGCTGCATCGAACAGCTCACCGCCGCGCACCTCGCGCACGAGAGCAAGCGTGCGCGCTGGAGCGCCGGTCCAGATCTTCGCGATCTCGAAGAAGGACTTGCCGGCTTCGGCCAACGCCGCGCAAAGAAAATGACGCTTTTCCTCGCCAAACGACGTATTGATCCGGGAGAGGGTGTGTTCGGCCTTGCGCCGCATGGGATTGTCGGTGTGGGCGAGCAGCCAGCCGAATCCCGCGCCGAGAGCGTGCAGGATGCGCAACGGAAGCTGGCCAAGCAGGCGCAGCAGGCCGTAGATGATCCAGATATACCAACGCATGCAGGGGGAAAGCGTGGGAAAAACCGATTGTAGCCGGGCATCTTCGGCCGTGTCGGCATTGACGCCGCCGCGCCTCATCGGGAGCATTGCCGCTGCCCTCGCTGCCGCGGCCTATGCCGCATCGGAACTTCATGATTGCCCTGATCCAGCGCGTCACCGAAGCGCGTGTGGACGTCGACAACGAAACCGTCGGCCGGATCGGCCCGGGCCTGCTCGCGCTGATCGGTGTGCAGCCTGGGGACGGCGAGCCTCAGACCCAGCGCTTGCTCGAACGCCTGCTCGGCTACCGCGTGTTCGGCGATGCCGACGGGAAGATGAATCTCTCGCTGGCGCAGACCGGCGGCGGGCTGCTGCTCGTCTCGCAATTCACCCTCGCCGCAGACACGCGCTCGGGCATGCGCCCGGGGTTTTCGACCGCGGCGACGCCTGCCGAAGGGGAACGTTGGTTCAATCGCCTGGTCGAATTGGCAAAAATCCGCCATTCGCCAGTGGAAATTGGCCGTTTCGGTGCCCATATGGAGGTCAGTCTCGTCAACGACGGACCGGTGACGTTCTGGTTGGAGGCGCGCTAGCCGTGCCGGGAATCGTCGTCCGTGGTCCCGCGACGTCGATTGGCCTTGCTTTTGCTTGTCATTTCAAGCCATCCCGCCGCCAGATTCGCGGTTCCCGGCCTTCCTTGACACCCCTCCTATACTTTCCAGTCTTTGATCTTTGAGCCGTAGATTCCATGAACGCTGAAACCCGCAGCCAGCAACAGTCCGAAATCAAGACCCTGATCATCAAGGGCAAGGAACAAGGGTTCCTCACCTACGCCGAGGTCAACGATCACCTGCCCGACGACATCGTCGATCCGGAACAGATCGAAGACATCATCGGCATGATCAACGACATGGGCATCGAGGTGCACGAGGTCGCGCCGGAAGGCGATACGATCCTGCCCGATGCGCCCGTGACGACGGACGACGAGACCGCGACCGAAGAGGCCGTGGCCGTGTTGTCCGCGGTCGATGCCGAAGTCGGCCGCACGACCGACCCGGTGCGCATGTACATGCGCGAAATGGGCACGGTCGAACTGCTCACGCGCGAGGGCGAGATCGCGATCGCCAAGCGCATCGAGGAGGGCCTGGGCCAGGTCCAGTCCTCGCTCGCCAGTTTCCCGTGGTCGATCCAGCTGCTCGTCGAGGAATACGACCAGCACACCGAAGGCCGCAAGCGCCTGTCCGAGGTGCTGACTGGCTTCGTCGACGTGGAAGTGCCCGGCCTCGAAGTCAACGAGGAGATGCTCGAAGTCGAGGATGCCGGCGCAGCGAGCAAGGATGACGATGAGGACGACGCGGAAGGCGGCGAAGAGGCCGGCCCCGGCGAGACCGGTCCCGATCCGGCCGAAGTGACGCGGCGCATGGAAGAGCTGCGCGCGCTCTATCTCAAGTTCCAGAAGAGCGCTGCCAAGATCGGCACCGAGGACAAGAAGACGCAGAAGATCCGCGACCAGATGGCCGAGGCCTTCCTCAAGCTCAAGCTGCCGTCGATCATGATCGACGCCTTCGTGCGCAAGCTGCGCGAAGTGGTTGCCCTGGTCCGCCAGCACGAGCGCGTGATCATGGACATCTGCATCAAGCAGTCGCACATGCCGCGCAAGGATTTCATCAAGGCGTTCCCGTCGAACGAGACCAACCCGAAGTTCGCCGACGACATCATCCGCAAGAAGCAGAAGTGGGCTTCGTCGATCAAGGCGCACAAGGAAGACATCCTCGCCGAGCAGGAAAAGCTCGTCGCGCTGGAAAAGACCCTGTTCCTCTCGCTCGCGGACGTCAAGGAAATCAACCGCGCCATGTCGATCGGCGAGGCCAAGGCGCGCCGCGCGAAGAAGGAAATGGTCGAGGCCAACCTGCGCCTGGTCATCTCGATTGCGAAAAAGTATACGAATCGCGGCCTGCAGTTCCTCGACCTGATCCAGGAAGGCAACATCGGCCTGATGAAGGCGGTCGACAAGTTCGAATACCGCCGCGGCTACAAGTTCTCGACCTACGCGACGTGGTGGATCCGCCAGGCGATCACGCGCTCGATCGCCGACCAGGCGCGCACGATCCGCATCCCGGTGCACATGATCGAGACGATCAACAAGCTCAACCGCATCAGCCGCCAGATGCTGCAGGAGATGGGCCGCGAGCCGACGCCGGAAGAGCTGGCGGTGAAGATGGAGATGCCCGAGGACAAGATCCGCAAGGTACTCAAGATCGCCAAGGAACCGATCTCGATGGAAACGCCGATCGGCGACGATGAAGACTCCCACTTGGGCGATTTCATCGAAGACACCAGCATCGAATCGCCAGTCGACGCGGCGACGGGCACCGGCCTGCACGAAACCGTGCGCGACGTGCTCGGTGGCCTGACGCCGCGCGAGGCCAAGGTGCTGCGCATGCGCTTCGGCATCGACATGAACACCGACCACACGCTGGAAGAAGTCGGCAAGCAGTTCGATGTCACCCGCGAGCGCATCCGCCAGATCGAAGCCAAAGCGCTGCGCAAGCTGCGCCATCCGAGCCGCTCGGAACAGCTGCGCTCGTTCCTCGACCTCGAGTAAGGCATTCGTCCAGTTGTACGAGAAAGGGCCGCGTTGCGGCCTTTTCTTTTCTTGCGCATCGGGGGTTCTTGCTCAGGCGCCACTCGTGGCGAACCTGATGCGCACGCGCGTGCCACGCCCACCGGCTCCGCTCGTGAGCACGACGGCAGCACCATGCGCGCGCGCGATCTCCTCGACGATCGCGAGACCGAGCCCGTTACCCTCGCGTTCGCCGCCGGCGATGCGGTAGAAGCGCTCGAACACGCGCGCGCGTTCGGCGTCGGGAATGCCGGGGCCGTCGTCCTCGACTTCAAGAAATACCTGACGCAACTCGGAGGCGGTTCCGCAGCGCACGGTGACATTGCCTCCGGCCGGCGTGTAGGTCAGCGCATTGTCGATCAGGTTGGCGAGCAGTTCGCGCAGCAGCCAGTCGCTGGCCTGGGTGCGGGCAGGCTCGGCTTCGAGTCCGAGATCGATGCGCGCAGCGAGCGCGCGATCGAAGTGCGCGGCGACGCCGTCCTTGGCCAGATCGGCGAGATCAAGCGCGCGGAAGTCGCCGCCAGGATTCGCGGCGGGCTCCGCGCGAGCGAGCGCGAGCAACTGGTTCGCCGTATGGCCCAACCGCTGCATGCCCGCATGCAGGCGCGCGACGCGCTCGCGCAGGGCCGGATCGCTCGCGCCGTGCCCGCGCAGATCGTTCGACAGCAGTTCGAGCTGCGCCTGCAGGCCGGCCAGCGGCGTGCGCAGCTGGTGCGCGGCGTTGGCGAGGAAACGATGCTGCGCATTCGCCGCCTCGGCGACCCTCGCGAACAGGCGGTTGAGTTCCTGGGTCAGCGGACGCACCTCACCCGGCACCTGCGAATCGTCGAGCGCTGCCAGGTCGCGCGCGGAACGGCGCGCGATCTGATCGCGCAGCGCCAGCAGCGGCTGCAGACCCGCGCGCACGCCGACCCAGACCAGCAGCAGCGTGCCGAGCAATTGCGCCAGATCGCTTGCGACGATGAAGGTCAGCATGCTGTGCAAGGCCTCGCGGCGCTTGTTCGTTGTCTCGGCGACGCTGACTGCGATGACACCGCTCGCGTTCGTCAACCGGTACGTGGCCACGCGTACCTGCGCGTCGCGGTATTCCGCGTCGGCGAACGAGGGATTGTCGCTGCCCGGCGGCGCCACCGGCAGGCCCGCATCGCCGGCCACGAATTCGCCGTCGGCACCGAGCACGAGATAGTAGATTTCGTCGTGGTTGTCGGCACGCAGCACGGCAATCGCCTGGTCCGAGAGTTCCGATTTCACCTCGCCGTCGGCGCCGATGTTCAGGTGCGCGATCACGGCGACGATCGAACTCGCCAGCACCTGATCATAGGCGGCGTGCATCGGCGACGCGGTCGAGTAGTAGTCGATCAGCACGCCGGCCGCGAGCAGCAGCCCGAGCGGCGCCGACAGCAGCAGGAGCAGGCGGCGGCGGACCGAGGACGTGCGCGCAGCTGCGGCCATAAAAACCTGTCCTCAGGATTCGTCGAGCCGGTAGCCGAGCCCACGCACGGTACGGATCGACACCGTATCGCCGAGCTTGCCGCGCAGGCGCGAGACATAGACCTCGACCGCATTCGTCGTGATGTCGTCGCTCCAGCTCGACACCGCCTGCTGCAAGCGTTCCTTGTGCACGACCTGGCCGACGTGCAGCGCAAGGCATTCGAGCACGGCCCATTCGCGCGGGGTCAGCTCGAGCGGTTGGCCGTCGACGCGGGCTTCGCGCCGCGGCAGATCCATGTGCAGGCCGGCGATGCTGAGTTGCGGATTGCCGGCCGCCTTGCTGCGCCGGATCAGCGCGCGGCAACGCGCGGCGAGCTCGGGCACGGCAAACGGTTTGACCAGATAGTCGTCGCCACCGATGTCGAGTGCGTTGACCCGATCGGCAAGGCCATCGCGCGCGGTCACGATCAGCACCGGCAAGCCGCTGCCCGCGCGGCGCACGCGACGCACGAGCTCGAAGCCGTCCATGCCGGGCAGGCCGAGATCGACGAGGAGCAGGTCGAACGTTTCCTGCTGCATGGCCGCCTCGGCCAGCTCGGCACTGGCGACGCGGTCGACCGCGAAACCGCTCTGGATCAGGCCACGCAGCATCGCATCAGCCACGAGGGCATCGTCTTCGACTACCAGGATGCGCATACAAACCTTCTCACACGGGGTCCACTCAACGGCGAATTCCGTCGCAGGCATGACTATACGGGGCGGAAAGCGGGAAGCGTTAGCGCCGGCGGTGATCGAACCGCGCGCAAACGGCCGCGGAACCGTACAATAGAGGGCGCAGACAAACGCCCCGATTTCCAGTGAAAGATCAACTCCGCACCCTGATCGAGCAGGCGCTGGACAGCCTGCGCAGCGCCGGCACGTTGTCGGCCGACGCCAGTGCCGCCTTCGTCCTCGAACGCACCAAGAGCCGCGAGCATGGCGATTTCGCCACGAACGCGGCGCTCGCGCTGGCCAAGCCCGCGCGCACGAACCCGCGCGCGCTCGCCCAGGCGCTCGTAGCGGCGTTGCCGCAGAACACGCTCGTCGAAAAAGTCGAGATCGCGGGACCGGGCTTCATCAATTTCTTCCTGAGTCCGGCGGCATATCACGAAGAAACGCGGCGCGTGTTCGCCGAGGCCGCGCAGTACGGTCGCAGCACGATCGGCGCGAAGAAAAAAACCCAGATCGAGTTCGTCTCGGCCAATCCGACCGGGCCGCTGCATATCGGCCACGGCCGCGGCGCGGTAGTCGGCGATTGCCTCGCGCGCGTGCTCGAGGCGACCGGCTCGGACGTCGGACGCGAGTTCTACTACAACGACGCCGGCGCGCAGATCGACAACCTTGCCAAGTCGGTGCAGGCGCGCGCGCTCGGTATCGATGTCGACAATCCGCGCTGGCCGGCCGATGGCTACCGCGGCGATTACATCAAGGACGTCGCCGCCGCGTTCCTCGCGCGCGAAGTTGCGCACGCGGACGGACGCGACGTGCCGGCGACGGGCGACGCGAACGATCTCGACGCGATCCGCCGTTTCGCCGTGGCTTATCTGCGCCACGAACAAGACCTCGACCTGCAGGCGTTCGGCGTCGCGCCGTTCGATACCTACTATCTCGAATCCTCGCTCTATACCGACGGTTCGGTCGCGCGCACCGCGCAGGAGCTCGTCAAGCACGGCCACACCTTCGAGCACGAAGGCGCGCTGTGGCTGCGCACGACCGATTTCGGCGACGACAAAGACCGGGTCATGCGCAAGTCGGACGGCAGCTACACCTACTTCCTGCCCGACGTCGCCTACCACGTGAGCAAATGGAATCGCGGCTACCAGCGCGTGATCAACGAGCACGGCAGCGACCATCACTCGACGCTGATGCGGGTGAAGGCTGGCCTGCAGGCGCTCGACATGGGCATTCCGAAAAACTGGCCCGAGTATGTGCTGCACCAGATGGTCACGGTGATGCGCGGCGGCGAGGAAGTGAAGATCTCCAAGCGCGCCGGCAGCTACGTCACCCTGCGCGACCTCGTCGACGAGGTAGGCCGCGACGCGACGCGCTATTTCCTCATCGCGCGCAAGTCCGATTCGCAGATGGTGTTCGATATCGATCTCGCGCGCTCGCAGTCGAACGACAATCCGGTCTACTACATCCAGTACGCGCATGCGCGCGTGTGCAGCGTGCTGCGTCAGCTCGACGAGCGCGGCCTCTCGTGGAACCGCGACAATGGCCTCGCGCAATTGGCGAAGCTCGACAACGAGCACGAGAGCACGCTCATGGTCGAGGTCTCGCGCTATCCGGAAGTGGTCGAAGCGGCGGCGCTCAATCTCGAGCCGCACCTGATCGCGAGCTACCTGCGCGAACTGGCCAACGCGCTGCATACCTACTATCACGCGCATCAATTCATCGTCGAGGATGCCGATCTGCGCGATGCGCGCATTGCGCTCGCCGTCGCCGCGCGCCAGGTTCTTGCGAACGGACTCGATTTGCTTGGCGTCTCCGCCCCGGAGCAGATGTAATGAACCTGCCTCAAAACTACTGCGCTCACCATTTCGCGTGCCGGCGGTGCTCGGACTGCGTAGGCAGGATGCCGGAGCGAACGGCGAAGCCGGCCCGAAGGGCGAGCCGTGGATGCGGCGAGTCATCCTCATTTACCATCAGTAAACTCCGGTTCCTGCGCTCCGGCGACGCACGAACTGGTTTCGCTCGCTACGTTTTGAGGTAGGTTCATGGCAAAGCGGAATTCACAGGCATCGCGCAACGGCGATCGCCGGCAGACGCCGGCCTGGGCGATGGTGCTGCTCGGTGTCGCGCTCGGCGTGGTCGGCTCGGTCGCCGTGCTCTACGGCGGCAAGATTCCGACGCTGCGCGGCGGCAAGAACCTGCCGCAGCCCAATCCCGAGGCGGTCGCGCCGAAGGAATCGGAAAAGGCGCTGGCCGACGACACGGCCAAGGCGCAGCCGCCCGCGCCGCCGAAGAGCAATTATGACTTCTACACGACGCTGCCGGAGAAGGAAGTCGTCATTCCCGACGCGGAGCTTTCGGCCAAGGCCAAGGCCGAGCAGCAGCGCGCGAAGCAGCAGGCGCAGGCGAATGCAGCGAATCCGAACAACCCGGCAACTCAGACGACACCGGCGCCCGCTGCGGGCGGCGGACGCTACATGCTCCAGGTCACCGCGACCAGCGATGCGGCCGCGGCCGACGCGTTGAAGGCCAAGCTCACGATGCTCGGCTTCAGCGCCAAGGTCTACACGAGCACCACCGACGGCAAGACCCTGCACCGCGTGCGCCTCGGCCCGTTCGCCACCGCAAGCGAAACCGAATCGTCGAAGCGCGCACTCGCCGAGAACAGCATCAACGCGATCCCGGTCAAGGAAACCAATTAAGCGGTTCGCGATTCACTCCCCTTCGCTGCGCTCGGCGAGGCGGAAGCGGCAGGCACCGCCGCCGCGCACGATGCATTCCAGATGCTGCACCTTGCGCCGGCTGGCGGCTTCCATGAAGGCCAGATCGAAGCGGCAGATTTCCGGATGCGCGCGCGCGAGGGCATGGAAGACGCAGTTGTATGCCTCGATCTGCGTTTCGCCGTCGCGCTTCACGGCCTGCGCCTCGTAGCCGAGCGCATCGAGCTGCGCGGCAAGCGCCTGCGCGGTTTCGTCCGCATCGCCGCCGTGCGCGCGCTGCGCGGCGGTCGAGCCGAGTTCACGGCCCAATCCGGTGAGCATGGCCTGGACGCCGGCCGGCCCCACGCTCGCGTAGAGGTGATCGAGGATGCCGGTCGTGATCATCGCGTAGTTGCGCGGGAACAGTTCGCGACCGGCCTCGGTCAGCACGTAGCGCAGCTGCGGCCGACCGCCGCTCTGGCGTGCATGACCGCGCTCGACCCAGCCCGCATGGATCAACGCGGTCAGATGCTGGCGCACCGCGTTGTGCGTCACCCCGAGCGCCTCGCACAGGGTTTCCACGCTTGCGCCCTGCGCGGAACCCAGCAGCGTACGCAGCAATTTGCGCACGCTCGGTCCGAAACGACGCAGGGTTTGATTCATCGCCTCAGGCCGCCTTCGCCGGGAACTGCCTGGCGATCGCATCGGCCAGCGCGTCGGCGATGACGTCCATGTGCGCCTGCATGGCTATCCAGGTTTTCGCTTCGGCCTGCGTGTCGCCCTGCATGATCTCGCGCACCTGCGCGGCGTGATGGCCGACATGCGCGGTCAGCAACGAAAGCACTGCATCTTTTTTCAGATACGGATTCGCGCCCGCAAGGAAGCCCGCGATCGCATTGCCGTTGGCGACGAGATCGTCCATCGCCTTCTGTTTCGCCGCCGCATCACCGCGCTGTTCGGCATCGGTCAGCGCCTTGACTCCGCCCCAGTGGCCGGCGAGCAGCTGCAGCATCTGTTTGCCGGCCGCCTCACCGTAGAACCCGCCGACCGCATCGGCGATCTGCGTGGCATTGGCAACGACATCCTTGGCGGCCTTGTCCGCCGCCGCGGCATCGTGCGCCTTGACCGCGAGTGCGTAGGCACGCGTCCGCTCCGCATGACCTTGCCACAGACCGCGCAGAGCCGCGTGCAGCTTGACCACAGCCGGCGCAGCGGCAACCTGTGCCGCTTCGGCGGCGGAAACGGGGGCCACCGCGCAACTCGCGAAGACCAGCGCCACGGCGGATGAAATCACTGTCAGTTTCATGAAACGCTCCGGTTGAACCGTCATCGTGACGGCCGGATCATCCTGACAGCGCCATTTTCACTGTAAAGCGATCTATGTGTAAAGCCTGTTCTAACTGGATTTTCGGAATGCGGCGCGGGCCGCCTCGAGCGTATCGGCGATGTCCTGCTCGCTGTGTGCGGTCGAAATGAATCCGGCCTCGAACGCCGACGGCGCGAGGTAGACGCCGCGGTCGAGCATCGCGTGAAAGAAGCGATTGAACGCGGCGACGTCGCAGGCCGTGGCCTGGGTATACGTTTCCACTTTTTCCGCAGTGAAGAACAGGCCGAACATGCCGCAGACGCGGTTGACGCTGAACGGTACGCCGGCATCGAGCGCGACTGCGACGAGGCCATCGGTAAGCAGATTAGTCTTGCGCTCCAGCTCGGCGTAGAAGCCTGGCGCCTGGATCACTTCGAGCATGGCCAGGCCCGCGGCCATCGCGATCGGATTGCCCGACAGCGTGCCGGCCTGATACACCGGCCCGCTCGGCGCGATCTTCTCCATGATCTCGCGCCGACCGCCGTAGGCGCCGACCGGCATGCCGCCGCCGATGATCTTGCCGAACGTGGTCAAATCCGGTGTTACGCCGTAGAGCGCCTGCGCGCCGCCGAGCGCGACGCGGAAGCCGGTCATCACCTCGTCGACGATCAGCAGCGCGCCGTACTGCGTGCACAGCTCGCGCAGCCCCTGCAGATAGCCGGGACGCGGCGGAATGCAGTTCATGTTGCCCGCGACGGGCTCGATGATCAGGCCGGCGATCTGCTCGCCGACCTGCGCGAACAACGCCTTGGCCGCGTCGAGATCGTTGTACGGCAAGGTCAGGGTGAGATCGGCCAGCGCCTTCGGCACACCGGGCGAAGTCGGCACGCCCAGGGTCAGTGCGCCCGAGCCGGCCTTGACCAGGAACGAGTCGGCATGACCGTGGTAGCAGCCTTCGAACTTGACGATCTTGTCGCGTCCGGTCGCGCCGCGCGCGAGGCGGATCGCCGACATCGTCGCCTCGGTGCCGGAGTTGACCATGCGCAGCACTTCGACCGAAGGAATCAGGCGCGTGATCTCCTCGGCCATGCGCACTTCCATCGGGCACGGCGTGCCAAACGACAGGCCCGCACGCGCGGCCTCGACGACTGCGGTGCGCACCTTGGGATGATTGTGACCGGCGACCATCGGCCCCCACGAGCCGACGTAGTCGATGTAGCGCTTGCCTTCGACGTCCCAGAGATATGCGCCATCGGCGTGGTCGGTGAAGAACGGTTCGCCGCCAACCGACTTGAACGCGCGCACCGGCGAGTTGACGCCACCCGGCATCAGGGGTTGCGCGCGCTGGAACCAATCGTGATTCGTGATCATGTTTTCCACTTTTTCAATTTTTATACAATGCCGCATAGCGTCGCGCGGCCACCTCGGGATCGGCCTGCGTGAACACGCCGGAGATCGCCGCGAGGAAATCGGCACCGGCTTCCACCAAGGGCCGCGCATTGTCGGGCGTGATGCCACCGATTGCCACCAGCGGCAGGCCCAGCGGTTTCGCCTCGCTCAACAGGTCCAGCGTGGCGCGACGCGCATTCGGCTTGGTCGGCGACGAGAAGAATGCGCCGAATGCGAGATAGTCTGCACCGGCTGCGGCGAGTTGTCGCGCGCGCGCCAGCGAGTCGTAGCACGAGGCGCCGATGATCACGCCGGCGCCGAGGCGCGCACGCGCGGCGGCGACGGCGCTATCGTCTTCGCCAAGATGCACGCCATCGGCAGCGACCGCCAGCGCAAGCTCGACATCGTCGTTGACGATGAACGGCACTTCGAAGCGTGCGCACAGCTCGCGCAGCGCGCGCGCCTCGAATGCGCGGCGTGCGGAGTCGGTCGTCTTGTCGCGGTACTGCAGCAGTGCGGCGCCGCCGTGCAGGACGGCCTTGACGGCGGAAAGAAGGTCGGGGCGCGGGCCGTCGCTGATCGCGTAGAGGCCGCGCCGGGTCAGGTGTGGATGCATGGCGCCTAGTCTACCGTTAGAATTAAGCTCCCTTTCGCGCCGCTCTCCCTCGCGAAAAGCCCAAAGTGGCCCTTCCGGCCCCACTTCAACCAGAAACCCCGATTCCCGACCATTCCGCAATGAACGCCGTAGCGCAAACCGACGACACCCCCTTCCGCAAATTCATGTGCGTGGTCTGCGGCTGGATCTACGACGAAGTGCAGGGTTGGCCCGACGACGGCATCGAGCCGGGCACGCGCTGGGAAGATATTCCGGAAACCTGGACCTGCCCCGATTGTGGGGTGACCAAGTCGGATTTCGAGATGATGGAGATTTGACGTCGCTTCCCTTCCCCTGGCCGGAGAAGGGAAACAGATGTCAATTCAAGCGCGGCAGATTGGTGCCGATCTCGGCGACCTGCAGCGCGACCGCATCGACATCGTCGGCCTGCGGCACCAGAGAGAGATAGCGGCGCAGATCCTCGCTCGCCGCGCGCACGTGACCGAGCTTGAGATAGTACTGGCCGCGGTCGCGATACTCGCCCGGCTGATGCGTATCGAGCGTGAGCAGGCGGTCGCAGCAGCGCAGCGCCTTTTCCCACTGCTCGCGTTCGGCGTAAACGCCTTTCAGGTTGCGCAGCATGCGCGTGAGGATGGCGCGGTGGCTGGCCGGCTCCAGCATGCGCGCGAGGCGCGCATCGTCGATATCGTGCGTGTCGAGGTGCGTGCGTGCGCGACGACGCAATTCGGCCGCGTCGAGCGAACGGCCCTTCTGGAACGGATCGAGCACGACGATACCCTCGTCGAGCGGCAAGCGCACGAGGAAGTGGCCGGGGAACGAGACGCCTTCGAGCGGCACGTCGAGCCGGCGCGCGAGTTCGATCTGCACGACCGCAAGCGAAATCGGATTGCCGAGGCGACGATCGAGCACGTCGTTCAGATAGCTGTTGCGCGGATCGTAGTAATCCTGATCGTCGCCGGAGAATCCGAGCTCGTCGAATAGGAAACCGTTCAGCGTGCGCAGCTGGGTCGCAGCGGATTCGGTCGGATCGAGGATCTTGCGCAGGCGCACGCCGTAGTCCTGCAACTGCGCCTCGTAGTCGGCCGCGGCCAGCGCCGGGTATTCATCCTTGGCGATCAGCAACGCCGATGAAAACAGCGGGATGTCCTCGTCCTTGGCGCCGCGCAAGGTGATCCAGGGATTGTCCCTTTGCATGTTTTTGTTCTCCAGGGCAGGAGCTGGCCCGATAGTACTCGAAACAAATTGAATTTGTGCTAACCGCCTTGAATGGCCGCTTTGTGATTCTCGCAATCACGGACGATTGCAAGAAATAAGTCAGAAGCCAGCCACGCGCCTTCCATCCGCACTTGATCTACTACGTGCTCAGAAATGGTGTCGCACACGGAAATTTGCAATGCGCCAATTCGTGCCGATGAGTGACGAAATGCTGTACCGGGCCGGTGGGCCGCCCGGTCGACTCGTGCCGTATCGCGTCGGCCTCGACTGCTGGCATGCGCTCGGCGAAGACGGGATCTACCATTTCAACGACGACGCGATCCGCGCCGGCGTGTCGTGTCGGCGCGGCGATGCCGCCAACGACGGCTCGGTTATTTCGGCGCCGCTGGCGCAACCAGCCTGATCTCGAACACGTTCGGCCAATACTTGCCGGTGACGAACAGGCGATCGGTCTTCGCGTCCCAGGCGATGCCATTGAGCACGTCCGCGCCCGCGGCTTCGCGGTCGGCATGCGAGAGCAGGCCGGTCAGATCGATCCACGCCGTCACCTTGCCGGTTTTCGGGTCGATGCGCGCGATGCGCTGGGTTTGCCAGAGGTTTGCGTAGATCTCGCCCTTGATCCACTCGAGCTCGTTGATCTGAGCCAGCGGCTGGCCTTGCGCGGTCACCTCGATCGCGCCGGTCTGCTTCAGCGTCTGCGGGTCGAGCAGGCGGATCGTCGATGTGCCGTCGCTGAGCAGCAGGCTCTTGTCGTTGCGCGTCATGCCCCAGCCTTCGCCGGGGTAGGAAAATTCCTTTTCGACCTTGTTCAGATCGTCGATGTCGAGC
>NZ_DASVOK010000047.1:0-5593 GCF_036383415.1 Rudaea sp. | reverse complement strand
AAGTCGCGCATATCGACGCGATGGATTTCGTCGCCGCGGGCTTTCGCAAGATGTACACCGACGGTTACATCCGCCTGATCAACGAGCACCCGAGTATCTGGGAACATCTGCATCACCTGTCCGACACGACGCCGCACAATGCTGCCTCGCAGCGCCTGCGCCGCGGCATCGAGCGCTTGTCCAGCGGCGCGCTGCGACGCGAGGTACACAGGCGCAAGCCCGACGCAGTGATCTGCACGCACTTCCTGCCGGCGGAGCTGTTGATGCGCGAGGTCGAGCAGGCGCGCCTGCACTGCCCGCTCTGGCTGCAGGTGACCGACTACGATCTGCACAACATGTGGCTCGTGCCCGACATGGCCGGCTATTTCGCCGCGACCGGCGAAGTCGCATTTCGCATGCGCGCGCGAGGCTTGCGCGCGGAGCGCCTGCACGTCACCGGCATTCCGGTGATGCCGGCGTTCTCGCAGCCCAACGCGGCAGAACTCGATCGCGAGCGCTGCGTGCGCGAACTCGGGCTCGATCCGGCTCGCCGCGTGATTCTCATCGTCGCCGGCGGCGCCGGTGTCGGCGACCTGCCCACGCTCGTGCAACGCGTGCTCGGCCTCGCCGGCGATTTCCAGATCATCGCCGTCGCCGGGCGCAATGCCGAAGCGAAGCAGAAACTCGATGCGCTCGCCGCGCGACAACCGCAACGCCTGCTCGCGCTCGGCTTCACCGACAAAATGCACAAGCTGATGGCGGCGAGCGATCTTGTCGTGACCAAGCCGGGCGGCCTGACCGTCTCCGAATGCCTCGCGCTCGGCCGGCCGATGCTGCTGATTTCGCCGATCCCCGGGCAGGAGGAACACAACGCCGGATACCTGATGGAAGAAGGTGCAGCCTGGCTCGCCTACGACACGATCGGCGTCGAGTACAAGGTCGCGCGGCTGATCGCCGAACCGGCGACGCTGGCGGCCATGGCGCTACGCAGTCGCGCGCTCGGCAAGCCGCGCGCGGCACAAACGGTCCTCGACCTCGTGCTCGGCACAGCGCAATGAACGAAGTCGCGAAGGCCTCCGCGGTGCCGGGCTGGCCGCGCACCCTCGCCTACATCGCCTGGGTGCTGCTGATGGCCTGCTTCTTCGCCGAAGTCGAGATCCAGATCGAAGGCGCCTCGGGCTGGGCGGCGAAGCTGCCGACCTGGCGCATCGAATCACACTGGCTGCTCGACATCTTCTGGGGCGGCCGCCCGATGACCGGCTATCACGCCTGGGTGTTCAGCTTTATGGCGCTCGCCTTTTTCGCGCCGCTTGTATTTTTCGCGCAGTACACGTGGCGTGCGGCGGCGCAGGCGCTGGCCGGGGTGATGCTGTTCTGGATGGTCGAAGACCTCGCCTGGTTCATCTTCAACCCGGCCTTCGGCTGGAGCCGCTTCGCGCCCGAGCACGTGCCCTGGCACAAGCACTGGCTGCTCGGCGTGCCGGCCGACTACTGGATCGGAGTCGGCGGCGCGGCGCTGATTTTCTGGCTGATGAATCGCAAGTAGGGGCGCGATGAATCGCGCCCCTACCGTAGAGGCGTCGACTCTTACCAGATCGTCACGCGCTTTTCCGGCGCCACGTACATCTTGTCGCCCTCCTTGACGCCGAATGCATCGTAGAACGGTGTCTGGTTGGACAAGGTACCGAGCACGCGGTCGACCGGCAGCGAGTGCGGATCGGACTTGATCAACTCGATCGCGAACTTGTCGCGCACCTTGGCCTGCCAGGCCTGCGCCCAGCCGATGTAGAGGCGCTGGTCGCCGCTGAAGTCATCGGGCGTCGGCGCGGGCTTGCCACCGAGCGAAATCTTGTACGCCTTGTAGGCGATCGCGAGGCCCGAGTTGTCGGCGATGTTCTCGCCGAGCGTCAGCTCGCCGTTGAGGTGATACCCCGGCACCGGTTCGAATGCGGCGTACTGGGCGACAAGCGCCTTGGTCTTGGCCGCGAACTTCTCGTGGTCGGCGGCCGTCCACCAGTCGCGCAGGTTGCCGTCGCCGTCGTACTGCGATCCCTGGTCGTCGAAGCCGTGGCTGATCTCGTGGCCGATCACCGCGCCGATGCCGCCGTAGTTGACCGCGTCGTCGGCCTTGGCGTCGAAGAACGGCGGCTGCAGGATCGCGGCCGGGAACACGATCTCGTTGAGCTCGGGGTTGTAGTAGGCGTTGACCGTCTGCGGCGTCATGCCCCATTCGGCGCGGTCGACGGGTTTTCCGAGCTTGTCGATGTTGCGCTGATACTCGAACGCGTTGCCGCGCATGACGTTGCCGACGAGATCGTCCTTCTTGATCTCGAGCGCGGAGTAGTCGCGCCACTTGTCCGGATAGCCGATCTTCGGCATGAACTTGGCGAGCTTTTCCTGCGCGGCCTTCTTCGTCTCCGGACTCATCCAGTCGAGCGTGTCGATGCTCTGCTTGTACGCGGCGAGCAGGTTCTTGACGAGCTGGTCCATGCGCGCCTTGGACTCAGGCGGGAAGTGCTTCGCGACATAGAGCTTGCCGACCGCCTCGCCGATGATGCCTTCGGTCAGGCCCACACCGCGTTTCCAGCGCGGCTGGTCGGCCGGCACGCCACGCAGCTCGGTGCCGTAGAAGGCGAAGCGCGCGTCGACGAAATCCTTGTTGAGGTACTTGGCGTAGTTGCGCAGCAGCTGCCAGCGGAAATAGGTCTTCAGCGTCGCCAGCGGCGTCTTTGTGAGGATCTTGTCCATCCCCGTCATGTAGCTCGGCTGGCCGACGATGACGTAGTCGGTCTTGCCTTCGATGCCGGCGGCGACGAGGAAGCTCTTCCAGTCGTAGCCCGGCGCGAGCTTGGCGAGGTCGCCGAACGTTTCCTTGTTGTAGCCCTTGATCGGATCGCGCAGCTGCACCTTGGTCCACTGCACGCGCGCCAGTTCGGTTTCGAACGCGAGCATCGCCTTGGCGCTCGCCGCCGCGGCCTTGTCGCCGGACATCGCCAGCATCTTTTCGATGAACTTAGCGTAGGCCTCGCGGATCTGCTTGAGCTTGGCGTCGTTCTCGAGATAGTAGTCGCGGTCGGGCAGGCCGAGGCCGTCCTGCTGCAGATCGACGACGTACTTGGTCGAGTCCTTGTTGTCCTGGTGGACGAAGCCGCCGAACGGCGCGGTCGCGCCGATCTGCAGAAAGTGTGCGACGAGCGCGGGAATCTCCTTCTTGTCCTTCAGCGCATCGATGCGCGCGAATTCGGCCTCGAGCGGCTTGAGGCCCGCGCTTTCGAGCGCCGCCTCGTCCATGAAGCTCGCGTAGAGGTCGGCGATCTTCTGCTTGTCCTTGTCCGTGGAATCGGCCGCCTTTGCCGTCTCCTCGATGATCGCGCGGATGTTCGCCTTGGCCTCGTCGTCGAGCTTGACGAAAGCGCCGCTCATTGGCTTGTCGTCAGGGATCTGGAACGTGTCGAGCCAGTGGCCGTTGACGTAGCGGTAGAAGTCGTCCTGCGCACGCGCCGTCGTGTCCATGTTTTCCTTGGTCACACCTGAGGTTAGCGGCGGCAGGGTCGGCGCCGCAGCGACGGGCGCGGGAGCCGGCGCCTTCTCGGCCGGCGGCGGAGTGGACTGCGAGCAGGCGGCGACAAAGCCAGCGCAGGCCAGCCAGATGAGAGTGCGCTTCATGGGAAAACCTCCGAGAAATGTGGTCAGTCAGTCTATTCGGCACATCCACGCTGCGCATAGGCCAAAGGTAACCGCAAGGCGCTTCGCACTCATGCAGCAGAAGAGAAAACAACTCGCGCACAGAGGGACCTGAGCGAGAAAAATCAAACCCAGAGTAAAGTTGGATTCGAGCTTGCGCCGAACGAAGGAGAGCAGGTGGCAATAAGTCGAGAGCCTACGTTAGTGCAGGAATCGTCAATGGCTTCGACAGTTCGTGCTCGTCGCAATTCAAGCCTGGCCCAGCCCGGTCGACTACGAGGAAATCGCAGACCGCGCCGAGCGCGAGCAGCGGATGGTGCCAGATGCCCGCGGCGTAGTTGACACCCTGGTCGCCACGCGCGAGGAACACGCGCACTGCGTCTGTTTCCGCGCGAGTTGCGACGGCGACGAGATACGGCCGCGCGTGCAGCGGCATGAACGCCTGGGTGCCGAGCGGATGGCGCTCTAGCATCGTGATCGCGAACGGCAGCGTGCATGGCTGCGCACGGAAGATGCTGACGATCGCGCGACCTGCGGCATCGACCTCGACGTTGGCCAGGTCGTGATAGCGCTCGGTCGTGCCGCCATTGATCGGGAAATGGCGCACGGCATCGCTCGCCTCGATGACGTCGCCGAACGGCGCGAAGGCCTCACGCATCAGCGGTTCGATTTTGGCGATGTGCGCGCTCACCTGGCCAGCCGCCCCCACAGGCGCAGCCGCGACACGCCGCCGTCGGGAAAGATGTTGAAGCGCACGTGCGTGATCGGCCCAAGCGCGGCGATCTCCCTGGCGAAGTGATGCTCCGCGTCCATAGCCAGTTTCTGTTCGGGCAACAGCACGGGCCAGAACATGCTCTGCGTGATCAGCGACTGGTCGGTGCCGCCGTCCACGCGCGCGGCCTGGATCGAACAGCGGTCCGGATAATTGCCCTTGAAGTGCGCGGTATCGACATCGATCTTCTCAATCACACCCGCCGCGCCGAGCGCGATCAGGCACCAGTCGTTGCCGGGTTCGCGCCGGCGCCGCGTTTCCCAGCCGTCGCCCATGTCGCGGCCGCGACCGGGCAGCAGCAGGTTCGCCGCCGCGCCGAAATGCGCATCGTTCCAGGCTACGGTGCGGCCGCCGTTTTCGAGCGCGATGAGATCGTGCAGCGCGTTCGCTTCGCCCGTGTCGAATGCGCCGACCACATGGCCGTAGACGCGCAGCCGCGCAACGCCGCCGTCGGGATAGATGTGCACGCGCAGATGCGAGAAGACGCCATCGCCACCCGACTCGACGAGGTGGTGGCTGTTGCCGCGCAGCGTCGTCGCGGCCAGCACGGGCGTCCACGTCGCGCGCTGCAGAGCTTCAGGATCGTCGCTTTCCGCCAGCGTGCCCTCGATCGAGATCGCCGGCGCGTAGTTGCCGGTGAAGTGACTCGTGTCGACATCGAAACCGACGATGCGGCCGCGCCGGCCGAGCTTGACGATCGCCCAGTCGTGGCCCGCGCTGCGCTTGCGCCGCGTCTCCCAGCCGTCCATCCACTTGCCGTTGGCGTCGTACTTGCCCGGCACGAACACGGCGGGGGCCGGGTCGAGCATGCGTTCGAGTGGCGCGAAGAACTCGTCGGATGCCGCGATCGCTTTGGCGCCGATGCGCGGATTGGCCAGATTGGTCGCGCGCCGCGCCCAGTCGGGCAACTCGGCAGCGGGCGCGAAAATCGCGGTGGTTTCTCCGGACGGCAATGCCATGTTCTTTTCCTTCTCGTGATCGTGCTCGATTGTAGATAATGCGCCCATGGAATTGAACGAACTCAATCGGCTTTCCGCCGCCGAATTCACCCGGGCGCTGGGCGGCATCTACGAACATTCGCCGTGGATCGCCGCGGCCGCGCACGCGCGCTCGCCGTTCGCCGATGCCAGCGCGCTCGCCGTCGCACTGCGCGATGCC
>NZ_DASVOK010000046.1:0-18341 GCF_036383415.1 Rudaea sp. | reverse complement strand
CAGGGACGAACGACGGATGCATGGGCATCCGCGAACATTGAAAAGGTGACGTATGCGCATTCTGTATTCTCTGCTCTGTGTACTCGCGTTGGCGACGGCGACTCCCGCATTCGCGGACACGCCCGCGCCGAACCAGGTCGTGCAGAGCCTCGTCGACGACCTCGGCAAGACGATGGACAAGCGCCGCGCCGAACTCGCCAAGGATCGCGAAGGCCTGATCAAGGTCATCGACCAGATCGTGCTGCCGCACTTCGACATCGATTACGCCTCGATCCTCGTGCTCGGCCAAAACGCGCGCACGGCGACGCCGGAACAGCGCGCGCGCTTCGCCAAGGCGATGTACAACTCGATCACGCACCGCTACGCCGAGGGCCTGCTCAAGTACACCGAAGGCCGCGTGCGCGTGCTGCCGCAGCAGGGCGAACTCAACGACAAGCGCACGCTCGTGCGCACCCAGGTCGTGCTCGACGACGGCAAGCTCGTGCCCGTCGACTACGCGTTCCGCAAGACTTCGCAGGGCGACTGGAAAGCCTACGACGTCATCATCGAAGGCATTTCCTACGTGACCAACTACCGCAACCAGGTCGCCGAGGAAATCCAGAAGTCGAGCCTCGATGCGTTGACCACGCGCCTCGAAAGCCAGGGCGCCAAGGCGCTGGAGTCGATGGATTCGGAAGGCATCAAGAAGTGAGGATCAGCTTCGACAATGCCGGTGCTGCATTGGGCAATCCGCCTGCGCAGAATCCGGTCGATTTGTCGGATCTGGCCGATGCGGACAGCGCAACGCTCGCCGTGCTGATCGCCTGGTCTGCACAGTCCCGCGAGCGCGGTGCCGCGCTGCGCTACCTCAATGCACCGCCGGCGCTGCGCAATCTCGCGCGGCTGTCGGACGTCGACGGGCTGCTCGGCCTCTGAAAAAGACCGCCATTCCCCAAAAGCGAGTATGGCGGTAACGGAGAGAGGTTTCCGAAAGTTGCTGACCGGCGCGTTGCCGTTCGGTTCATGGTCACCGTGGCGTCAATTCGAACGTGATCACCTGGAACGGTGCGACGGTCAGCGTCGCAGCGTGATCGGCATCGAATGTCGTCGACTCACCGCCGCCCCAGACGGGCTTTACGGCATAGTGTCGCGCGCTGCCCGGCGGCAGTTCGAGCTGGCGTTGCAGGTCGATCACCGCGAGTTGCGGTTTCGCATCGGGATTGCGCAGCGTGATGAACGCCTTCTGCGGTGTCCACGCGGCCCAGCCGTAGACGTCGAGCCGGCCCGGGTCGCCGCCGATCCAGTGCGTGTCGCGCAGCACTTCGGCATTCGCACGCGACCAGCGTGCCGCCTCTGCGAGCGTGTCCCAGTCGCCTTCGTTCAGCAATGACGGCGTGATGTACATCTCCTGCAGTTGGGTGCCGCTGGCGAAGTACGAGCGCACCTCGTTGGCGAAGTCGTGGCCGGGGTCGGCGTCGAGGCGCTTGTTCATCTGCGCATAGATAATGCCGTGGAGCATCAGTGAATTGAGCGGGAACAACGGCCCGCGCTGCACGACGTTGCGATAGGTCTGCGCATCGCGATAGGTGATCCAGCGTTCGCGATTGGTGCCGACACCGGCGAGATCATCGTCCTCGCCGTCGCGCCAGATCGAATCGGCGTAGCGCAGCCAGAACGGCGACGGATAGGTGCCGGTCGTGAGGTTGACGAACGTGTCCGGCTTCGCTGCGCGGATGTCGTCGATCAGGGCTATCGCCGCGGCGAAATCGCTGTCGAAGCGACTGCCAGGAAACACCTTGTCGGCGTTGCCGGTGCCGTCGAACTTGAACTGGTTGATGCCATTCTTCGTCAGCAGTTCCAGCACCGCGTCGTGGAAGCGCTGGTAGTACTTCGGTCCGGACAGGGCGAGGCCGTTGTCGATGATTTCGTAGCCGGCCTCCCTGCCGTTCTTCACGCGCTCCTGCTTCGGCTTGCTGTAGCCGCCCCATGGCGACAACCACACGCCGGGCGCGGCGGCGTACTTCGCGGCGGCGTCCTTCAGCGGCACGAAGCCCTGCGGGAAATCCTTCGTGCTGAAACGCCAGCTGCCGCTGCGATCGTCCCAGCCGTCGTCGAACAGGAACGAGTCGAGCTTGACGTGGCGCTTCACGCTCAACTGTTCGCCGAACGCCTTGATGCGATCGAGCGCCTGCTCCTGCGTGTACGGCGTGAAATAGCCGATGTCGTACCACGAGTTGTAGTGCAGGAACGGACGATACGGATGTGCGCGCTCGCGCTCGACATAGGTCGCGAAATCGCGGCGCAGCTGACCCTCGCGCGCGATGCCGACGACGGCAGAATATTCGATGGATTGGCCCTTTCGCAAAGGCAGGCTGCGCTTGATGAGCAGTCGCGCGTGCGCGCCACGAACTTCGCTTTCCGACAGCGGATTCTCAAAACCGAAGTAGTAGGGGCCGAAGACGACAGGTGAACCCTTCACGTCGCCGTAAACGGTCGCGCCGGCGACATCATCGGCTTTCAACAACTGTACCTGCGCGATGTCCTCGTCCTGCTTGAGCGCGGTGATCGTTACGAGTTCACGCAGATAGGCCGAGCGGTCGCGTTGCACGAGATGCCAATCAACGCGGAAGCGTCCGTCGCTATCGGTGAAGCTCGCGCTCGTTGTGAGACCAGGAAAATGGTCGACGAGACGAGATGCCTTCGTATCGGCTATCAGCACCTTCTTGCTTGGGTTGCCCACAAGCGTCATACCGGACGAGTCGATCGTCTTGCCATCCGCCAACACAAGCGCGAACGGTGCGGAAAATTTCAGTGAAGTCTCTTCCGAGGGATAGACGATGACCAAGTCGCTCAGGTGCCCCGCCGAAATTTGCCAAGTGGCGACGAGTGCATCGTTGCCAAGACTCGATCCGTCCTTGCCGAGATGGAGTCTAGCTTTGCCGGCATCGCCCGGCGTGATGTCTCTGCCAGAGGCGCTGTTCGTTGCCGCGATGGCAAGCGCAAGCGAAACGGCGACGGCGAACAATCCGTGTGTCGTGTGTTCGCAAAGACGGGGAAACGTAAAGGCCATGAAAATTCTCATCTCGTAGTTAAATGAAAATGCAGCCGGTGCGTCCCTCGCGCCGGCTGCATACTAGGCCTCTATTGCTGTGGCAGATTGCTCAGGTCCACATCGGGATGCGTGCCGTTTGCTTGGCGATAGAACCACTGATGCGAGGCGACCGAAGGCGTGAAGAATCCATCGTTGCGCAGGTAAAACTGATTGTCGACGGCGCCGCCGGCGAAGTCCGCGCGTTGGTTGTTGTAGCCGGTCGGATCGACGTCGTACCAGGCCGAGGTGATTTCGGTCCACACGCCGGTCGAGCTGATCGCCCACTCGTTGCCGAAATTCCCGCGGCGGCCGAGGTAGCCGGTGTCCGGATTGAAGCCTTCGAGGAAGGAATACACGCCTTTGTGATACGTCGATGTGCCGGGATATTTCCACGTGGCGAGGAAATTCCATTTGACGCCCGTCTGCAGCTTGTTGCCGCTTTGGCCGTTGTCCCCGCAGGCGTTGTCACCTTGCGGTGTGCCGAACCAGGCCGAGAACAAGGTGTTGCCCTGGCCGTCGGGCTGCGCACGCGTGACGAAGCGATAGGTGCTGCCCGCTTGCCAGTTGCAGATCATGTGGCTTTGGCCACCGGTGCCTTCACCGCCGAAATTGTCGACGAGGGTCTGGTTGCCCTTGGCGACGAGCGTGGTGCTGCCGTTCGACGGATCCCACACCGAGAACAGGATCCAGCGCTTGTTCGGTGCGTTCACCTGCATGCCGAAATAGCCGACGTTGAATCCGTTTGCCATGTAGTACGTGCCGACCGGATCCTGACCGACCGGCACGGTGACTTCGCTATAGAAATATTCGGTGGCGGTCGGAACGTTGAAACCCAGATGGACCGAGGGACCGCGCCGCGACCAGTAGAAGTTGTTCGGATCGTTGGCGAAGAGCAGACCGCCCGCGGTCGCCGAGCCGTCGAGTTGCAGCGCGGAGATGTCGCCGAAATAACCGCCGTCGTTGGAGACGCCTTGTAGGTCGATCTTCACGTAGCCTGGCTGATTGATCGTGAACGTACCCGCCGGAAACGCCGAGTTCGCCACGCCGGCCGGCGCGAGAGCGATCGTCTGCGATTGATCGCCGATCGATACCTTGACTGTACTCTGCGTCGATTCGAACAAACCTCCGATCAGCGACAGCTGAAGATCGCCGGGCTGTAGCACGTCGACGTAAGTGCTGATCGTGGTGGAAGACGAATCCCAGTTGTGCAGGCCGGTGTCATCGATGGATTCGTCTGATTTGTTCTTCGATTGCGTGATGTACGCATTGCCACCCAATGGGACAATCGTGGGCGCGGCTTGCGCCAACGATGCGCCGAGACAGGAAATCAGCAGCACACCGCCGATACGATAAACAAGATGTTTCATGAAACCTCCCAATTGGTCTGGAGTGAACGCACCGTCACGTCCCCATTCCGCAGCGGTGAGCGGAAAGAAAAAGCTCCGCCCTCATTGACGACGGGCGGAGAGTCCGTTGGAGTCGCAGATTGCTGTAGCGGAACACCAGCGTGGTTGTTCGCGGGGCCTGATAACCTGACCTGCCGTAAATTCTTGCCGCGAGCGAAGAGTGTTCGCCGCGGTAGTTCGTTTTGTCGTACGGCCAGGCCCGTCTTCACGGCGGCGGTTGCCCGCAGGCTTGCGTGTACTGATCCAGTACGCGGATCACACCCGCGCGCAGAAGGCTCGCGGCGGAATTCGCCAATCGCCCGGCGCGCACGTCTTCGTACTGCCGCGGCAGGTACTGGCTGAGCAGCGCCAGCGGCAGCGCACCCGTCGGCGAGGCCGCGTCGAGGTTGCGCAGCAGGGTGTCGCAGGCCTCGCGGAGGCGCGGATGCGCCCAGTAGTAGCGCACGCGATCGCTGAGGCTGTATTGCAGGTCGAGCGTCAGGCGCTCGGCATCGGTGTAGTACTTGTTCCAGTACTTCGGTTCGGCGTGCATGACATCGAGCACGACGCGGCGCAGGTCGGAACGCTTCGCGGCTTGCAGAATCTCGTCCTCGATGAAGGACAGCGCCCACAGCGCTTCGCGCAGCGCATAGGTCACACCGGGGCCGACCTTGAGGATTGCGAAGTGGCCGCGCACGAGCGCGGCGAGCGCCTCGTGCGTCTGGTAGTCGGTGGAGTGCGCCTCGTAGATCAGCCCGGGAAATGGCTCGATCGCGGCGCTGAGCGCACGCGCCTTTTCCGGTCGAAAATCGACGACATCGTGATGATCGAACTCGACGCCGGGCTGGACGACGAGACCGATCACGCGCTGCCACGCGTCGTCGAGGCCCCGCTCGGCAAATGCGCGGCGGTGCGCCTCGACCGTCGCTGCCATCGCTTCGGGGCGCGTGACCTGCAATTCGTCGAGCTCTTCCTTCGCGCCGCCGGGTACGGGCACTTCGGTGCCGACGATGTAGACCGGAGCTTCGCCGCCGCTGCGCCGCCAGGCGCGCTCGGCGACGGCGGCGAGACGCGCCGCGCGTGCGGCGACTTCGGTATCGGCCAGCACCGAGGGATCATCCGCGCACGCCATCGAGCAGTCGAGATGGATCTTGCGGAAGCCCGCAGTGACATATTCGTCGATCAGCACGTCGGACTTCGCCATCGCCGATGCGGCGGATTCGTCCTGCCAGGCGTTCGGGCCGAGATGATCGCCGCCGAGCAGCACCTGCTCGCGCGCTAGACCCACGCGGTCCGCCTTGTCCATGACGAAGGCGTGGAAGTCGGCCGGGCGCATGCCGGTGTAGCCGCCGAACTGGTTGACCTGGTTCGACGTCGCCTCGATCAGCACGGGACCTCCGCTGTCGCGCGCGTGGATCAACGCGGCGTCGAGCACGACCGGATGGGCCGAACAGATCGAAGGAATGCCGACGGCTTGTCCGGAACGATGGCGTGCCGCGAGGTCGAGTAGCGCTTTCATGTCAGTCGCATCGGTTCGGGGTTCGTTTAGCGCGCTTCGATCAGCGCGAGCGCTTCGTCGGCTGTGGCCTGGGCTGCGGTGCCGCCGATCCCGCGCGTGGACAGGGCGCCGCAGGCATTGCCCCAGCGCAGGCAGTCGAGCAGCGGCAGATCGCGCAGCCAGGCGTGGAGGAAGCTGGAATTGAACGAATCGCCCGCGCCGGTCGTGTCGACGGCTTGCGTCGCGTAGGCAGGGGCGACGAGAACCTTGCCTGCATCGAGCGTCATCGCGCCGCGGCTGCCGGCCTTGAGGACGACGCGTGTGCTGCCGTTGTCGAGTGCGCGCAGCGCTTCTTCGGGCGCATCGGTGGCGGTGATCGCGCAGGCTTCGCTCTTGTTCGGCAGGAACACATCGACGTGACGCAGCACGTCGATCAGCTCGCTGCCCCAGCGTTGCTCGGGATCGGAGCCTGGATCGAGCGAGGTAGTGAGTCCATGCGCGCGGGCGCGCGCGAACAGTTCGCCCAGTTGCGGGCGCAGCTTGGCTTGCAGGTAATACGAGGACACGTGCAGATGCTGCGCCTCGGCGAGCACGGCATCGCTCACATTGTCTGCAGTGAGTTCGGCGATTGCGCCGGGCCAGGTGAGCAGCGCACGATCAACATTCGAGGACATCGCCACGGTCACGCCCGTGCGCAAATCGTCGTCGGCAATGACCGCGGCGGTGTCGACGCCGCGCTCGCGCAGCGCATCGATGCAGAAGCGACCGAAGGCATCGTTGCCGCAGCGGCCGACGAAGCGCACCGGGTCGCCGAGCCGTGCGAGACCCATCGCCAGGATCATCGACGACGAACCGGGACACTGCACGTAGGTTTGCGCGAGCGTTTCGTGACCGAACTGGGGCAATGCGGGCACGCCTGTAAAGATCAGGTCGACGTTGATCTCGCCGGCGATGACGACGCGCTTCATCGCGCGTCGCCGGCCGGATGGATGGCGAATTCCTCGACCACGCGCGTCAGCACGCCGGCCGAGGGCGCATCGGGCTTCTGGCCCAGATGCAGGCAGCGGAAGAACGCGAGCAGTTGGCCGACGACGACATCGACTGCATGCCGCTGGGTGTCGCCCAGAGTGTTGAGGCCGGGCAGATCGATGGCGAGATCGCCCGACCCGACGAGGCCCGCGGGAATCGCTTCGCCGACGATCACGCGCGCGAGACCGAGCTGCTTGCGCTCGAGTTCGCGCAGCAGATCGTATTCGTAGTCGCGCACGTTCTCGTGCGCAGAGAGAAACGCGACGACGAGGCTCGGACGGTTCAATGCCGACATCGGGCCGTGACGCAGGCCGAGGAAGGTCTCGGCCATCGTCGCCACTGCACCGCCCGACATCTCGAGCATCTTTAGCGCGGATTCGCGCGCGGCACCGAGGCCCGGTCCGCTGGCGAGATAGACGGCGTTGGAAAAATTCTTGCGCGCGATCATCGCCAGCGCGTCGGCGTGACGGCTGAGAATGCTTTGCGCGATATCGGCGGCAAGCGCGGAGTTGGTCGCGTACGCGCGCGCGTCGCTTTGCGCGAGCGCGCCGCCGGCGAGCAGCATGTTGGTGAAGCTGCTGGTCATGACGAGGCTGCGATCGTTCGTGCGCGCATCGAGCAGCAGTACGCGCACGCGCGGCTCGTCGCGGTAGCGCGTCGCCAGGCGACCGTTCGCGTTGCAGGTGACGACGAGGTGAGTACAGGCCGGTGCGGAGGCGAGGATCGAATCGACCACGGCAGCACTTTCCGGGCTGTCGCCCGAACGCGCGATCGAAACGATCAGGCCGCGACCCGCCGCGAGCGTGCCACGCAGATGGGTCAGCAGATCGCCGGCCGGAATGGCGCGGCAGGGAATGCGCAGGGCGGCCTGCAGCACTGCGGCGAGACATTCGCCGGCGTGTACTGAGCTGCCCGATCCGGTCAGCACGATGTGTTCTGGGCGCGAGATCAGCGCCTGCGAAAGCACCGCGGCGGCGGCAGGCGCGGCGAGCAGGGCTGCGGTGTCGCGCCACGTCTGCGGCTGCTGCAGGATTTCGCGCACGGTGTCCGCGTATCCGGCCCGGCGCTGTTCCTCGGCGCCGGCGGCGAAGAGGCGGGCGAGTTCGGTCGAGAGCGGATGGGGCTTGTCGGTGGCGGTTGGCATTCGGGAAAGTAACGAAATGAAAGTATTTTGACGCGATAAACAGGATAAACGAAAATAAACGAAAGTTTCAAGCAACTTCCAAATTTGCCCACGAGTCGTCCGCATGAAGCTTCGATGGAGGTGGCCTGACCAAAGAAAATGCCTTGCCTTTACCTACCAATGCTACTGCGAATGCTATAGCTATTGCAGCAGCATAGCACTCGATGTCGATCAGAATTAAAACTTTCGTTTAAATTCATTTATTTTCTTTTTCTTTCAAATTTATTGACATTTGTTACGAATGTGCCATAAAGTCGTTCGCTACTTTTCGAATTTCCGCATATTGCGGGCGCCTGGGGGCGGGTTTGAACATGTGGGAACGAGGCATTGGCTACGGCTTGGTCGTCCTGATCGCGACGCTCGCGGTGTGGGCAGGTCCGGCTCACGCGGATTCGCTGGGCAATCTTCGCAGTTTTACGCCAGCGTCCGATGCCGATGCGATGTCGGCATGGGAACTGGCCACGGACAGTGGTGCCCGTATCCGCATCGACCTGCTGCGCGCCGACCTGTTGCGCCTGCAGGCAGGCCGCGACGGCAAACTGCTTCCGGTTGGCGACAAGGCCACGGCCATCGTGCTGCCGCAGGCCGCAACAAAAGCAACCGCCAGCGTCGAGGAATCCACGGACGAAGTGCGCATCCGCACCGACGCGCTGGTGCTGCACATCCAGCGTCGGCCGCTGCGCTTCGCGCTTGACCGCATCTATGCCGGCAAAGCCGTACCGCTGTGGCATGAGTTGCAGACACTCGATCTCGGCAAGGCGCAAAGCGTGCAGGTGCTGTCGAGCACCGCCGACGAACATTTCTATGGCGGCGGCCAACAGAACGGCCGCTTCGAGTTCAAGGGCCGCGAACTGGAAATCTCCTACTCCGGCGGCTGGGAAGAAGGCGACCGTCCGAGCCCTGCGCCGATGCTGCTCAGCTCGCGCGGTTGGGGCGTGTTGCGCAACACCTGGGCCGACGGCAACTACGACTTGCGCCAGTCCGACCAGGCCACACTGCTGCACAAGGAAGACCGTTTTGACGCGTATTACTTCGTCGGCAACGGCCTGCACGATCTGCTCGATCGCTACACCGCACTGACCGGCCGCGCGCACATGCTGCCGCGCTGGGGCTATTCCTATGGCGACGCCGACTGCTACAACGACGGCGACAACAAGAAGAAGCCCGGCACCGTGCCCGACGGCTGGAGCGACGGCCCGACCGGCACCACGCCCGACGTGATCGACAGCGTGGCGAAGAAGTACCGCGAGTTCGATATGCCCGGCGGCTGGATCCTGCCGAACGATGGCTACGGCTGCGGCTATACCGACCTGCCGAAAGTCGTGCAGGGCCTCGCGAAGTACGGTTTCAAGACAGGACTTTGGACCGAGAACGGCGTTGACAAGATCGCCTGGGAAGTCGGCACCGCCGGCACGCGCGTGCAGAAGCTCGACGTGGCCTGGACCGGCAAGGGCTACCAGTTCGCGATGGACGCGAACCACGCTGCGTACGATGGCATCTTCAACAACTCCGACTCGCGTCCGTTCCTGTGGACGGTGATGGGCTGGGCTGGCATCCAGCGCTACGCGGTGGCGTGGACCGGCGACCAGAGCGGCAGCTGGGACTACATCCGCTGGCACATTCCGACGCTGATCGGTTCGGGCCTCTCCGGCTACGCCTATGCGACCGGCGATGTCGACGGCATCTTCGGCGGCAGCGCCGAAACCTTCACCCGCGATCTGCAGTGGAAGAGCTTCACGCCGGTGCTGATGGGCATGTCCGGCTGGTCGGCGAACGAGCGCAAGCATCCGTGGGCGTTCGACGAGCCCTACCGCAGCATCAACCGCGATTATCTGAAATTGAAGATGCGCCTGATGCCGTACATGTATGGCCTCGCGCGCGAAGCGGAAAACACCGGTGCGCCGATCGTGCGCGGTCTGATGTGGGACTACCCGCAGGATCCGCAGGCGCAAACCGAAGCGCACAAGTATCAATTCCTGCTCGGTCGCGACCTGCTGGTCGCGCCCGTGTACCGCAGCCAGGCCGCGAGCCGCGGCTGGCGTCGCGACATCCACCTGCCGCCGGGTCACTGGATCGATTATTGGGATGGCCGCCAGCTGCAGGCCGGTACGCAAGGCGCGCAGATCGATCGCCAGGTGGAGCTGGCGACGCTGCCGCTGTTCGTGCGCGCGGGTGCGATCCTGCCGATGTATCCGGCGATGAACTACGACGGCGAGAAGCCGCTCGACGAAGTCACCTTCGATCTGTATCCGCAGGGCGAATCGCAGTACACGCTGTACGAAGACGATGGCAACACGCGCCGCTATGCCAAGGGCGAGGCCAGCGAACAGGTCGTCACGATGCAGGCGCCTGCGCAAGGCAGCGGTGAAGTGCGCGTGCGCATCGACGCGGTAAAAGGCCAGTACGCCGAACAACTGGCGCAACGCCGCTACGCGCTGCGCGTGCTTGCTCGTCAGCAGCCGAATGCGGTCGAGCTCGACGGCCGCGCGCTGCCGAAGCTGGCCGACCGCGCCGCGTTCGACGTGGTCGGCGAGGGCTGGTATTTCGATGCCAAGGATCGACGCGGCACGCTGCATGTGCGCACCGCGCCAGTCGATATCCGCAAGTCGCTCGCATTCCGCCTCGATATCCCGGCGGCGCAGGCCGTGCCCGACGATGCATTCCCTGCCGCGCCCGCGCTCGGCCGCGCCTTGCCATCCGACAGCCTGCTCGTGGTCAACCGTCCCGCGGAAGAGCCGGGCCATGCACTCGAGAACGCGTTCGACGACGATCCGGGCACGTGGTTCCGCAGCGTGCGCAACCAGGCCATACGTACCGGCGCGCACGAGTGGACGATCGGCTTCGGCGAACGCAGGTTGATCGATGGCATCGAACTCGCGCCGCGCAACGACAAGAACTGGAAATATGGCCAGGTGCGCGACTACGAGGTCTATCTCGCCGACAGCAATGGCGAGTGGGGCGAGCCGATCGCGAAAGGCCGGCTCAAGCTCGAGCAGGGCATGCAGAAGATCGAATTCGCGCCGCGCGCGGGCCGCCTGTTGCGCTTCCGCGTACTCAGCGTGCAGAACCCAGAAGGCGATAGTGCCAGCGACACCGACCCGATGGTCAGCGCTGCACAGGGCGGCGCGGCGCGCGCGTTCGACGCGCTGCGTCCGCGCGACGTCGGTCCGATCGCGCTGTCGACGTTCCATATCCTCGAGCATCGTGTCGACGAGCGCGCACCGCAGCAGCGCTATCTGTCCGAGTTGGCGCTGCCTGCAGCGTTGGCGAAAAACGTTGCGCGCGATCGCGCCAACGGCGGCAAAGCCGAGATGCGCATGAACGGCCTGCAGTTCCGCCGCGGCCTCGGCGTCGGCGCGACAAGCCGCGTCGACCTGAAGCTCGAAGGCAACTGGCAACTGCTGCGCGCCGACCTCGGCGTCGACGACAGCTGTCGCGATGCCGGCGGCCTGCAGTTCCAGGTCTGGGGCGACGGACGCCTGCTGTATGACAGCGGTCTCGTGAAAGCCCCGGGCGTGGTCAAACCCGAACTCGACATTCGCGGCCTGAAGCAACTCAGCCTGCGCACCTTGGGCGCGCAGGGTCCGCGCGCGGCACAGGTCTGCGGCAACTGGGCCAACGCCGTGTTGATCGGCCAGGAAGGCGACAGCGCCAGCATCGTTTCACCCTGATCCATTTTTCCATTGCACGACACCCCCGTAAACCATCCAACGCCACAGCGGCTTCCGCTGCCGAACGAGGAAACGAAGATGTCTTCAAGCCGTCATCACCGCATTGCCCTGACCCGCCTGTCCATCGCTCTGGCCGCCGCACTGGCCGCCGTTCCACTCGCTGCGCAGGAAGCGCCACAGGATGCCGACAAGAAGGACGACAAAGCCACCACGCAGCTGGAGCGCATCGAGGTCACCGGTTCCAACATCAAGCGCACCGACGTCGAGACCGCCTCGCCGCTGCAGATCATCACCAAGGCGAACATCGAAAGCATGGGTGCCACGACCTTGCTCCAGGTGCTCGACAACCTGCCCGCTGCAACTACGCCCGTGCAGCGCGACAGCGCTTCGCTGTTCACCGGCTCGGACGGCGCTTCGACGGCCAATCTGCGCGCTCTCGGCCCTCAGGCGACGCTGGTGTTGCTGAACGGCCGGCGGCTGTCGTACTACGGCGCGCCTATCGGATTCCAGACCCAGTTCGTCAATATCGACGCGATTCCCGCCGCAGCGATCGAGCGCGTGGAAGTGCTGACGGACGGCGCATCGGCCGTCTACGGTACCGATGCAGTGGCAGGCGTGATCAACGTCATCACGAAAAGCGAATACCGCGGGCTCGAAGCGAGCGTGAACACGAACTCGTCCTCGCACATCGGCAGCTACGGCGAACGCCAGGCCAGCATCACCGGCGGTATCGGCAGCCTCAGCGAAGATCGTTACAACGTCTACGCTTCGATCAACCTGTATCGGCGCGATCCGATCCCGCAGTACGACACGTACGACAAACTGACGCCGCAGTACTACGTCAACAACCCGAACTACATCACCAATTTCCGCCTCGACACCGGCAGCAAGCCCGGCGCATTCAATCCCGGCTACTTCTTCGCGTTCAATCCGACGACCGGTGCGAAAGTGCAGGAAGCGGCACCCGGTTGCAACAATGTGATCGTGCAAGGTGCCGGCCCGCGTTGCGTGTGGCAGTCCAACCTCAACAATCAGGTCGATGGCGGTCCGAGGTCGGATCGCGCTACGACCTATGTCCATGGCACGTACCAGATCAGCGATTCACTGCAGGCTTTCGGCGAGCTGGCCTACACCGCCATCGACCTGACGGCCAATACGGGCACCGTGCGCGCCTTCACCAGCACCAGCGGCACCCCCACGGCCTGGGGTTCGCGCAACACCGGCTCGACGATCAACACGTTCTTCGTCCCTTACCTCGGCCCGAACAACGAGTACAACCATGCCAGCGACGCGCTGAAGTCGCTCATGGGTGGAGTCGTCGGCCTGAGCTACCCGCTGCAGGACCTGGGCAGCGAATACTTCCGCCAGCACAACACCGACAAGACCTATCGCGCCAACGTCGGCCTGCGCGGCAACTTCGGCGACTGGAGCTGGGAAAGCGCGCTCACCACCGCCGGCGCGGCGTCGGTCACCTACCAGAACGTCAACTTCAACCTCAATGGCTTCGCGAAGGCATTCGGCCCGTTCACCGTCGACCCAGGCACCGGCCGCGTCATCATCTCAGATCACCCGGCCTACAAGTTCGGCGTCATCAGTGCGGAGAATACGGCGTTGCTGCGCGACGTTTTTCCTGTGTTCGATATCCGCTCCTGGACCCGTCTCACTACGCTGGACGGCAAGATCGAAGGTCCGGTGGCCACGCTGCCGGCGGGCGAGATGCGCGCGGCATTCGGCTACAGCGTGTCGCGCGAGACGTTCTTTACGCCCGGCAACACCAACGCGGCGAACGGACTGATCACGCAGCAGGGCGGCTCGTTCTTCGACGGCAAACGCACGACTGAAGCCGTGTACGGCGAAACCGTTGCGCCGATCACCGATAAGCTCGAGGTCGAGGGGGCGCTGCGCGTGGACAAGTATCCGAACTTCGATGCCAACGTCGCACCGAAGCTCGGCATCAAGTTCCAGGCGCTGCCGGAGCTGCTGTTGCGCGGCACCTATTCCGAAGGCTTCCGCGCGCCGAACCTGGCCGAATCGGGCACCGGCGGCGTCTTCGCCCAGCTCGGCGGCTATCGCGACGAGGTCCGCTGTGGCGAGACCAATGCGATCGCGAGCCTGCTCTTGAACTCCAAGCTTCCGGGCGACGTGGACCTGGGGCGTCAGTTGAAGAACGCCGATTGCAGCCGCACCGTGGCGCGCGTGATCCAGCCGAACTCGAACCTGCGGCCGGAAAAGGCCAAGATCAGCACGCTCGGTTTCGTGTTCGAGCCGACCAAGAAATTTTCCGTGTCGGCCGACTACTGGTTTATCTATCGCCACAACGAAATCGCCGCGCCGGATTTCACCCGAACGACCGATTTCTCTTTGACCCGATTCCCGATCAATGACACCGACCGCGCCAACTTGGCGGCACTGGCCGCCATGTGCGCCAACCCGGCCAGCGGCGTTACCTGCCCTGCCACGTTGCCGAGCTACAGCGTCGGCAATGTCGCCAGTGTCGTGGGTCAGTACCACAATCGCGGACGCACCTTGGTCGATGGCATTGATATCGACGCCCGCGGTCGCCTGCCGCTGGATCGCTGGGGCGAGCTGACTCTTGGCGTGGCCGCAACGTACATGCACCGCTTGGACACGGCAGCTCTCTACAACCCTTCAAGTCCGGGACTGGTCGCTAATGTCGCCGGCTACTACAACAATCCGCACTGGCGCGCCACCTTCAACGCCGATTGGAGCTACGGCGATTTCACTACCAGTTTCTTCGTCAACTACATTGGCAGGACCAAGTGGGCCTATGACCCCACCGACACCGACAACTCGGCAGCGGCTTGCACCTCAGGCTATGTGGCCGTGGCGCCTGGCCAGTGCAATGGCGCACCGTCGTGGTGGACGGCCAACCTCGGCTTGAACTGGAAGCCGTTCGAGAAAGCGGAAGTCGGCCTCATGTTCAAGAATCTGTTCAACCGCCATACGTTCTACGATCCGAATTGGGGTGACTATTACGGCGGTGGCCCCGACTACGCGAGCTATTACGGTCGCATCTACAGCCTCACGGTGAAGTACAAGTTCCTGTAAGCACTTCGCCGCCGTCAAGCCGATGAAGACGGCGCTTGATCGGCATTGAACCCAAGCCTGCCACTCCCGCATGCCGCGCGCGGGAATGGTGGGCGAGGGTGTTGTCGCACTATGCTTCGACGCGAAGACGGGGCCGCACGATGAAAGCCGCTATCAAAATCCAACCTGCCCTCGCGCCACCGACGCGGGCACGCTGTTTCTGCTGCACGCCGCCGCGGTCGCTCGTGCGCGGCAGCGCCGGCAAGAATCCGCTGCAGACCGCGCGCGATGCGGGCAAGGCGGATCTGCGCCTGACCGACTTCCAGCCGCGCAGCATGCTGCGCGTGCGCGAGACGCGCATCGAACGCCCACGCTTTCCGGTGATCGACGTGCACACGCATCTGTCGTGGATGAGCACGACGCTCAGCGGCGTTTCCGTCGGCGAGGGGATGACCTGGTTCGCGTCGCCCGAGGAATTGCTGCCGCTGATGGAGCGCAAGGGCATCCGCGCGATGGTCAACCTTACCGGCGGCATCGGCAAAGGCCTGGAAGCCGCGATCGAGCGCTTTGATCGTGCGGCGCCGGGCCGCTTCCTGACGATGACCGAGCCATCGTTCGAACACATCGCCGAGCCCGACTATCCGCAGCGCCAGGCCGATGCGCTCGCCCACGCCAAGCGTGCCGGCGCTTGTGGCCTCAAGCTGCTGAAGACGCTGGGACTTTATCTGCGCGAGCGCGTCGACGCGGGCGAAAGGCTCAAGATCGACGATCGCCGCTTCGATTCGATGTGGGCGGCGTGCGCGGATTTAAATTTGCCCGTGTTCATCCACAGCGCCGATCCGGCCGCGTTCTTCCTGCCGACCGACGCGCACAACGAACGCTACGAGGAGCTGGCCAATCATCCCGACTGGTCGTTCTACGGCGACGAGTTTCCGAGCTACGACGAGTTGATCGCCGCGCGTGACCGCGTCATTGCACGACATCCGCAGACAACGTTCGTCTTGATGCACGTCGGCTCGCAGGCCGAGGATCTCGCCGCGATTTCCGCCTGCCTCGATCGCCATGCGAACGTGCACGTCGACATCAGCGCGCGCGTCGGCGAACTCGGGCGCCAGCCGCGCGCGAGCCGGCAGTTCTTCGAGCGCTGGCAGGATCGCATCCTGTTCGGCACCGACGCGGTGCCGCCGCCGTGGGGCGACGAGGTGCCGCAGCAACTGCTCGGCGATGCGCTGTACGAAATCTACTATCGCTTTCTGGAGACGGAAGACGAGTATTTCGACTATGCTCCCGCCGAAGTTCCGCCGCAGGGGCGCTGGTCGATCTACGGCATCGGCCTGCCCGAGGCGATACTGCGCAAGATCTATCACGACAACGCCGCCCGCCTCCTCGGTTTGACTACATGACCCGTCCGCCGTCCTCGTCCCGCCTGCTCGTCGAAGAACGCCGTCGCCTCATCGTCGAACAGGTCGAACGCGAGGGTCGCGCCACGGTCGAGGAACTCGCCGCGCGCTTCGAGATTTCACCGGTGACGATCCGCGCCGACCTCGAGGCGCTCGCGCGCAATGCCGCGATCGTGCGCTCGCACGGTGGCGCACTGCCTGCGCCTGCGCACGCGATCGATACGCCGCTCAGCATCAAGGAGACGCGCCGTCATGCGCAGAAGCGGCGCATCGGTCAGGCCGCCGCGAAGCTGGTCGAGGACGGCGAAACGATCATCCTCGACTCGGGCTCGACCACGATCGAGATCGCACGCGCACTGCGCCAGCGCAAGTGGAGCGAGCTGACCGTGATCACGAACGGGCTGCACATCGCGCTCGAACTCGGCGCGATCCCCGCGATCCGCGTGATGATGCTCGGCGGCCTGCTGCGCGCGAGCTCGCAGTCGCTGGTCGGCTCCGGCGCGGAGCAGATGCTCGCGCAGCTTTCCGCCGACCGCCTGTTTCTCGGCGTCGACGGCATCGATCCCGAAGTCGGCGTGACCACGCCCGACCCGCAAGAAGCGACGCTCAACGCGCTGATGATTCGCGTTTCGCGCGAGGTCATCGGCGTGTTCGATTCGAGCAAGTTCGGCCAGCGCAGCCTGTCGGTGATCGCGCCGTTGTCGGGACTGCATAGGATCTTCAGCGATACCGGCGCACAGGCAGAACACGTGCGCGCACTGGAGGAAGCCGGCGTGCAGGTGAAATTGGTCTGAGCGCTGCGGTTTGCGCCGCGCGCGTTACGGCTGCTTCGATTTCTTCTCGTACTGCTGCTGCTCTTCGAGCAGCTTGTCGACATCGAGATTCTCGTCGCCCTGCAGCGCCTGGATCGCCTCCATCGGCGGATTGCCGTTGTAGATCTTGTACAGCCGGCGCTGGCGATACGCGTCGCGGTAGAACACGTACGGATCGTAGACGCCCTGCAGCAGGCCCTCTGCATCGATCGCGCTTGAACGCAACGTGACGAGGTACGCCACCTGCGGCAGATATTCGGCGTGCCATTTGAAATCGTGCGAAGCGCCGTACCACGCAACCGGATCGAGGAAGTACTGGTCGACCGCGATCGCGGGCAGGTCGCGCCCGGTGGTCGGGCCGAACAGCGGCAGTACCAGGTAGGGGCCTTCGGGCACACCCCACTTGGCCAGGGTCACGCCGAAGTCGGTCGTGTGCGCGTCGATGCCCATTTCGCTGGCCGGATCGAACAGGCCGAGGACGCCGACGGTCGTGTTGATGACCAGCCGGCTCGTTTGCGTGAAAGCGTATTTCGGCTGCCATTGCAGCACGTCGTTGACGATCGTGATCGGCGACTTGACGTTGGCGAAGAAGTTGCTGATCAGGCGGCGCGAGGTGTCGTTGGTGACCTTGCGGTAGCCGACCGCGACCGGCCGGATTGCGACCTGGTCGGCGAAGTCGTTGAACGCGTACATCTTGCGGTTGAATTTCTCGTACGGATCGTCCCGCCGCGGCATCGGCGTCGCGCAGCCAGCCAGCACGGCGGCACCAACGGCAAAGAGGGGGAGGGTGGTCGAGATTTTCGGCATCGATCGGCTGTCCTTGGGCTTTCCGCAACGCGGGCGCGCAGGGCGCATTTCCCTGTCTGACGCGCAAGCGTACGCAATTGCGACGCGCCTGCCCACTTTCAAGACGTGTGGAGTACAGCGCAAGTTCAGTTCCAGGCACGTCTTTCGGTCAGCGGGTTTGCGCCACGTACAGTGCAGCAGCTACAATGTGGAACGTATAAGTTTCCACCAGTCCGCGCGTGTTTCGTGCGACCGATCACAGGTCCACACGCAAACCCGCTGCCGCATCCGCGCCGGATCGGCGCATTCGAGACGATTCGAGTCCCGCGCGGTTCCTTTTGGATCGCGTGCGGCCCGGGCTTCGCAGTTTGGTTTTTCGAGGTGTTTTTATGGCACGCATTACCGTGGAAGATTGTCTGGAAGTGGTCGACAACCGCTTCGAACTCGTCCTCATGGCGA
>NZ_DASVOK010000045.1:0-3356 GCF_036383415.1 Rudaea sp. | reverse complement strand
GCCGATTTCACCAAGCAGGTCAACGGCGCGGCGAAGAAGGCCTCGCGTTAATCGAATTCCCGCAGGTCACTGCGGAAATCGCGCTGCGGCAATCCTCCCTCCCCTTTTGTATTCCGCAGCGTTTGTTCAGCCGGATGGCCTCGCCATCCGGCTTTTTTATTGCGCGTGATTTTAGGGGCGCAGTCGGCTAGCCCATTCGCTGCGACACATTGTCGCAAGACGGGCGCAAGTCGCTGCGAGCCTCGTACCAAAGCCGCATTCGTCTTGCGACTGCAAATGACCGCCGGGTATAATCTTGCTGCTCTGCGATATGACGATGCTTCCTCAGGTCCGGAGGCGTCGCGGCCCTCTCGGCATCGCGATCTTGAAGCCGAATCCCATGCGGAACTCCATTGCTCATGGCCGACGCAATGCCGTCCGGATCGTGCTCTTCCAACTCGGCATCGCCGGATTGGTCGGCTTGGGGTTTTGTGCGCAAGGTTGGCAGTCGGGGATGGCGGCCTGGTATGGCGGTGGCGTGATCGCGGTCGGCAACGCGTTGTTTGCGTGGCGTCTGTACGCGGACGGCATCGCAGCGACGCGGCGCATTGCGCGCGCGGTGTATGCCGCGGAAGTTTTGAAGTGGGTCTGGCTGGTGCTCGCGCTGTATCTGGGGCTGGCAGTGTTCGGATTGGCGCCTTTGCCGCTGATCATTGGCGTCCTCGCGGCGCAGGTGGCGTTTTGGGCAGCGGTCGGAATTTTCCGCTGAAGAATTCAACAGCAAGTTTGATCGGGTAGTTTCTCTCCATGTTGCAAGCAGCCGCCGAACACGAATCCTCGTCAGGAAGCATGACCGAGTACATCGTGCATCACCTGCACCATCTGCGCTGGCCGCACGAGGACGGGTTCTGGACGCTGAACATCGACACGCTGTTCTTCACCTTCGTGCTGTCGGCGCTGTTCTGCCTGCTGTTCATCGGCACTGCGCGCCGCGCCAAGGTCGAGAATCCCGGCAAGCTGCAGAGCTTCATCGAAATGGTCGTCGTCTTCGTCGACGGTCTGGTCAAGGAAACCTTCCACGGCACGAGCAAGCTGATCGCGCCGCTCGCGATCACGATCTTCGGCCTCGTGTTCCTGTTCAACTTTCTCGACATGCTGCCGGTCGACATGCTGCCGGCCGCGGGCCACGCCGCCGGCCTCAAGTATCTGCGCATCGTGCCGACGGCCGATCTCAGCACCACGCTCGGCATGGCGCTGTGCGTGTTCCTCTTGATCCAGTACTTCGGCCTCAAGCACAAGGGTCCGAAGGTGTTCTTCGGCGAGATGGTCAGCGCGCCGTTCCATGCGCACGGCCTCGGCGCGAAGATCGCGCTGGCGCCGGCCAATCTGCTGCTGCGCCTGATCGAGGAAGCCGTGCGTCCCGTGTCGCTGTCGCTGCGACTGTTCGGCAACATGTACGCGGGCGAGCTGATTTTCATCCTGATCGCGGTGATGACGCTCGACGCGACGCTCTCGCACTTCTCGACCTATCTGCTCGGCTTCGGCCAGTTCATCGCCGGCTTCCTCTGGACCGCTTTCCATATTCTGGTTATCACCCTGCAGGCCTTCATCTTCATGATGCTGTCGGTCGTGTACCTGAGCATGGCCGCCGAACGGCATTGATTTCTGTACTTTTGCACTTCTCTACTTTTTGACTTTTGATTTAGGAGACCACCATGGAAAATGCAGCACACGTAATGAGCTTCACGCTGATCGCCGCCAGCCTTCTGATCGGCCTTGGCGCTCTCGGCACCGCGATCGGCTTCGCGCTGCTCGGCGGCAAGTTCCTCGAAGGTTCCTCGCGCCAGCCGGAACTGACCCCGATGCTGCAGACCAAGATGTTCATCGTCGCCGGTCTGCTCGACGCGGTGCCGATGATCGGCGTTGCGATCGCGCTGCTGCTGATCTTCGCCAACCCGTTCCTCGGCAGCTTCAGCGTCCTCAAGTAAGCGGCCTACAGGAATTCGGCCGGCGCTCTGCGTCGGCTCGATGGAGTCAGCGATGATCCCCAATATCACTTTTGTCATCCAGGGTCTGGCGTTCTTCGCCGTGGTCTGGCTGGTCATGAAATTCGGTTGGCCGCACATCATGGCGGCGATCGAAGAGCGCCAGCAGAAGATCGCCGAAGGTCTCGCCGCGGCCGACCGCGCCAAGGCGGAACTCAAGGACGCCGACGCACGCGTGGCCGACGAGATCAAGAAGGCGCGCGCGCAGGCCGCCGAGATCGTCGAGAAGGCGCACGGCCAGGCCAACCAGATCGTCGACAAGGCCAAGGCCGATGCGTTGCTCGAAGCGGCGCGGGTCAAGGCCACGGCGCAGACCGAGATCGACGGCATGGTCGGCAAGGCGCGCGAAGCGCTGCGCGGCCAGGTCGCCACGCTCGCGGTGCAGGGCGCCTCGAAGATCATCGGCAAGGAAATCAATGCCGATGCGCACAAGGCCTTGCTCGACCAGCTGGTAGCCGAGATCTGAGCGCATGAGCGAAACCTTGACCTTGGCACGTCCCTACGCGCGTGCGGCCTTCGAAGCTGCGCGCGACGGGAATGCACTGGCGGCGTGGTCGGCGAACCTCGGGTTTGCCGGGCAGGCCGTCGCGGACGCGCGCGTCGGCGCGCTGATCGGCAATCCGCGTCTGAGCAATGATGAACTCGTCGGCCTGCTGCTGCCACCGGGCGAAACCGCGAGCGGCACGTTCGCGAATTTCCTGTCGCTGCTCGCGGACAACCGCCGCCTCACCCTGTTGCCCGAAATCGCCGCGCTGTTCGAGGAACTCAAGCGCGAGTCCGAGCGCGTGCTCAAGGTGACGCTGCGTTCGGCGGCGGAGATTCCGGCGCCGCAGGCCGATGCGATCAAGGTCGCGCTGGCCAAGCGTTTCGGCCGCAGCATCGAACTCGACCAGCACATCGATCCGTCCGTGATCGGCGGTGCCGTGATCGATGCGGGCGATGTCGTGATCGACGGCTCGGTGCGCGGACGCCTGGCGCGTCTGGAACAGACTTTGGCGAATTGACGACCCGGCGGCGTGCGTGCCGCCGGAGCGTCAGAAGTCAGAGATCAAAAGTCGTCGGAGCGCCTGCACGGCTCGCTATCCGATCGACGTTTGATCTTTGACTTTTGACATTAACCAGCAGCGACGTTGCGTTCACCGCGCACGCGCGCAGAGGACTTGAGAAATGGCCACCACGCTTAACCCTTCAGAAATCAGCGAACTGATCAAGAACCGCATCGAGCAGGTCAAGCTCGCCGCGGAAGCGCGCAACGAAGGCACCATCGTCTCGGTGTCCGACGGCATCGTGCGCATCCACGGCCTGGCCGACGTGATGTCGGGCGAAATGATC